>NZ_JBJZOU010000006.1:0-357226 GCF_057808395.1 Serratia sp. TSO36 | reverse complement strand
TTACTGCATGAATTTTACTTCAGTTAGTCACTCTTCAAGACTTGATATTTTTTTGCATCCGAAGATGCTGGATATCGTCTTGTGGAGTGCCCACACAGATTGTCTGATAAATTGTTAAAGAGCAGTGCCGAGAAACTCATCGGCGCGGGCTGCGTATATTACGCTTTTAGCCCGGAGAGTCAAGCGTTTATTTCGCTATCTTCTCGCTGACCCGGCGGCTTGTCAGTCGTTGTTCCCGGTCAGTGGAGGCGCATTATAGGGAGTTCTCGGCAGGCCGCAACCCCTAAATGCAAAAAACTTTTCAAGCGCTCAAATAATCGCCCAAAATGCCTTTTTAGGATGTTTATTAGTCAAAAAACACCGGTTTTAGCGCAGCAATAGCGGCAAACCCTGTAAATAGAGACAAATGAAGATAAAGAAAAGGGAGCGGTCACCCGCTCCCTTTCATCTTCATGACGCTTAATTGTCGTTATTGGCGTGCAACGATATGGTCGTTTTCCACATCCAGCGTCACCAGCTTGCCGGGAATCAGCTTGCCGGACAGGATTTGCTGCGCCAGCGGGTTCTCGATCTCCTGCTGAATCGCGCGTTTCAACGGACGCGCACCATACACAGGGTCGTAACCGGTTTTGCTCAACAAAGCCAGGGCCGGTTCGGTCATGGTCACTTCGTAACCGCGTTCTTCCAAACGTTTGTACAAACGCGACAGCTGAATTTTGGCGATTGCAGCAATGTGTTTCTCGCCCAGCGGATGGAACACCACCACTTCGTCGATACGGTTGATGAACTCAGGACGGAAGTGGTGACTCACCATCTCCATCACCGACTCTTTCATCTGCGCGTAGTTCATCTGACCGAAGTGCTCCTGGATCAGATCGGAGCCCAGGTTGGAAGTCATGATCACCACGGTATTGCGGAAATCGACGGTACGGCCCTGGCCATCGGTCAGTCGGCCGTCATCCAACACCTGCAGCAGAATGTTGAATACGTCCGGGTGCGCTTTCTCGACTTCATCCAGCAGAATCACCGAGTAAGGCCGGCGGCGCACGGCTTCCGTCAGATAGCCGCCCTCTTCATAACCCACATAGCCCGGAGGCGCGCCGACCAGACGCGAAACGGAGTGTTTCTCCATAAACTCGGACATGTCGATACGCACCATGGCGTCGTCGCTGTCGAACAGGAACGAAGCCAGCGCCTTGCAGAGCTCGGTTTTCCCCACCCCGGTCGGGCCGAGGAACAGGAACGAACCGATCGGCCGGTTAGGATCGGACAACCCGGCGCGGCTGCGGCGGATAGCATTAGAGACCGCGCTGACCGCTTCGTCCTGGCCGATCACCCGCGAATGCAGCTCTTGCTCCAGGCGTAGCAGTTTGTCGCGTTCGCCTTCCAGCATTCTGGCCACCGGGATGCCGGTGGCACGCGCCAGCACTTCGGCAATCTCCGCATCGGTCACCCGATTGCGCAGCAGTTTCATGCTTTTGCCTTCGGCCTGCGTGGCGGCGGCGAGCTGTTTCTCCAGCTCAGGGATTTTGCCGTATTGCAGTTCCGACATCCGCCCCAGATCGCCGACGCGGCGCGCCTGCTCCAGGGTGATTTTGGCCTGCTCGAGTTCAGCCTTGATGTTCTGGGTGCCGGAGAGCGAGGCTTTTTCCGCTTTCCACTCTTCTTCCAGCTCCGAATATTCGCGCTCTTTCTGCCCCAGCTCATCGCTGAGCATGTCCAGGCGTTTCTTGCTGGCGTCGTCAGACTCTTTATTCAGCGCCTGCTGTTCCAGCTTCAACTGAATGATGCGGCGTTCAAGCCTGTCGAGCGACTCCGGCTTGGAATCCATCTGCATGCGAATGCTGGATGCCGCTTCGTCGATCAGGTCGATAGCCTTGTCCGGCAATTGACGATCGGCGATATAACGGTGAGAAAGCGTCGCCGCCGCCACGATGGCCGGGTCGGTGATCTGCACGTGGTGGTGCAATTCGTAACGCTCTTTCAGGCCGCGCAGGATAGCGATGGTGTCTTCCACGCTCGGCTCCGCCACATACACTTTCTGGAAACGACGTTCGAGCGCCGCGTCTTTCTCTATATATTGGCGGTACTCATCCAGCGTTGTGGCACCGACGCAGTGCAGTTCGCCGCGCGCCAGCGCCGGCTTGAGCATGTTGCCCGCATCCATCGCGCCATCCGCCTTACCGGCGCCGACCATGGTGTGCAGTTCGTCGATAAACAGGATAACGCTGCCTTCCTGCTTGGCCAGATCGTTGAGCACGCCTTTCAGACGCTCTTCAAACTCGCCGCGGTATTTGGCGCCGGCGATCAAGGCGCCCATATCGAGGGACAATACGCGCTTGTGCTTCAGCCCTTCCGGCACTTCGCCGTTGATGATGCGCTGCGCCAGGCCTTCGACGATGGCGGTTTTACCCACGCCAGGTTCGCCGATCAGCACCGGGTTGTTTTTGGTACGGCGTTGCAGCACCTGAATGGTGCGACGGATCTCTTCGTCACGGCCGATCACCGGGTCAAGTTTGCCCTGCTCGGCGCGTTCAGTCAGATCGATCGTGTATTTCTTCAATGCTTGCCGTTGGTCTTCGGCGCCTTGGTCTTCCACGCTGTCACCGCCTCTCATCTGTTCAATGGCTTTGCTGATTTTGTCGGCCGTTGCGCCGGCCGCTTTCAACAAGTCGGTCAACGAGCCGCGGTCTTCCAGCACCGCCAGCACAAACAGCTCGGAAGAAATGAATTTGTCCGCGCGCTTCTGCGCCAGTTTGTCGCACAGGTTCAGGACGCGCACCAATTCGTGGGACGGTTGAACGTCGCCACCGGTACCTTCTACCTGCGGCAAACGGGACAGCGCCTGTTCGATCTCGGTGCGCACGCGCCCGGCATCGATACCTGCGGAAGTTAATAGTGGACGAACCGTGCCCCCTTCCTGATTGAGCAGGGCGCTCATCAGATGTAGCGGTTCAATAAACTGGTTGTCGTGCCCAAGGGCTAGTGACTGGGCATCGGCGAGGGCAAGCTGGAATTTGTTGGTAAGACGATCCAGACGCATAACACCTCCAAGATGGGTCGAAATTGCTACTGGAGATTAAATGAGGTCATCCCTCAAATTTTCAAGGTTATCTCGACGCTAAATTTTCGGTACAACGCCATGCGTCGTTGGATCGTCCTAATTCAATAGGTTATATCAGCCAGATTAAACTTGCCAGACGTCCGGTTATTCCATCGCGTCGATAGGAGAAAAAATGACTCTTTTCGTTAACCGTGCAGCGGTCGCCGCCGTAGATGGCCTGCACGCCTGCCCGCAACAAACGTTGGCGAGCCAGCAAGTAGATATTAGCCAAAAACTTATCGCCGTGCGGCGTAAACGCCGCCGCGGCTTCGGCGTCTTCCGCGATAAAGGCAGCGCGCACCTCCGGCCCGACCTCAAACTGCTGCAGGCCGATCGCCGGCCCCAGCCAGGCGCTGATCTGGCTCGGCGCGGCGCTGAACGCCGCCACGGTTTGTTCCAGCACGCCGTGGCACAACCCACGCCAGCCGGCGTGGGCGGCGGCCACTTCATCGCCGTTCTGCGAGCAGAACAGCACCGGCAGACAATCCGCCGTCATCACGGCACACACCTGCCCAGGCACGTTGCTGTACACCGCATCCGCCCGCAGATCGGCGGGCGTTTGCCCCGTCAACGTCACCACGCGGGTGCCGTGCACCTGCTCGAGCCACACCGGCATCTGCGGCAAGCCGGCGACGGTAACCAACCGTTCCCGATTGCGCTTCACCGCTTGCTCCTCGTCACCGACGTGGGCGCCGAGGTTCAGCGAGTCATAAGGCGGCAGGCTGACGCCGCCGCCGCGCGTGGTGCTGCAGGCCTTAACGCCGGGAGGCAATGGCCAGTCGGGCAGAATGAGCGAGTTCATTACCAGTCCATCTGATCTTTGAATTCTTCGGTATCCGCCTTCAGCGCGTTAATCAGATCGACCATGTCCTGCGGCAGCGGCGCATGCCACTCCATCTGGATGCCGCTGATCGGATGGTACAAACGCAGCATGGTGGCGTGCAGCGCCTGGCGGTCAAAACCGCGCAGCGTGTTGATGAAGGCTTCCGAAGCCCCCTTCGGCGGACGTGGACGGCCGCCGTACAGCGGATCGCCCACCAGCGGATGGCTGATGTAAGCCATGTGCACGCGGATCTGGTGAGTACGGCCGGTTTCCAGGCGCAGACGCAGACGGGTGTGCGCGCGGAAGTGTTCCATGATGCGGTAGTGCGTCACCGCCGGTTTACCCATCGGGTGCACCGCCATGTGGGTACGCTTGGTGGAATGGCGCGCTATGGGCTCTTCTACCGTGCCGCCGGCGGTCATGGTGCCAATCGCCACCGCTTCGTATTCGCGGGTGATTTCACGCGCCTGCAGCGCTTCCACCAGCCGGGTTTGCGCCGGCACGGTTTTCGCCACCACCATCAGGCCGGTGGTGTCTTTATCCAGACGGTGCACGATGCCGGCGCGCGGCACGTCGGCGATTTCCGGGTAGTGATGCAGCAGCGCATTGAGCACCGTGCCGTCCGGGTTACCGGCGCCAGGGTGCACCACCAAATCGCGCGGCTTGTTGATCACCAGGATGTCGCTGTCTTCATAGACGATATCCAACGCGATATCCTGCGGCTCCCAACGCGCCTCTTCTTCTATCTGTGCATCGATGGCGACCGTCTCTCCGCCCAGCACCTTCTCTTTCGGTTTGTTTGACGTTTTGCCATTGACCTTCACCCGATCGCCCAGGATCCACTCTTTTATGCGAGATCGTGAATAATCAGGGAACAATTCGGCCAAAGCCTGATCTAAACGTTGTCCGAGTTGAGATTCGGCCACCGTTGCGGTGAGTTGTACTTGTTGTGCCATATGCAGCTTCTTCGTTAACGTTGGGTTTTCACGGCGATGCCGTTTAATATAATGTGCTATTGTACCTGGTCTTTGTCGGGAGCTTAACGGACAGTCTCCCGGAATAACACCCTGAGGATAATCAAAACGTCATGACGCGTATGAAATATCTGGTGGCGGCAGCCACGTTGAGCCTGGCGCTGGCAGGTTGCTCCACATCCAAGGATGCGGTTCCCGACAACCCACCTTCGGAAATCTATGCCACCGCGCAGCAAAAGCTGCAGGACGGTAACTTCAAGGGCGCGATTACGCAACTCGAAGCGTTAGATAACCGCTATCCTTTCGGGCCGTATTCCCAGCAGGTCCAGCTGGATTTGATTTACGCCTACTATAAGGCCGCCGACTTGCCGATGGCGCAGGCATCCATCGATCGCTTCATGCGCCTGAACCCGACGCACCCGAACATCGATTACGTGATGTACATGCGCGGTCTGACCGACATGGCGCTCGATGACAGCGCGCTGCAGGGCTTCTTCGGTGTTGACCGTTCGGACCGCGATCCTCAGCACGCTCGCGCTGCGTTCCGCGACTTCAGCCAGTTGATTCAGCAATACCCGAACAGCCAATACGCGACCGACGCCAACAAGCGTTTGGTGTATCTGAAAGACCGCTTGGCCAAGTATGAGCTTTCGGTGGCGGAATACTACACTAAACGCGGTGCTTACGTCGCGGTCGTTAATCGCGCCGAGCAGATGTTGCGTGAATTCCCGGATACCAAAGCGACGCACGACGTGTTGCCGCTGATGGAAAATGCCTACAAGCAACTGCAGTTGAACGGCCAGGCTGACAAAGTGGCCAAAGTGATCGCCGCCAACCCGCAATAAACGCGCGTCGGCAACGGCAAAAAAACAAAACGGCAGCCTCGGCTGCCGTTTTCATTGGCGTGGACCTGGTTTTCACTGGAAGAATACACAAGTAAAAACACGGTGTTAGCTAGCGCTCCTCACCGGTCAACTCATCGATAATGCGCCATCCGGCGGCAACTCTCAAGCATTAGATAACCAATTCAAATGCTGAATCACAGATTGAACTAACTTTGCAAAAAGTGACAAAAAATCGTGATTTACATCACGCATTTAAACAAAAAGCGGGGTATGCTGGGTTCACCAAGACGGAAAGACAGAGAGGTAAGTTATATGACATTGAACATTACCAGCAAACAAATGGATATCACTCCCGCAATCCGCAATCACGTCGAAGACCGTCTCACCAAACTGGAAAAATGGCAGACCCAGCTGATAAACCCGCATATCGTCTTATCCAAAGAACCGCAGGGGTTTGTCGCCGACGCTACCATTACCACGCCGAACGGCCCGCTGGTCGCCAGCGCCAAACATGATGACATGTATACCGCCGTTAACGAGCTGATCGCCAAGCTGGAGCGCCAGCTGAACAAGGTGCAGCACAAAGGCGAAGCGCGCCGCTGCAATGCCAGCGTGAAAGACATCGTGCCGGAAGTGACGCAGGAACAGGAATAACCGTCCGACTGCGGTTGCCGCATCAAACGCGCCCGAGGGCGCGTTTTTTGTCGGGTATTTTTGTTGACGGGGTAAAAGCCAGCGGTTACTTTAAAACCTGTTCGCATTAACCTTAGGTAGACCATGCCACGCACACCGTTTTTCTTCGCATTCTTTTTTACCTTCCCCTGACTGGGAGGCGTTTCGTCGTGTGAGAAAGAATGCGAAGACGAACAACAAGGCCTCCTGGAAACAGGAGGCTTTTTTTATGGCTGTTATACAACGAATAAGAACTGAAGGCGGAAGCTGATTATGACTGACAACCCGTTATTGGTGCTGCGCGAGCGCATCAGCGCACTGGATTTGAAACTGTTGGCCCTGCTGGCGGAACGCCGTGAACTGGCGATCGAAGTCGGCAAGACCAAACTGCACTCTCACCGTCCGATCCGCGACAAAGAGCGCGAGCGCGATCTGCTGGATGCGCTGATCGCCGCCGCCAAGCCTTACGACCTGGACGGTTTCTACGTCACCCGCCTGTTCCAACTGATCATTGAAGACTCCGTCCTGACCCAGCAGGCGCTGCTGCAGCACCAGCTCAATCCCGTCAGCCAACACTCCGCCCGCATCGCCTTTCTCGGCCCGAAAGGCTCTTATTCACATCTGGCGGCGCGCCAATACGCCGCCCGCCATTTCGATCGGTTGATCGAATGTGGCTGCCAGAAGTTTCAGGATATCTTCGCCCAGGTGGAAACCGGCCAGGCGGACTACGCCATTCTGCCGATCGAGAACACCAGCTCCGGCTCGATTAATGAGGTGTACGACCTGCTGCAACACACCAGTCTGTCGATCGTCGGCGAACTGACCAACCCGATCAACCACTGTGTTCTGGTGGCCGGCGACAGCGATTTGAGCCAGATTGAAACCGTCTACAGCCACCCGCAGCCGTTCCAGCAGTGCAGCCAGTTCCTGAATCGATTCCCGCACTGGAAAATCGAATACACCGAAAGCACGGCCGCCGCAATGGAGAAAGTCGCCAAGTTGAATTCGCCGAAGGTGGCGGCGCTGGGCAGCGAGGCCGGCGGCGCGCTGTACGGGCTGCAAGTGCTGGAACACAACCTCGCCAATCAACAGCAGAACATCACCCGCTTTATCGTCCTGGCGCGTAAAGCGATCGACGTCTCCGAACAGGTGCCGGCCAAAACCACGCTGATCATGGCAACCGGCCAGCAATCCGGCGCGCTGGTCGAAGCGCTGCTGGTATTGCGCGACAACGGCATCATCATGACCAAACTGGAGTCACGCCCGATCAACGGCAATCCGTGGGAAGAGATGTTTTACATCGATGTGCAGGCCAACCTGCGTGGCGACGCAATGCAAAAAGCGCTGCGCGATCTGGCGCCCATCACCCGCTCGCTGAAGGTGCTGGGCTGTTACCCGAGCGACACCGTGGTGCCGGTCAACCCATCCTGACGCGATAAAAAAAGGTTCGGCCAAGCCGAACCCTTCATTTTTATTTACCGCCGGTATTTTACTGCCGGCTGTCGTTAGCCTGCCGTAACAGCGTGCGGCTTTCCACCAGGAAGCGCTGGGCGTAATCGCCAAACCAGTGCTCCACCTTGCGGAAGCTATCGATAAACGCCTGTTTGTCGCCGTGCTCCAACAGCTTGATCGCCTCGCCGAAGCGCTGGTAGTAACGTTTGATCAACGCCACGTTTTCCTCCGACGACATGATAATGTCGGCGTACAGCTGCGGATCCTGCGCAAACAGGCGGCCAACCATCGCCAGCTCCAGCCGGTAGATCGGCGAAGAGAGCGCCAGCAACTGCTCCAGTTGCACGTTCTCTTCCGCCAGATGCAACCCGTAGGCGAAGGTGGCAAAGTGCCGCAGCGCCTGAATAAACGCCATGTTCTGATCGTGTTCGACCGCACTGATGCGGTGCAGCCGCGCCCCCCACACCTGCAGCTGTTCAAGCAACCACTGGTAAGCCTCTGGCCGGCGGCCGTCGCAGTAAACCACTACCTGCTTCGCCACGCTGCCCACGTCCGGGCCGAACATCGGGTGCAACCCCACCACCGGGCCACTGTGCACCGCCAGCATCGCATGCAGCGGACGGTTCTTCACCGACGCCAAATCCACCAGAATACAGTCGTCGGGCAACGGCGGCAGGCGGCTTATCACCTGTTCGGTCACATGGATCGGCACGCTGACGATCACCATGCCGGCGTCTGCCAACAGCTGTTCCGCCTGCGGCCAATCTTCCTGATCCAATACCCTGACCTGATAACCCGACAGCGTCAGCAGACGGTTGAACAGCCGGCCCATCTGGCCGTTGCCGCCAATGATGACGATCGGCCGCAGCTGCGGGCACAGGGTTTTAAAGCCTTTATCGTTCTCGCTGACGTACGATTCGCGCATCACACGGCGCAAGACATCCTCGATCAAATCCGGCGGCACGCCGAGGTTTTCCGCCTCTTGACGGCGCGAGGCCAGCATCGCCGCTTCGCGCTCCGGCACATAAACCGGTAAACCGTGGCGGCTTTTCACCTCGCCGACTTCCGCTACCAGATGCAGGCGTTTCGCCAGCAGATCCAGCAGCGCTTTGTCCACCTCGTCAATTTGATCGCGCAACGCGGTCAGTTCTGCCACCATAACTTACTTTTCTCCCGTGCGTGCCGTCAGCGCAGCGCCGAGTTCCTGATGCATATGACGCAGCAGCGTTTCCGTGCTTTCCCAGTTGATGCAGGCGTCGGTGACGGACACACCGTAACGCATGTCTGCACGCGGCTGCTCGGAAGACTGGTTGCCCTCATGCAGATGGCTCTCCAGCATGATGCCGGTGATCGAACGGTTGCCCGCCTTAATCTGCTCCACCACGGACTCGGCCACCGCCGGCTGACGGCGATAGTCTTTATTCGAGTTGCCATGGCTGCAATCTATCATCAAGGACGGATGGAGTCCCGCCTCGAGCATCTGTTTTTCACAGGCCGCAACGTGCTCGGCGCTGTAGTTCGGGGTTTTACCGCCGCGCAGGATCACATGCCCGTCCGGGTTGCCCTGGGTCTGCAGCAGGCAAACCTGGCCCGCCTGGTTGATGCCGACGAAGCGGTGCGGCATGGCGGCGGCGCGCATGGCGTTGATGGCGGTGCCCAGACTGCCGTCGGTGCCGTTTTTGAAGCCGACCGGCATCGACAGGCCGGAAGCCATTTCGCGGTGGGTCTGCGACTCGGTGGTGCGCGCACCGATCGCCGACCAGCTGAACAAGTCCCCCAGGTACTGCGGGCTGTTCGGATCTAATGCTTCGGTAGCCAACGGCAAGCCCATGCCCACCAGATCCAGCAACAGGCGACGCGCGATATGCAAGCCTGCTTCAACGTCAAACGAACCGTCCATGTACGGATCGTTGATCAAACCTTTCCAGCCGACAGTGGTTCTGGGTTTTTCAAAATAGACGCGCATAACGATATACAGCTGATCGCTCAAGTCAGCCGCCAGGGTTTTCAAACGACGGGCGTAGTCCAGCGCCGCATCCGGATCGTGGATCGAACAAGGCCCGCACACTACCAACAGGCGATGATCGCGCCCCTGCAAAATGTTGGCGATGGTGTTGCGCGCGGTGGCGATTTCATTTTCGTCGTCGGCGCTGAGCGGGAACTGGTTCTTCAGCTCCTCCGGCGTGATGAGAACCTGTTCTGCACTGATGTGTACGTTATTGAGCGCGTCTTTTTGCATGATGCTATTCCTGTCGTTTGGCGTTATGCGTTGAAGTGGAACCTTGAGCGTTTCAGGGCTCTACCTTATCACGCAATGTAAAGTTTTCAATCCAATTTCCGTAAATAAAAAATTACCGTAATCACCCCTAAGAAAAACCATTGGGAAAGGCACTTCAATAAATACAATAAACACAATAAATTTAATAAGATATGCAAACAAAAGGATTGCCAGCGCCTCTCTACCCGCTTGCCTGACAGTAGATGGACATCGTAAACATAAATGTACATTTGATTTTACAAGGAAGACGCGCCCCCACCTCAGCGCCAACGAATGGGCTGAGACAGGCATCCGCCAGACTCAGCACGAAGCGCTGCTGAAAGCGATGAATTTCAGTAGAAGAAAAGCGAATAAATAAGGAATAAAAATTAAAAACTTAAGCTAATGGCGGCTATTTTTGTCGCCGAAATGAACCGATATAATGTGACCGTCATCAACAATAACCACCCTTAACAACTGGATCCAAAATGCTCTCTTCTCGCGCTCGTCGCGCTTTTCCGCTGTATATTTGCTGCTTAACGACTTTCACCAGTGTTTCAGCTCTCGCCGACAATACGCTTTTCACCGCGATGGACGATCCGGCCACCGCCAAGAAACCGTTTGAAGGCAACGTGCAGGCGGGCTACAACGCCCAGTCAGGCAACTCGCAGAGTTCCACCCTGCTGGCCAACACCAACATGACCTGGTTCAACAGCGACGCGGCGTACAGCCTGTGGGGGGCGGCCAACAACACCACCTCCTCCAACGTGCGCTCCTCCGAAAAATACCAGGCCGGTGGCCGTACGCGCTATAACCTGACCGACCGCAACTACCTGTTCGGCCAAGCCAGCTGGCTAAGCGACCGTTTCAACGGTTACGATTCACGCTCCACGCTGACCGGCGGCTACGGCCGTCAACTCCTCAACGGGCCGCTCAGCGACCTGCGGGTGGAATTCGGTCCCGGCGTGCGCCATGACGAATACCACGGCGGCGGCCGCTCGACCAAAGGGCTGGCCTACGGTGCGGCCAACTATTCCTATCAGCTGACCGACAACACCAAGTTCATTCAGGGCGTTTCCGCGCTGGCGAACGAGGAAACCACGCTGAACTCGGAAAGCGCGTTGAACGTGGCGATCAACGATCGCTTCTCACTGCGCGTAGCCTACACCGTGACCTACAACAGCAAACCGCCGGCCTCGGCACCGAAGAACACCGACACCACCACCTCGGTCACGCTGGTCTACGGCCTGTAATCTCCCTTCCAGAATCTCTCGCAGCCCATCATCGATGGGCTTTTTTATGCCTGCCGCCCTCTTTTGCACAATCTGCTAAAAATATTCATCCCACCCATTGACGACTTTAGCAAATAGCTTAATACTGTATGCATATACAGTACTTATTGTACGGCATCGGGGCATGATGGATTTCGATAGTGAGCGACCAGTAATGCATCGATGGCCACCACAGTTCCCGAGATGCTGTAAACAAAGCGAGCATAAGTTATGGAGAAAATCACCTCATTCATCACCTACGCCATGGCGCTGTTTCTCGCCTGGCTCGGCAAGCTCTCTCCGCAGGACATTGCCTTTTTAGTCGGTGCGGCGGTAGGCATCGGCACGTTTCTGGTGAACTGGTACTACCGACGTAAAAGCCTGCAGATCCTGAAGGCCATTGAGCGCAATGCGGCATCACGGAGGAAAATTTACGATGAGTGCAATCGTTAAGCGCTGCAGCGTCGCCGCCGTTTTGGCCATCGCGGTGCTGTTACCGTCATTTGGCGAGCTGCAAACCTCAGAAGCCGGTCTCAGGCTGATCGCCGATCTCGAAGGTTGCCGCCTGTCGCCTTACCAGTGCAGCGCCGGGGTGTGGACGCAGGGCATTGGGCATACTGCCGACGTCATCCCAGGCAAGACGATCGATGAACGGCAAGCCGCGGTGGGTTTGGTCGACGATGTTCGCCGCACCGAACGTGGCATGGCCGCTTGCCTACCGCATACGCTCTCGCAACAAACCTATGATGCGGTGATCGCCTTCGCCTTCAACGTGGGCGTCGGCGCAGCCTGTCACTCTACGCTGGTCGAGCTGCTGCAACAGCGTCAGTGGCGGCAGGCCTGCGATCAGTTGCCTCGCTGGATTTACGTAAACGGAAAGAAAAAAAAAGGGCTGGAACAGCGACGCGCCACGGAACGCGCACTGTGCTTGCAGGGCATTGCCTCATCATGACGAGTTCGCTCGCCGAAGGGTGATGCCACAACAATTTCACTTAATTTGTTCAAGGGGGTTCTTATGATGCACTGTCCATTATGCGGTCACGTGGCCCACACTCGCTCCAGCCGCTATCTGAGCGAGTCGACCAAAGAGCGTTACCATCAATGCCGCAACATCAATTGCAGCTGCACGTTCGCCACGCACGAGTCCGTCGCGCGGGTGATCGTCAAACCCGGCGATGACATTGTCCCGGCGCAGCCGCACCCGCCGGAGAGTCAGCATAAACAAAGCGCCGCCGCGCTGTAATGCAAAAAGCCTGCTGATGCAGGCTTTTTAATGTCGCAGCCAGGCGACTAAGTCTCGTAAATGCAACGTGATAGATTTTCAGATAAAAAAAGGGGTTGGCATAATGCCAACCCCTGATAACTATTAACTTTTGGATGCAGCGTTAGCCAACGCGGTTCAGACGCTCTTTGATACGAGCAGCCTTACCAGTACGCTCACGCAGGTAGTACAGTTTAGCTTTACGAACGGCACCACGACGTTTCACAGCAATGCTGTCGATTACTGGGGAGTGAGTCTGGAATACGCGCTCAACACCTTCGCCGTTGGAAATCTTACGAACAGTGAATGCAGAGTGCAGACCGCGGTTACGGATAGCGATAACCACGCCCTCGAATGCCTGCAGACGTTTTTTGCTACCTTCAACGACCCATACCTTCACTTCCACGGAATCACCCGGACGGAATGCAGGTACGTCTTGTTTCATCTGCTCTTGTTCAAGTTGCTTAATAATGTTGCTCATAATATGTCTCTTACCCTAGGTAAACTGATATATCGGTCCCGTCTGATGTCAGACGTTTCCTTCATAGTCCTGTTGCCTGGCCTGATGTTCCCGTTGGAACTCAGCCAGCAACACCGCTTGCTCGTCAGTCAGAGCTAGGCTTTCTAGAAGTTCAGGTCTTCTAAGCCAGGTTCGGCCCAGCGACTGCTTTAAGCGCCAGCGACGTATCTCGGCATGGTTGCCCGACAGCAGAACCGGCGGTACTTCCATCCCTTCCAACACCTCTGGGCGGGTATAGTGCGGGCAGTCCAGCAATCCGTCGGCGAAGGAGTCTTCCTCCGCTGAGGCCTGATGGCCCAGCACACCCGGTATGAAACGGGCGACTGAATCAATCAGGGTCATCGCCGGCAGTTCCCCGCCGCTGAGAACGTAATCGCCGATTGACCATTCTTCGTCAATTTCGGTTTGGATTACGCGCTCGTCTATCCCTTCGTAGCGGCCGCACACCAGAATCATCTTCTGATTGGCCGCCAGTTCGCACACGCCGGTTTGATCCAGCTTGCGCCCCTGAGGTGACAGATAAATCACCTTTGCTCCCTCGCCTGCCGCTGCTTTCGCCGCATGAATGGCTTCCCGTAAAGGTTGCACCATCATCAGCATTCCCGGGCCGCCGCCGTAAGGGCGATCGTCCACGGTGCGATGCCGGTCGTAGGTGAAGTCGCGAGGACTCCAACACTGCACGCTCAGCAGGCCATTTTTTACTGCCCGGCCAGTCACCCCGTAATCGGTGATAGCGCGGAACATCTCAGGAAACAGGCTTACAATACCGATGAACACAAGCCAATCCCCTTACCGTTATTCCACTTGCTTCGACCGTTTGATCCGGGGGTCAAAAACCAGGATCCCAATCTGCCTCAATCACGCGGGCAGTGAGATCGACTTTCTTGATAACCTGCCCATGAAGAAACGGAATCAACCGCTCCTTCATGCCGAACGCATCTTTCAGGTTCGCTTTCACAACCATCACATCGTTCGAGCCGGTTTCCATCATATCGATGACTTTACCCAGCTCGTAGCCGGCGGTGGTGACTACCTGGCAGCCCATCAGGTCTTTCCAGTAGTAATCGTCACCCTCCAGCGGAGGAAGTTGATCGGAATCCACCATAATCTCGCGATTAGTCAGCAGATTCGCCGCGTCCCGATCGTCAATGCCTTTGACCTTGATGATCAGATCCTGACTGTGGCGCTTCCAGTCTTCCAACTCGATATGCTGCCACTGACCCGCCTGCTGGATAAACCACGGCTGATAGTCAAAAATGCTTTCGGCGTTCTCGGTGGATGAAAACACTCTGAGCCAACCACGAATGCCGTAAGCGGACCCCATTTTACCGAGTACAATCGGCGCGATCGGCGCTACCGGTTTGAGTTGCTTGCTCATTGCCACCACCGCGACAGATTAAGCTGCTTTCTTAGCGTCTTTGATCAGCGCGTGAACGCGATCAGAAACGGTTGCACCCAGACCGACCCAGTGCTCGATGCGGTCCAGGTCCAGACGCAGTGCTTCAGCCTGACCGGAAGCGATCGGGTTGAAGAAGCCTACGCGCTCGATGAAACGACCATCACGAGCGTTGCGGCTGTCGGTCACTACTACTTGATAGAACGGACGCTTTTTAGCGCCGCCACGTGCCAAACGAATTGTTACCATAACATCCTCTTTAGTTAATAAAACAGCCGGGCCCCATTGAGGGACGGGGCCCGGTTGCAATATAAAAAGCCCGAAAATTTTACTCATTTTGGCGCAAAAAGCAATCTAAAGCGTCGATCGCAGGGGACAACTTTTGCAGCCTGTCAAATTTCGGGCGGTTTTCACCGCGAACGGCGAATGCTGAAAGCGCCCGCACTCGGCGTGCGGAGGCCTATCAGCGGCCTGGGAAGCCCGGCGGCATCATACCTTTCATGCCGCGCATCATCTTCGCCATACCGCCTTTCTTCATCTTTTTCATCATACGCTGCATTTCGTCGAACTGCTTCAGCAAGCGGTTGACGTCCTGCACCTGCATGCCGGCCCCCATCGCGATGCGGCGCTTGCGCGAGCCCTTGATGATTTCCGGTTTGGCGCGCTCTTTCAGCGTCATCGAGTTGATGATCGCCTCCATGCGCACCAGCACTTTATCGTCCATCTGCGACTTGACGTTGTCCGGCAGCTGGCCGGCGCCCGGCAGCTTGCTCAGCATGTTGGCCATGCCGCCCATGTTGCGCATCTGCTTGAGCTGCTCCAGGAAATCGGTCAGATCGAAACCGTCGCCCTTCTTCAGCTTGTTGGCCAACTTCTCCGCCTGCTCGCGGTCGACCTT
Source organism: Serratia sp. TSO36 (assembly GCF_057808395.1). NCBI lineage: Bacteria > Pseudomonadati > Pseudomonadota > Gammaproteobacteria > Enterobacterales > Yersiniaceae > Serratia > Serratia sp. TSO36. The sequence continues at coordinate 341,754 of NZ_JBJZOU010000006.1, read as the reverse complement.
GCTTTCGATATCTTCGATCAGCGACAGCACGTCGCCCATGCCCAGGATGCGCGATGCCACGCGATCCGGGTAGAACGGCTCCAGCGCTTCGGTCTTCTCGCCCACGCCGAGGAATTTGATCGGCTTGCCGGTAATGTGGCGGATGGACAGCGCGGCACCGCCGCGCGCATCGCCGTCGACCTTGGTCAGCACCACGCCGGTCAGCGGCAGCGCTTCGTTAAACGCCTTGGCGGTATTGGCGGCGTCCTGGCCGGTCATGGCGTCGACCACGAACAGGGTTTCCACCGGCTTGATCGCCGCGTGCACCTGCTTGATCTCGTCCATCATCGCTTCGTCAACGTGCAAGCGGCCGGCGGTATCGACGATCAGTACGTCGTAGAATTTCAGCTTGGCCTGTTGCAGCGCGCGATTGACGATGTCGATCGGTTTTTCTTTGACGTCAGACGGGAAGAAATCGATGCCGACGCCTTCCGCCAGCGTTTCCAGCTGTTTGATCGCCGCCGGGCGATAAACGTCCGCGGAAACCACCAACACTTTCTTCTTCTGTTTTTCTTTCAGGAATTTGCCGAGCTTACCGACGCTGGTGGTTTTACCGGCGCCCTGCAGGCCCGCCATCAGCACCACCGCCGGCGGTTGGGCCGCCAGATTCAGCTCGGTGTTGACTTCGCCCATCGCGGCGATCAGCTCGCCCTTGACGATCTTGACGAACTCCTGCCCCGGCGTCAGGCTCTTGTTGACTTCATGGCCGACCGCGCTCTCTTTGACGCGGTTGATGAAGTCGCGCACCACCGGCAGCGCGACGTCCGCTTCCAGCAACGCCATACGCACTTCACGCAGGGTTTCCTTGATATTCTCTTCGGTCAGCCGCCCGCGGCCGCTGATATTGCGCAACGTGCGCGACAATCGATCGGTTAAATTTTCAAACATCGTCTCATGCTCAACGTGTGATGACAGGCCGCTCCGGCGACACAATTGCGCCGATGATAACACGAAGCGCGGCGGATCTCTGCCTCAGCGTTGGAGATAGGTTGGAGTGAAACGCGCGCAACGTTATACTGACACTCCAATTAACCACGCCGAAGCAAAATTAAACGCTATGCCAGTTTTCTCCATTGTGGCTTTGATGGCCTACCTGCTCAGCCTTGGACTGATCATTCCCAGCTTGTTGCGGAAGAACAGCGCATACCGTCGGCTTGCCCTCGTCTCGGCGGTGGTGGCGCTGATTTGCCACGCCATCGCGCTGCAGCAGCGCATCTTCGACGTCAGCGCCGGGCAGAATCTCAGCCTGCTGAACATTGGCTCGATCGTCAGCCTGATCATCTGTTCGGTCATGACCTTCGTCGCCTCGCGCGACCGCGGCTGGTTCCTGTTGCCGATCGTCTACAGCTTCGCGATGATCAATCTGGCCTTCGCCAGCTTCATGCCCGGCGAGTTCATCACTCACCTGGAGTCCAGCCCGGAATTGATGGTGCATATCGGCCTGGCGCTGTTCTCTTACGCCACCCTGATCATCGCCGCGCTCTACGCTTTGCAGCTTGCCTGGCTCGACTACCTTCTAAAAAACAAGAAGTTGACCTTTAGCGCCGACATGCCGCCGCTGATGAGCATCGAGCGCAAGATGTTCCATATCACCCAGATCGGCGTGGTGCTGCTGACGCTCACTCTGTGCACCGGTTTGCTGTACATGGATAATCTGTTCAGCAAAGAGAACGTGCACAAAGCCGTGCTGTCGATCATGGCCTGGTTCGTGTATATCGTGCTGTTGTGGGGCCATTACCATGAAGGCTGGCGCGGCCGCCGCGTCGTCTGGTTCAGCTTCGCCGGCGCCTTCCTGCTGACGCTCGCCTACTTCGGCAGCCGTCTGATTCAGCAGGTGATGGTGCGCTAAGCCGGCCGCCTCAACTTTCCCTCTCTATAAGGAATACTGCATTGGAGCATGTGTCGACGGGGACCCTCATCATTATCCTGGTGATCATGATCGTGGTCTCCGCTTACTTCTCCGCCTCCGAAACCGGCATGATGACGCTCAACCGTTATCGCCTGCGTCACCTGTCCAAACAGGGCAATCGCTCGGCGCGCCGTGTGGAGAAGCTGCTGCAAAAACCGGATCGGCTGATCGGCCTGGTGCTGATCGGCAACAACCTGGTCAACATCCTCGCCTCGGCGCTGGCGACCATCGTCGGCATGCGGCTGTATGGCGACCTCGGCGTGGCGATCGCCACCGGCATACTGACCTTCGCCGTGCTGCTGTTCGCCGAAGTGCTGCCGAAAACCTTCGCCGCGCTCTACCCGGAACGCATCGCCTTCCCCAGCAGCTTTCTGCTGGCGCCGCTGCAAAAAGTGATGTTCCCGCTGGTCTGGCTGCTCAACGGCATTACCAGTATGACGCTGCGCCTGTTCGGCATTCGCACCAACGTGCGCATCAGCGATGCCGTCAGCAAGGATGAGCTGCGCACCATCGTGCGCGAATCCCAGTCGCAAATCTCCCGGCGCAATCAGGACATGCTGATCTCGGTGCTGGATCTGGAAAAGGTGACGGTTAACGACATCATGGTGCCGCGCACCGAGATCGTCGGCATCGACGTCAACGACGACTGGAAATCGATCATGCGCCAGTTGACCCACTCGCCGCACGGACGCATCGTGCTGTACCGCAGTTCGCTGGACGACGCCATCGGCATGCTGCGCGTGCGCGAAGCCTACCGCCTGATGACCGAGAAAAAAGAGTTCAACAAAGAGAACCTGCTGCGCGCCGCCGACGAGATTTACTTCGTGCCGGAAGGCACGCCGCTCAACGTGCAGCTGGTGAAGTTCCAGCGCAACAAAGAGAAGGTCGGCATCGTGGTCGACGAGTACGGCGACATTCAGGGCCTGGTCACCGTGGAGGATATCCTCGAGGAGATCGTCGGCGACTTCACCACCTCGATGTCACCCACGCTGGCGGAAGAGGTCACGCCGCAAAGCGACGGCTCGGTCTTGATCGACGGCACCGCCAACGTGCGCGAGCTGAACAAGGCCTTCAACTGGACCTTGCCGGCCAACGAGGCGCGCACCGTCAACGGCATGCTGCTCGAAGAGCTGGAAGAGATCCCCGAAATCGGCACCCGGTTGCGTATCGGCCATTATGATATCGACATTCTCGACGTGCAGGGCAACATGATAAAACAGGTGCGGGTCACGCCGATCACCTCGCTGCAGTCCAGCGTCGGCCATCACTGACCGCTGGCCAGAACGTAAAAAAGACGCGAAATCGCGTCTTTTTTTCTCTGCGGGAACTCGCGGCTAGATATGCAGTTCCTGCAGCTTCTCTTTCGGCAGCGCCAGCTCGTCGTTGTGGTTCACCACCACGTCGTTATCCAGGATGTGCTTGGCGATCTCCTGCGCTTCTTCCAGCGAGTGCATATGGTAAGTGCCGCACTGGTATTCGTTCAGCTCAGGGATTTTGCGCTGGTCGGTCACTTTCAGCACGTCGGCCATCGCCGCTTTCCACGCATCGGCTACGCGCTGCTCTTCCGGCACGCCGATCAGGCTCATGTAGAAACCGGTACGACAGCCCATCGGGGAGATATCGATAATCTCCACGCCCTGGCCGTTCAGGTGGTCACGCATAAAGCCGGCGAACAGGTGCTCCAGCGTGTGAATGCCGCGCTCGGGCATCACTTCCAGGTTCGGGCGGCAAAAGCGCAGATCAAACACCGTGATGGTATCGCCGTGAGGCGTCTTCATGGTTTTCGCAACGCGGACAGCCGGGGCTGCCATACGGGTATGATCGACGGTAAAGCTATCCAGCAATGGCATTTCGCTACCTCCTCGTAAAAGAGCATTTATTTCGAAACTTTTTTTCCTAACCGGGAAACCTTTTCCAACCCTGCGAGTCTCAGTATCTGAAAGACGCGCATTTGTTATCATCATCCCTGTCATCAGAGATGCATATTTGGCCACATTGATGTGGCCTTTTTCTTTTTCAGCTTCCGCCGTTTTGCTTCAGGAACGCTTCAAAGCTTAGCGTATCATTGGCTTCTATGTCGCGTTGGCGTTGCCACGAGGCTTCCCGCTCTTTATCCAGCTCGGCCTCGTTCAGGATTTCCAACGGCTCTTCCAGCAGCATCTTGCGATATTGCTCCGCCAATTGCAGGCCGACGCGCCCGGTGCCTTCCGCTTGCATCGCTTTCAGGATGCGCGCGGAGAAGGTCAGCTCAGGGTCGTCGAACGCGGCGACCAGCTCATCGCACACCTGCTGGTATTGGCGATCGCCGGCTTCGCCGTCCAACACTTCCGCTACCCGACGCAGATCGGCGAACAACGCCTTGCCCACTTTTTCGAGCGGTTCATGGCTGGCGCCACAGCCGATGCCGATGGTCTGGCCCGGCTTGCGGCCCTCCAGGATCACCCGGTTCCAGTTCTTGCGCGTGCACAGCAGTTCATCGCTGCTCATCTCCGGCGCATCGGCCAGCGCGCACCACACCAGGAACAGATCCAGGAAACGCGCCTGCACCGCATCCACGCCGATCGGCGAGAACGGGTTGATGTCCAGCGAACGCACTTCGATGTATTCGATACCACCGCGCAGCAGCGCGTCAGACGGCGTCTCGCCGCTTTGGGTCACGCGCTTCGGCCGGATCGGCGCATACAGCTCGTTCTCGATTTGCAGCACGTTGCTGTTCAGCTGCAGGTAACGGTCACCCTCTTTCACGCCCAGCTTGGCGAACTCTTCGGAAGGCGTCGCGATCGCCCGTTTCAGACCGGCCACATAGCTGTGCAGATCGTTAAAGGTGATGCCCAGATTGCTTTGCGACTTGTTGGTATAACCCAGGTCGCTCAGGCGCAGCGAAGTGGCGTACGGCAGGTAGCACATCCCCTGCTCGGTGCGCTCGAACGGCAGATTGGTCTCGCGCCCCTTGAGGAACGAAGAACAAATGGCCGGCGATGCCCCGAACAGATACGGGATCACCCAGCCGAAACGATAATAGTTGCGGATCAGGCGGAAATAGCCCGCCGAGATCTGCTCTTTACCGCTTTCTGCGTCCTGCACGCCGGCCCAGGCCTGCCAAAACTCCAGCGGCAGCGAGAAGTTGTAGTGCACGCCGGAAATGGTCTGCATCAGCGCGCCGTAGCGATTCTTCAACCCTTCGCGGTACAGCGTCTTCATGCGGCCGATGTTCGACGAGCCGAACTGCGCCAGCTCGATATCCTGCTCAGCTTCGATAAAGCACGGCATGCTGAGCGGCCACATGCGCTCATCGCCGATATTGCGCGCCACGTAGCGATGAATATCGCGCAGGAACGTCAGCAGGTGATCGATATTGTCATCAACCGGCGTAATGAACTCTAACAGCGCTTCGGCGAAATCCGTGGTGATCCAGTGGTGCGTCAATGCCGCACCCAGCTTTTCCGGATGCCCGGTGGTCGCCAAGGTGCCGTTCGGCGTGACCCGCAGCGTTTCACGCTCGATGCCGCGACGAATGCCTTTTAATGCCTGGGGATGGGCTTCCAACCAAGAAAGCGCCTGTGATACGTCCGGGATCAAATTGACCTCCCGCTTCTAAAAACAATAACTCGTAAGCATACTGAATCCGCACCCGAGAGAATATTGAGTTATATTCACTTGGTTACTGCCACCAGGCGATGCCCTGTACCGTTATCATAGCCAAAACGATGTAACGCAGCGCCTTTCCGATACACAGAAACAGCGCGACAGAGCCCCAGGGCATGCGCAGCCAACCTGCCAACACGCACAACAAATCGCCCACCACCGGCACCCAGCTGAGCAACAGCGCAGCCGGGCCGAAGCGTTGCAGCCACCCGAGCGCCGTTGCCAGCCCCCGCTGTGGTTTCAACGCCGGTAACAGGCGCCCGATAATGACATTGGTCAAGCCACCCAGCGTGTTGCCCAGGGTCGCGGCCAGCACCAGCAACTCCGGCGAGACGCGACTCTGGGTCAGCAAGGCGACCAGAACGATTTCTGAATTTCCCGGCAGCAGCGTCGCACTGAGGAAGCTACTGCCAAATAACGATATTACGGCTAGCGTACTACTCACAGCGTACGGACGTCTACCACCGCCATACCGGCGCTTTTCGCCGCCTGAATGCCGAAATCAGCGTCTTCAAACACCACGCATTTTTCCGGCCGCACGCCGATCAGTTCGGCGCAGCGCAGGAAGGTGTCCGGTTCCGGTTTGTGGCGCTGCACGTCGTCCGCACCGACGATCGCGTCGAAGCAGTTGAACAGGCCGAGATGACGCAGCAGCATTTCCGCCATGCGGTGCTCGCTGCCGGTGCCGACCGCCATCGGACGGCGGCCATGATAGGACTTCACCACCTCGATCAGCGGCAATGGACGCACGCTGTCCAGCAGCATCGCTTCCACCGCGCGGGTTTTCTCCGCGGCCAGGTGATGAGGATCGAGATCGGCCTGATGGCTGGCGATAATCGCCTGCGCGATGCGCCAGGTCGGCGAACCGCTCAGCGCCACCATGGCCGCTTCATCAAACGTCATGCCATAACGGGACAGCACTTCCCGCCACGCTTTACGGTGCGTTGGCTCGGTGTCCAGAATCGTGCCGTCCATGTCGAAAATAAGACCCTGATAGCGGTCGTACATCGTTACTCCATGATCGTTGAGGAAAGAGAACTACTTTAGCGTAAAGCCGTTGGGTTGTCGCTGACTGCGTCATAACGGAATGTGCTGTGCCCTATCGGGCGCAAAGGAGGACAGGGGTGAAGAGAGAATGGTTAAATGCTGAAAAGCGAAAAACCCGCCGAAGCGGGTTTCTCTTAGATGGTGCATCCGGGAGGATTCGAACCTCCGACCGCTCGGTTCGTAGCCGAGTACTCTATCCAGCTGAGCTACGGATGCATTACTGTTTTTACTGCTTGCCTGCTTCGCTAATGAAGCCAGACTTAAAGAATGGTGCATCCGGGAGGATGATTCGGCGCTTGCGCCTCACCCTGCGGGCCGTTGCTGAAGCAACGTTATCCACCCTAAGGGACACTTTCTTTTTTACTGCCCGCCTGAAGATTTCTCTTCGCGGTACGGGAAGTGAAGAATGGTGCATCCGGGAGGATTCGAACCTCCGACCGCTCGGTTCGTAGCCGAGTACTCTATCCAGCTGAGCTACGGATGCACAGTAATTCTTTGATACCCTATGGTACTTTGTTCCCAACTCTACCATACGGCTAATATGGTGCATCCGGGAGGATTCGAACCTCCGACCGCTCGGTTCGTAGCCGAGTACTCTATCCAGCTGAGCTACGGATGCAAATGGCGGTGAGGCGGGGATTCGAACCCCGGATGCAGCTTTTGACCGCATACTCCCTTAGCAGGGGAGCGCCTTCAGCCTCTCGGCCACCTCACCAAACGCTTCTTTCGAATTGTGCCTAACTCGCTTTAGAGAAGCTCATCGGCACTGCGTGGCGCACATATTACTTTCTCCGACTTTTAAGTCAAACAATTTTTCCCAACTCATGCGCGTTTGCACAATTCGCACCCAACATGGGCGATTTCACGGCAAAAAGGGCGTTTTATCAACAGGCAACCGCAGCGTCTGTAGCAACAAAGCAGGAAACTAACCGGGAAAATAATCACGAAAAAGAAGAGGGAGGGCGAAGGAAGTGGGTAAAACGATGCAGTAGCGTCTCGTCTGGCAACGAGACGCTGCTTCGGAATCAGTAAGTCGTCTGCTGAGACTTCTCTGCCTGAATGCGCTGATAGATTTCTTCACGGTGAACCGAAACCTCTTTGGGGGCGTTCACACCAATACGCACCTGGTTGCCTTTTACCCCTAGCACAGTAACCGTAACCTCATCGCCAATCATGAGGGTTTCACCAACTCGACGAGTCAGAATTAACATTCTTTGCTCCTTGAAAGATTAAAAGAGTCGGGTCTCTCAGTTTCCCCGTCATTATCCATCATATGTGGTGAAAACGTAAGCCGCGCAACCCACAATAAGTGTAAGCAGACTTGGTCCCACCTCAGATAATGGTAAGTTTAGCCGACCTGAAAAACTTTGTTCCCGCAATTGTAACTAAATTGTGTTAGCACAGTATGAAAACGCCATAATCAACAAAGTATTATGGCGTTTGTGCGTGCTATTTATTTATATTCACAGCTTCGAGGCCACCCAGGCTTCTACGCTGTTTAACGCCGCTGGCAGGGCGTTGATATCCGTCCCCCCCGCCATCGCCATATCCGGGCGACCACCGCCCTTGCCGCCGACCTGCTGCGCCACGTTGCCGATCAACTCGCCGGCTTTCACGCGGTCAGTCAGATCCTTGGTCACACCAGCAACCAGGCTGACTTTGTCATCAGCCGTCGTTGCCAACACGATGATGGCCGAACCCAATTGATTTTTCAGGTCATCTACCATGGTGCGCAGCATTTTGGCTTCGACATTGTCCAACTGGCTGACCAACAGCTTCACGCCGTTAACCACTTTTGCCTGGCTGGACAACGAAGCGCTCTCCTGCGCCGCCTGCTGATCTTTCAACTGCTGCAGTTCTTTTTCCAGCGCGCGCGTGCGATCGAGCACCGAGCGCACTTTATCGGTCAGGGTGTTACTGTCGCCTTTGACCAACTGAGCAACGTCTTGCAACAAATCGCTTTGCTGATGCAGCGTAGCAATAGCGCCAGCGCCGGTCACCGCTTCAATACGGCGGATCCCCGCCGCAGTGCCCGACTCGCTCAGAATGCGGAACAGGCCGATATCGCCGGTGCGGCTGGCGTGGGTGCCGCCGCACAGCTCGGTGGAGAAGTCGCCCATGGTCAACACGCGCACGTTGTCATCGTACTTCTCGCCGAACAGCGCCATCGCGCCCTTCTCTTTGGCATCTTCCAAGGCCATCAGCTCGGTCTGCACCGGCAGGTTACGACGCACCTGCTGGTTCACCAGATCTTCCACCGCGCGGATTTGCTCCGGCTTCATCGCTTCGAAGTGCGAGAAGTCGAAACGCAGGTATTTGTCGTTAACCAGCGAGCCTTTCTGCGCGACGTGGTCGCCCAACGTTTGGCGCAGCGCGGCGTGCAGCAGGTGAGTTGCGGAGTGGTTCAGACGAATGCTGTTGCGGCGCTCAGCGTCGATCTGCGCGTCCACGCGATCGTTCAGCTTCAGCGAACCCTGCGCCAGTTTGCCCTGATGGCCGATAGCCTGACCGTATTTCTGGGTATCGTTGACCGTAAACTCAACGCCGGCGGCTTTCAGCACGCCTTTATCGCCGACCTGGCCGCCGGATTCGCCATAGAACGGCGTCTCATCCAGCACCACCACCGCCTCTTCGCCGGCGTTGATCTGATCGACCGGCTGGCCGTCGCGGAACAGCGCGATGACCGTCGCCTGCTGCTCGTCGTGATCGTAACCGCTGAACTGGCTGCTGCCATCCACGCGGATCAGGCTGTTATAGTCGGCGCCAAAGCCGCTGGATTCGCGCGCACGGCGGCGCTGTGCTTCCATCGCGTCTTCAAAGCCCGCTTCGTCGACTTTCAAACCGCGCTCGCGGCAGACGTCAGCGGTCAGATCGATCGGGAAACCGTAGGTATCGTACAGACGGAAAGCGGTTTCGCCGTCCAGGGTATCGCCCTGCAGCTTGGCCAGCTCTTCGTCCAACAGCGCCAAGCCACGCTCCAGCGTGCGGGCAAACTGCTCTTCTTCGGTTTTCAGCACCTGCTCCACCAGCGATTGCTGGCGTTTCAGTTCGTCGGCCGCCGGACCCATCACTTCGATCAACGGCGCCACCAGCTTGTAGAAGAAGGTGTCTTTCGCGCCCAGCATGTTGCCATGGCGGATCGCGCGACGAATGATGCGGCGCAGCACATAGCCGCGGTTTTCGTTAGACGGGATCACGCCGTCCGACACCAGGAAGGCGCAGGAACGGATGTGGTCGGCGATAACGCGCAGGGATTTATTGTCCAGATCGGTTGCGCCGGTCACTTTAGCCACGGCGGCGATCAGGGTACGGAACAGATCGATTTCATAGTTGGAGTTCACATGCTGCAACACCGCCGCAATGCGCTCCAGCCCCATACCGGTATCCACCGAAGGCTTCGGCAGCGGCAGCATGGTGCCGTCGGACTGACGGTTGAACTGCATGAAAACGATGTTCCAGATCTCGATGTAGCGGTCGCCGTCTTCTTCCGGGCTGCCTGGAGGGCCGCCCCAGATGTGATCGCCGTGATCGTAGAAAATCTCGGTGCACGGGCCGCATGGGCCGGTGTCGCCCATCTGCCAGAAGTTATCGGAAGCGAAAGGCGCACCCTTGTTGTCGCCGATGCGGATAATGCGCTCGGCCGGTACGCCGATTTGCTTCTGCCAGATGTCGAACGCTTCGTCATCGGTTTCATACACGGTGACCCACAGTCGCTCTTTCGGCAGGTTGAACCAGTTTTCACCGGTCAGCAGTTCCCATGCGTAGCCGATCGCATCGTGCTTGAAGTAATCGCCGAAGCTGAAGTTGCCCAGCATTTCAAAGAAGGTGTGGTGACGCGCGGTATAACCGACGTTTTCCAGGTCGTTATGCTTGCCGCCTGCGCGCACGCAGCGCTGCGAGGTGGTGGCGCGGGAATAGGCGCGTTTGTCGAGCCCCAGGAAAACATCCTTAAATTGGTTCATGCCGGCATTGGTAAACAGCAATGTCGGATCATTGTTAGGCACCAGGGAGCTGCTCGCTACAACCTGATGACCCTTACTATGAAAGAAATCGAGAAACGCTTGACGGATCTCAGCGGTGCTCTTGCTCATAATTTTCCTGGAAAGGCTAGAATAACGACACGTGAGCCGGTGACGCGTCATCCCGACGATGACAACCAGCTCACGAACAAAAAGTGGGGATAAGATAAATTTTCTTCAGAGGGAAGTAAAACCCCGTGTGCGCTCATTGCGCAAAATCACGGTAAATTGACTGAATTTCTTCCTGGAAGAAGCCGCGATAGAGCAGATAACGCTGCACTTTGGCTTTCTCTTTCCAGTCGGTTGGCAACACATTGCCAAATTTTCGCTGCGCCACCTGTTTTGCCTGTTCGCACCAGTCGATATCGCATTCCGCCAGCGCATCCTGCACCAGCGCTTTGTCGACGCCCTTTTGCATCAGTTCGCTGCGGATGCGCTGCGCGCCGTAACCTTTGCGGCTGCGGCTGCCGATGTAGCTGTGAGCGAAACGCTTATCGTCTAGCCAATTATGCTGGTAACAGTAGGCAATAACCTGCTCGATCAGCGCAGGATCCACCGGTTCTTCAGCCCCCGGCGGTAATGCCGGCGCATGTGGCCCCTTGCCGCCAAAACGGGCTTTCGCCACAAATGGCTGCGCCGCAAGTTTGCGGCGCAGTTCAGCTTCACTATGATCGCGTTGCGACAGCAGGCGCATGGCGCGGCTTAGCAAGTCATTCATCATTCAAGCCTGAATTCAGGGGATATGCGCCACACGAACGGCGACGCATATCTTCAGCGATTAGAACTGCTCGCTGGTTTCCGCTTCGTCGTCTTCGAAGTCGTCACCGGAAGCGGCCACCAGCTCACCGCCGCTGTGCAGCAGCAGGTCACGCAGCTTCTTATCCAGCTCGGCGGCGATAGCCGGATTTTCTTTCAGGAAGTTACAGGCATTCGCCTTGCCCTGACCGATTTTCTCGCCGTTATAGCTGTACCAGGCGCCGGCTTTTTCGATCATCTTGTGCTTCACGCCCAGATCGACCAGCTCACCACGGCTGTTGATGCCTTCGCCGTACATGATTTGGAATTCAGCCTGTTTGAACGGCGCAGCGATTTTGTTCTTCACCACTTTCACGCGGGTTTCGCTGCCCACCACTTCGTCGCCCTCTTTAATGGCGCCGATGCGGCGGATATCCAGACGCACCGAAGCGTAGAACTTCAGGGCGTTACCGCCGGTCGTGGTTTCCGGGTTGCCGAACATCACACCAATTTTCATACGGATCTGGTTGATGAAGATCAGCAGGGTATTGGCGTTTTTCAAGTTGCCGGCCAGCTTACGCATCGCCTGGCTCATCATGCGCGCCGCCAAGCCCATGTGCGAATCGCCGATTTCACCTTCGATTTCCGCCTTCGGCGTCAGTGCCGCCACGGAGTCGACGATGATGACGTCAACCGCGCCGGAGCGGGTCAGCGCATCACAGATTTCCAGCGCCTGCTCGCCGGTGTCCGGCTGGGAGCACAGCAGGTTGTCGATATCGACGCCCAGCTTTTTCGCATAGATAGGATCCAGCGCGTGCTCGGCGTCGATGAACGCACAGGTTTTGCCTTCACGCTGCGCAGCGGCGATCACCTGCAGCGTCAGGGTGGTTTTACCGGATGATTCCGGGCCGTAAATTTCGACGATGCGGCCCATCGGCAGGCCGCCGGCGCCCAGAGCGATATCGAGTGACAGTGAGCCGGTGGAGATCGTTTCCACGTCCATGGAGCGGTCTTCACCCAGGCGCATGATGGAGCCTTTGCCGAACTGTTTCTCAATCTGGCCCAGTGCCGCAGCTAACGCCTTTTGCTTGTTCTCATCAATAGCCATTTTTGCTCCTTCGTTTCGCAATGCCGGTGTTACCCCACACTGCCACTGAATGTATGTTGTGCAGGAAATGTCACTAATTATACTGTATGGTCATACAGTATCAAGCCTAATTTACAAAAATTCGTCGATGGCGGTTTGCAGCGCGAAAATCGTCGCCTGCAGCCGCACCGCATCGCGATCGCCCTCGAATTGCATCTTGCGCGACAGCCCCCGGCCATCGCTGCCGGCGAAGCCGAACCACACGGTGCCGACCGGTTTTTCCGCGCTGCCGCCGTCCGGGCCGGCGATGCCGCTTACCGAGAGCGCCAGATCGGCCCGCGCCGCACGCAGCGCCCCTATCGCCATCTCGCGCACCACCTCTTCGCTGACCGCGCCGTGCGCCGCCAACGTGGCTTCGCTCACCCCCAGCAGGTCGTGCTTCGCCGCATTGCTGTAGGTGACGAAACCGCGATCGAAATAGGCGGAGCTCCCCGCGATATCGGTAATGGCCTTAGCGATGCCGCCGCCGGTGCAGGATTCCGCGCAGGTGATCCAGCGGCCCTGAGCCTTCAGTTTTTCCCCCGCCAGCACGCTGAGCCGGCGCAGTTGGTTTTCACTCATAACCCCTCCCTCGCGAATTCAGGTATATGCGCCCGATAGTAGCATTTATCAAGGCGGCGCGACGGCTGGCGCGCAGAAATGCGCAGCGCCTCGCAGGAGGTGCGGTTTTAAGCGCCCGGCCAAGCTGCTAGTATCAAAAGAAGCGCCCCAGCGAGCGGCGGCGCACTAGCACAAGGAACATCACGGAGGCGGCACGCTGCGGCGGCGGCCTCAGGGCGCACCAGAAGAGATTAGGACGATAGCGTGAAAAAAACGTTGGGCGTATTCTTGCCGTTGTACACCACCACCCTGCTGCTGCTGTTGGGCTCGGGCCTGCTCACCACCTACGTCTCGCTGCGGCTGGCCTCCATCCACGTCAGCAGCGCGCTGATCGGCGCCATCATCGCCGCCAACTACATCGGGTTGGTGATCGGCGGCAAGGTCGGCCACTTTCTCATCGCCCGCGTCGGGCATATCCGCGCCTACGTGGCCTGCGCCGGCATCATTACCGCCGCGGTGCTGGGGCACGGCCTGACGGCGTTCATTCCCGCCTGGGTTGCGCTGCGCCTGGTAATCGGGCTGTGCATGATGTGTCAGTTCATGGTGCTGGAAAGCTGGCTGAACGACCAGGCGGAATCCAACCAGCGCGGCATGGTGTTCGGTTTCTATATGGCGGCGACCTATCTCGGCATGTCGCTGGGCCAGATCGTGCTGATGCTGCAAAGCAATCTGGGCATCGCCACGCTGCTGGTGATCGCACTGTGCTTCGCGCTCTGCCTGGTGCCGATCGCTCTCACCACCCGCACCAATGCGCGCCACATGTCGCCGGCGCCGATGGAACTGCGTTACTTTGTCGGCGCCATTCCCAAGGTGCTGGCCACCACGCTGGTGATCGGCATGGTGGTAGGTTCGTTTTACGGCCTGGCGCCGGTCTACGCCAGCCTGCAATCCTTAACCACGCAGCAAACCGGCCTGTTCATGGCGCTGGCCATCTTCGCCGGGCTGGTGGCGCAATTCCCGCTCAGTTGGCTGTCGGATCGCTATAACCGCCCCTTACTGATGCGCCTCAACGCCATTTTTCTGATCGTGGCGGCGCTGCCGCTGGCGCTGCTGCCGCACATCGATTTCCCGCTGCTGCTGGCGGTGGGGTTCGTCGTCAGCATGCTGCAGTTTACGCTCTACCCGCTGGTGGTGGCATTGGCCAACGATCTGATCGAGCCGGAGCGCCGCGTCTCGCTGGCCGCCTGCCTGCTGATGGCGTTCGGCGTCGGTGCCAGCATCGGGCCGCTGGCGGTCGGCGCGCTGATCGAGCCGCTTGGCGGCAATATCCTGTACGCCTTCTTCGCCCTGTGCGGCGTGCTGCTGGCGGCCCTCAGCCGCACGGCGAAAGCGGAGGAGCCGCATCTGGCGCAGGACGCGCCGGTGCCGCACATTCCGCTGCCGGACAGCCTCGCCAGCTCGCCGCTGTCGCCGGCGCTCAATCCGACCTTCGATGAGCAGATCATTCACGACACCATGCCGCCGCCGGAAGCGGCGCCTGATGTCGACGAGCCGCAGCCTGAAGAACAGGAAGCGGAGCCCTTGCCTCAGGGCGCCGATCCGCAAGAGGACACCGGCCTGAAAAAGGCGCACGCCATGCTGTAAACGGCGCGGAGCTACAGATCCAGGAAAGAGCCCAGCAGAAAACCGCGTTCGGCGATCGCCGCTTTCAGCGTCGGCGCGGTCAACACATCCAGCTCGACGAGGCGCGGGTGGCAGTATTTGCTCTGCAGGATCGTCGCGTCGAGGAACGCCGGGTGGCACATCATTTCCAATGACTCGGCGCCCAGCTCGTCAGCGCGCGCCAACCGCTGCAGGAACAAGGCTTCGGAAATCGTTTCGCCGTAGAATCCCGCGTCAAACGCGTCGGTGCTGCAGGGCGTCTGCAACGCAATATCGCGCCGTTTCGCCTCTTCGCGATCGAGGCGCAGCGGCAGACCCTGCGCCTGCGCAAACGCCTCCACCAGCGGGTAAATCTGCGGCTGCATATGTACATGGTGGTGGCTGTCGATGTGCGTCGGCGGCCTGCCGAACAGCGTCACAAACCGTGCGAACTGGCGCTGCAGCTCCTCCTGGATCTCGTCCAGCTGCAGCTCGCCGGCCTCGGCGCGGCGCCACAGCCATTTACCCAATTCGCCATGCTCGTTGACCAGCGAAGGCATGGCGCCCAGCGGCCTGCCATGGGTTAAAACGAAATGCAGCCCGATCGGTAACCCCGGATATTGCCGGCTGAGCGCCGCCGCGTGCTGTGCGCCGCCGCCGTTCACCATCGCCGTGGTAGAGGAAACGACGCCATGCTGATACGCCTCGATAACACCGTAGTTTTGCCCCTTGCTCAGGCCGAAGTCATCGGCATTCACGATCAGTAGTTTTTCCATAGTGGCTCCCGCGGGATGAATTTTTGGCAAGGGAAGCCCGACCGACCGGCGCGGCATTCCCCTTCGCTAAGGTAAAAATCGAATGATTAACCGGCCGGCGGCCTGAAGCTCATCGGCATATCGGCGTTGATACTGATCGGGAGCGGCCCTAAAGAGGGCCGTAGCACTTTTTTCGGTAGTTGCCTGGGGTCACATCGGTGAGCCGCTTGAAGTTTTTAATGAACAGGCTGACATCGCCATAGCCGGAATCGAAGGCGATATCGGAAACCGAATAGTTGGTGACCTCCAGCTGCGTCTTGGCGAAGTTGATGCGGATCTCATTGATCACCTGCATCGGCGTCTTGTGGTAGTAACGCCGCATCGCCCGGGTCAGATACTCCTGGGTTTTCCCCGACAGCGCCACCATGTTAGCCAACGCCCTTTCACCGAACATCGCCTTGTCATGCATGCCGGCCAGGGTGTTCTTCAGCCACTGCGGGATATCATCGCCGCCATCGTTTTCTTCTTTATGGTGACGAATACGGCTGATCACATAGAAGGTCAGCGTTTCGAGAAATTCGGCGAAGTCGTCCTCGCGAAACTGCGGCGAACTCACCACCGATTCGATATAGGCCAAAAACTCGTTTCTCAGGCTGTAGGCCTGCGAGGCGACGAAGCAGCGCGGCAGCTGCTGCAAATAGTGCTCTTCAAAGAACGCTTTGCTGACCGCCACGTTGAAGATTTTCGTCGCGCCGAACTCGTAAAAGCTCTGGTGGTAGGAGCCGATGGGGATAAAGACGAAATCCCCGCGCTCCAGCAGCACCCGCTTGCCGTTGATCTCCTGATAGCATTTGCCGCTCAGCACGATGGTGAACTCGTAATAGTCGTGCTGATGCAGCCCGGTGGCGCTTTCCACCTTGTTGTAGATAAACAGGTGAAAATCTTTGCAGTTAAAAAAATCCTGCTCGCGAATCAGCTTCACGTCGTTGGCACTCAGCGAAATTCGGTTGTCGGACACGGCGCCGGCCTCCCGTTAGTCAAATCCGTTGCGTCTGGCCGCCTCGGCAAACCAGTAGCCGCTTTTCTTGATGGTGCGGCGCTGATCCGCCCGATTCAGCCGCACCAGCCCATAACGATTCTTGTAGGCGTTCAGCCAGGACCAGCAGTCGATAAAGGTCCACAGATGATAGCCTTTGCACTGCGAGCCTTCCGCCAGCGCGCGGTGCAGCCATTTCAGGTGCTCGCGAATAAAGTCGATGCGGTAATCGTCCTCCACCCGCCCATCGGCGCCGATAAACGCCTCTTCGCCCTCAACGCCCATGCCGTTTTCCGAAATATAACAAGGTAGATTGCCGTAGTTCTCTTTCAGATCCATCAGGATGTCGTACAGCCCCTTTTCGTAGATCTCCCAGCCGCGGTGCGGATTGATTTTGCGGCCCGGCATTGCATAGTAACTGAACAAATCCTCCGGCGATGCGATCGGCCCCTCGGCACGACGCCCCTCTTTCGCCTGCACCCTGCGCGGCTGGTAGTAGTTGACACCGAGGATGTCCACCATGCCGCCTTCAATCAGCGGCGCATCCTGCGGCTCGCAGTGGGGCATCAGCCCATGCTGCTCCAGCAGCTGCAGCAACGCCGCCGGATAACGCCCTTTGGCGACCGGATCGAGGAAACTGCGGTTGAGCAGCAGATCGGCGTCGTGCGCGGCCTGCCGATCCTCCGGCGCGTCGGAACGCGGATAGGTCGGGCTCAGATTCAGAATGATGCCGATGCTCCCCGGCAGCTCCCGCGCTCTGAAACGCTGCACCGCCATGGCGTGCGCCAGTACGCTGTGATACGCCACGGTGACCGCCCGTTTGAAGTCCACCACGCAAGGGTAATGCAGGTCATTCAGGTAACCGGCCTCCACCGGCACGATCGGCTCGTTGAAGGTGAACCAGTGGGTGACCCGATCGCCAAACAGGCCGAAGCAGATATCGGCGTAACGCGCATAGGCTTCGACCACCGCTCGGCTTTCCCAGCCGCCGCGCTGCTGCATGCACAGCGGCATATCGAAGTGGTAGAGATTGATAAACGGGGTGATGCCCTGCGCCAGCAGCTCGTCGATCATCGCGTTATAGAACGCCACCGCCTGCGGGTTCACCTCGCCGTCACCGTCCGGGATCAGCCGCGACCACGAGATAGACGTTCTGAAGGTATTGTGGCCCAGCGTTTTGAGCAGCTCGATATCGGTGCGGAAATGGTCGTAAAAGGTCGATGCCTCGGCCGGCCCCACCCGATAGTGAAAGCGCTCGGGCGCGATCTCGAACCAATAGTCGAAGATGTTGCGGCTCTTGCCGTCCCGCGCGGCCGCCCCTTCAGACTGCGGCGCGGAGGTGGCGCTCCCCCACCAGAACCCGTCGGCAAATTGATATTCCATACTCGCGTCCCTCACGGGGCGGCCGCGCCGCCCCGTTCCACAGTTAGAATTTCAGCGCCTTGGCGATGTCTTCTTCGCTTTCCGTCGCCGCGTCGATCTGGCTCTGCGCCTTGTTGGAGATCGCCACGAACGGCAGATAAATCACGGTGGCGACCGCCAGGTTAAACAGGCTCAACAACATGGCCATGATGCTGCCGTTGGTGTTGAAGAACGCCCCCAGGCCGACCGGCATGGTCCAGGGCGCGATGTTGGTGATAGGCGGGATCAGCCCGGAGTAATAAGCCAGTGAAGTGATAATGGTCAGCACCGGCTGCACCAGGATGAACGGAATGAACATCACCGGGTTCATGATCACCGGCAGGCCGAACAGAATCGGTTCGTTGATCTGGAAAATGCCGGACGGCGTCGCCAGCTTGGCGACCTGGCGGTAATCCTCGCGGCGCGAGGCGATGAAGATGGCGATGATCAGGCCCAGCGTCGAGCCGGTGCCGCCGAGGTAGATGTAGGAGTCGACAAACGGCTTCGCCCACATGTGGAACTCTTTCCCGGCGGCCACCGCCGCTTCGACCGAACCGTATTTGTTGTACAGCTCCACGTTTTCGAGTGCAAACGGCGTCATGATGCCGCTGTCCAGCGCCGCCAGCGCCATGGAGCCGTGCACCCCAAAGAACCACAGCAGCGAGGAGAACAGCACGTACACCCAGCCCACCACGCTGCCCATCTTGGCCAACGGCGCCGAAATGCCGTCCATGATGATCTGGTGGAAGTTGGTGCCCCAATGCGCCAGCGCGAACGCCACCAGCCCCATGATGGAGAGGATGATGAAACCGGGGATCAGCGCCGAGAAGGAGCGCGACACCGAAGCCGGCACGCTGTCCGGCAGGCTGATCACCCAGTTGCGCCGCACGATGAAAGCAAACATCTCGGCCACCACCAGCCCGATCACCATACCGGAAATGATGTTGGCGCCGCCCAGCCAGTTGGCGCCCACCGCATAGGCCTCGCCGACGTTAAACGGCGTGACGGTCATAAAGGCCGCCACCGCCAGCAGCGCCGAGGCGAGCGGATCGACCTTGCGCTCTTCGGCCAACGCCATGCTGATAAAGAACGGCGTCATCAGGGACATGATCCCCAACGTGCCGTTGTACACGCTGCCGCCGATGCTCTTCAGGCTATTGAGCGTCTCGATGGTGGAGGCGTCCAGGCGCACGCCCAGCGAATAGAAGAACGATCCTTCGCCGAAGCTCAGGAACACGTTATTGATCAACACGAACATCGCCCCGGTCAAGGTCAGCGGCATCAGGCGGATAAAGCCGTTCTTGATGGCGTTGACGTGGGGCTGCTTGCCGATTTTTACGGCGAAAGGCAGGATAACCTTCTCGAGCGAGGCAATGAGGGTATTCACGGCGGCCTCCTGTTATTGGTTGGCTTTCTTGATAGCGGCCACCGCGGCCTTCAGCACGCCCAGCCCATCGACCTTGCCGTACAGCAGCGGATCGATGACTTCAACAGGTTTGTTGGGCAGCTGTTTTTGCACTTCCGGCAAGGTGTAGGCGATCTGCGGCCCCAGCAGGATCAGATCCGCTTCAACGCCTTTCTCCGCGGCCAGCGCCTCCGGATAGGCGGCGATGATCACCGGTACTTCGTATTTCTCGGCCTGCGCCTTCATTTTTGATACCAACAGGGAAGTGGACATACCGGCAGAACAAAACAGATAGATTTTTTTCTTTTCCATACCAAGCACCTCAGATAATCAAAAAAACCCCGTGTTATTTGTATGCCAGATGCAATCACGATTGCTTCACGCACATTCCTTATGAAAATTTCCGTCACGTTGCCCTGGTTGCAGACAGTATACGGAGCATGAAAAACGGATCGGTAAGCCAGGGGAGAGAATAACCGTCTCTCCTTGACCTGATGGCTTGACCCCCTTCACATTTCGCATAAAAAAATAGTGTGACCGGGCTCTCAAATAACCGATATAAACTCAGAATATTCGTAATAAATACTCAAATAACAATTATAAACAGACAGTTATAAACACGCCGAGAATTTAAGGGTTTATTTGCGTCTGAACAAACGAAAAGGGAATAAAAATAGTTCAAGCTTGATTCGCCTGCTGCTCTCCGAACGCGATGGTAGGCGAAGAGGATTAGGTGGGCAGACGCAGCAACTCGATCACCGTGGCCAGCGCCACGGAATGGTTCCTGCGGTTGGGGTAATAGAGGTAAAAACCGGGAAACGGCGCGCACCAGTCGGCCAACACTCGCCGCAGCCGCCCGCTCGCGAGGTGTTCTGCCACCTCCTGTTCGATGGCGAAGGCGATGCCGACGTGCGCCAGCGCCGCCTGCAGCAGCAGCCTGGCGTCATCCACGATCAGCGGGCTGTTGACCGCCACGGTAAATCGCTGCTCGCCCTGCTGAAACGCCCACTTGTAGCGCTCGCCCGAAGAGGCCTTGCGCCAACCGATGCAGCGGTGCTGCAGCAAATCCTGCGGGTGCGTCGGTTCGCCGTGCCGTTGAAAATAGTCCGGCGTGGCGACGATGGCAAAACGCAGATCCGGCGTCAGGCGCACCGCGCGCATATCGTTGTGCAGATCCTCGCCGAGCCGAATACCGGCGTCAAAGCCTTGCTCGACGATGTTGGCAAACCCTTCGTCCGCCACCACCTCAAGCGTAATGCCGGAGTACTCGCTGGCCAACCGCCCCAGATGCGGCACGATGGCGAGATCGATCGCCGAACGCGGCGCGTTGATGCGCACCAGGCCGCGCGGCCCTTCGCGAAACGCATTCAGGCTCTCCAGCGCGGCGTCGATGTCGGTAAAGGCCGGCACCAGCTGCGTCAACAGGTGCTCACCGGCCTCCGTCGGCGAAACGTTGCGGGTGGTGCGGTTCAGCAGGCGAATGCCCACCTGCGCTTCCAGTTCGCGCAGGGTGTGGGTCAACGTCGGCGGCGTCACGCCCAGTCGGGCGGCAGCGCGGCGGAAGCTGCGTTCACTGGCGATAGCCACGAAGGCCGCCAGGCCGGACAATTCGGGTTTCTTCATGCTATTAATATAAATTATCTAATAGTGAGATGAATTTTTAGCGGATAGTTATCCGTTATCTAACAACATAGCATTACGATCGAACCCATTACCAGGTATCGATGCGATGATTAATGCTACAGCTCCAACTCATGAAACGCCGCGCCGTCTGGCGGACAAAGTCGTGCTGGTGAGCGGCGGCGGCACAGGCATAGGCCGCGCCGCCGCGCTGGCCTATGCCCGCGAAGGCGCCAAAGTGGCGCTGGCCGGCCGACGCGCGGCGGAAATCGAAGCCACGGCGCGCGACATCGCGCTCGCCGGCGGCGACGCCCTGCCCATCGTGGCCGACGTCTCCCAGGAAAACGACATCCGCAGGCTGCTCGCCACGGTGACCGCCCACTACGGCCGGCTCGACGTCGCCTTCAACAACGCCGGCATCATCGGCAACTTCGCCCCCATCACCGAACAGAGCAGCGAGGATTTTGACCGGGTGATCGCCATTAACCTCAGAGGCGTCTGGCTGGCGATGAAATACGAGATTGAAACCTTTCTGGCACAGCGCTCGGGCGGCGTGATCGTTAACACCTCCTCTTGGCTGACCCACGGCGCGCTGGCCGGTTCATCCAGCTACTCCGCCAGCAAAGGCGCGCTCGATGCAATGATCCGCGCGGTGGCGCTCGAATACAGCGGCCAGGGCATCCGCGTCAACAACATCAACCCCGGCATCATCGACACGCCGATGGCGCGCGGCAGCGTGGCCGACAGCGCGGCGTTCGCGCCCTTTATCGCCCACACGCCCGCCGGCCGCCTGGGCGAATCGGAAGACATCGGCGATGTGGCTATGTGGCTGGCGACGGACGAAGCCCGCTTCATCACCGGCCAAAGCCTGCTGGTGGACGGCGGTTACACCATCGCCGGCATGCGCTGAGGAGACGACGCCATGAACTACGTTCGGCTTGGCGACAGCGGCCTGCAGGTGTCCCGCCTCTGCCTGGGCGGCATGACCTACGGCGATCCGGCCTGGCGGCCCTGGGTGCTGAAAGAAGAGCAAGCGCGCCCCTTTATCCGCGAGGCGCTGGAAGCGGGCATCAACTTTTTCGATACCGCCAACATTTACTCCGGTGGGGAAAGCGAGCGCATTCTCGGCCGTGCGCTGAAGGCGTTCGCCCGTCGTGAAGACGTGGTGATCGCCACCAAAGCCTACTTTCCGATGGACGCGCAGCCGAACAGCCGAGGGCTGTCGCGCAAGCACCTGCTGCACAGCATTGATGCCTCCTTGCAGCGGCTGGGAACGGATTACCTCGATCTGTTCGTGCTGCACCGCTTCGACACCGAAACGCCGATCGAAGAAACCGCCGACACCCTCGATGGCCTGGTGCGGGCGGGCAAGATCCGCTATCTCGGCGCGTCTTCACTGCATGCCTGGCGCCTGATGAAAATGCTGGCCTTTCAACGTCAGCACCGCCTGGCGCCGTTTATTTCGTTGCAAAGCCAATACAACCTGGTGACGCGTGAAGACGAAGAAGAGCTGATCCCGCTGTGCCTGGAGGAAGGTCTTGGCCTGACGCCCTGGTCGCCGCTGGCTCGCGGCGTGCTGGCCGGCTCCGGCAGTGGCGGCACGCTGCGCGCCGCCACCGACGAGCAGGCCCCCCGTTGGTACGGCGGCAGAAACGAGGTCGAACGCACCGTCGCTGCGGTAGCGGAGGTGGCGGCCGCGCGCGGCGTTCCCCCGGCGCAGATTGCGCTGGCTTGGCTGTTGGCCAAACCCGGCGTGGCATCGCCGCTGGTGGGCATGTCCAAGCCACACCATCTGCAAGATGCGCTGGCGGCGCTCGACCTCAGGCTATCGCAAGAAGACGTGGCCGCGCTGGAGGCGCCAATGGCGCACGCTGCCCGCCCCGAACGTTGGTAGCCCCTTTTCCTTCATTCCAGGAGAAAGACATGGCATACGCTGTGACCGCGCGAGCGGCGTTATTCACCCTCGCTACTGCACTCACCCTTAGCGCGCCGGCGCAGGCCGCCGTCGATGCACACTGTACAGAAAGCAGCATGATGCTGCCGCCCGGCGCGCTTTACCCCAACGGCATCGCCCGCGCGGCGGACGGCACGCTGTATGTCGGCCTGATCACCAGCGGCAACGTGCTGCGCAAACGGCCGGGTAAAGCGTGGGAAACCTTTTTCCCCGGCACTGACACGGTGTTCGCCTCAAACGCACTGCGGCTGGACGAACGGCGCGGGCTGCTGTGGGGCAATTCGCCGGACTTCCTCTCCGGAGGCAAAACGCGCGCCAACCGCATCTACGCGCTGAACGTCGCGGATGGCACCCTCAACCGCAGCCTGGCGCTGCCGGCGGGAGAAATGGGCAACGATATCGTGCTCGGCGCAGACGGTACGGTGTACGTGACGGAAACCCGCGGCGGCGGCATCCTGCGCCTGCGGCCGGATGAAGCGGCATTCAGTACGCTGTATCAGGATCCGCGCTTAGCGGCCCCCAGCGGGCTGGGCGCCGCCGGGATCGTGCTGCTCGACGACCGGCTGCTGGCTGTCGCCAATTTCGGCACCGGGAAGCTCTACACCCTCAGCTATAACGATCCAAAGCCGCAGCTGACGGAAATGCAGCTGCCGCGCCTGATTGAAAATCCGGACGGGATGGGGTTGGCACCGGACGGCGCGCTGATCGTGCTGGAAAACGGGATCCAGAGCGGCCAGGGGCGGATCCTGCGGATCCCGTCTCCCAAGGCGGCAGGCATGCACCGGATTGAGGTCTTGCGCGAAGGCATGGAATCGCCGGTCAATCTGACTATCACGCCACAAGGCTGCGCCTTCGTCAGCGAATCGCGCATTCGCCACCGCCTGCTGCCCGGCCATGAATCCGAAGTGCCCGACAGCTTCCGCCTCTATCAACTGCCCCTGCCCCTCACCGCCGCGCAATAAACTCCACGCCGCCTCAGCGGGCGGCGACTTGCGTTGTACCGTTAACATCCAATGAATTGAAAATCTTTATTTCGATGGTATTAATCAGAACTATGATTAATTCTAACTTAACAAACTGATTTTAATTAAATTGTTCCACTACACATCGCTGATTATACTTGCCTTATCCCCCACCTCTTATCATCGAGCGTATTCATGAGCCGATACCATGTTTCCAGCAGCGAAGGTCAATATGAGAAAGAATCCGGCGAGCAAGTTCTAGCCAATAAGCTGGGCATCACCGATAGCGACGAACTCGACGGCGCCGAGTTGGTGTTGCTGGAGCAGCTCTACCGTTCCGTTTTCGAACAGCACTTTCCATTAGGAAGAATCACCGTCGAGATGCTTAAGGGATGGCATCACCGCTGGTTAGGCAATATTTATGCGTGGGCTGGACAAGCAAGAACCGTCAATATCAGCAAAGGAGGCTTCATGTTTGCCCCTTCGACGCGATTGCCCAAACTACTGGACGATTTCGAAGTGAAATACCTGGCAAGTTACACACCTTGCTCAGACATGAGCGAAGAACAGCTGATAGAAGCGATCGCGATAATCCATGTTGAACTGATACTCATACACCCTTTTAGAGAAGGGAATGGCCGTTTGTCACGGCTGCTGGCCGATGTGATGGCGGTTCAGGGTGGGCATAAACCGTTGGATTATCAAAGCTGGGAACAAAACAGAGCCCAATATATCTCGGCTATTCACTCGGGTATGAACATGAACTACGAGCCGATGAAACACTGGGTCAACCAAGCACTAAGAAAGTATTAGGCAAGGCGCAGATGAGCGAATTTTTTACGCACTTCTTCTAAAGAAGCTTCAATTCTGGCTGAAGGTTGACCTGTTTCAACCGCCGTTGATGTCGCCACTGAGCGGGCAATGTCCGTACGAGATGGCTTAACATAACCCACCGGCACTTTTTTAGTATTACTCATGACGCCCCCCGATCAGAAAATTCATTGATGAGATTATATCAAGGATTGTACATAACTTCATGCCCCTCACCGCCGCGCAATAAACTCCACGCCGCCTCAGCGGGCGGCGACTTGCGTTGTTGCCCGCAGGCGAACGACAATCTCGCTTCGTTACAACGCCTCCTTGCGCAGCGCTTCCCATTTTTACCTGTGACAGCCGATTGCCCGCTGGGCTAGTATAAGCGTCTGTGCAAACCTCGGGTTTGAGCGCGCCGTTTGGCGTTTTGATGATTTGATTTGCGCCGCCCGCCAAGCGCTGAATGGGGCGGCGCCTGCTGAAACAATGTGATAGCGAATGACGACAATGAAAATCACAGTTCCCTTTACATTCAATGGATTGGAAAAATAATCGCATGAATAGCACCGATAAACTCGATTCGCATACGCCGATGATGCAGCAGTACCTGCGCCTCAAGGCCCAGCATCCTGAAATCCTGCTGTTCTACCGCATGGGCGACTTCTACGAGCTGTTTTACGACGACGCCAAGCGCGCTTCCCAGCTGCTGGATATCTCGCTGACCAAACGCGGCGCCTCGGCGGGTGAACCGATCCCGATGGCCGGCGTGCCGCACCACGCGGTAGAGAACTACCTGGCCAAGCTGGTGCAGCTCGGCGAGTCCGTCGCCATCTGCGAGCAGATCGGCGATCCGGCCACCAGTAAAGGGCCGGTCGAGCGCAAAGTGGTGCGTATCGTCACGCCCGGCACCATCACCGACGAAGCGCTGCTGCAAGAGCGCCAGGACAACCTGCTGGCGGCGATCTGGCAGGACGCGCGCGGCTTCGGCTACGCCACGCTGGACGTAAGCTCCGGCCGCTTTCGCGTCGCCGAGCCGCAGGATCTGGAAACCATGGCCGCCGAGCTGCAGCGCACCAATCCGGCCGAGCTGCTCTACCCGGAAACCTTCGAACAAATGGCGCTGATCGAACAGCGCCACGGCCTGCGCCGCCGCCCGCTGTGGGAATTCGAGCTTGAGACCGCGCGTCAGCAGCTCAATCTACAGTTCGGCACCCGCGATTTGACCGGTTTCGGCGTCGAGCAAGCGCACCAGGCGCTGCGCGCCGCCGGCTGCCTGCTGCAGTATGTCAAAGATACTCAGCGCACTTCGCTGCCGCACATTCGCGGCATCACCATGGAGCGCCAGCAGGACGGCATCATCATGGACGCCGCCACCCGCCGCAACCTGGAACTGACGCAGAGTCTGTCCGGCGGCAGCGACAACACGCTGGCGGCGATCCTCGATCGCACGGTCACGCCGATGGGCAGCCGCATGCTGAAACGCTGGCTGCACATGCCGACCCGCGATATCAAGGTTCTCACCGCCCGCCAACAGGCGATCGGCGCATTGCAGGAGCTGTTCACCGATCTGCAGCCTTCGCTGCGTCAGGTGGGCGATCAGGAGCGAATTTTGGCGCGTCTGGCGCTGCGCACCGCCCGGCCGCGCGATCTGGCGCGCATGCGCCATGCTTTCCAGCAACTGCCGGACATCCGCGCGCTGCTGCAAGATGTGGAAACGCCGCACGTGCAGCAGCTGCTGTCGCAGGTGGGCCAGTTCGACGAGCTGCGCGAGCTGCTGGAGCGCGCGGTCATTGAATCCCCGCCGGTGCTGGTGCGCGACGGCGGCGTGATCGCCCCCGGTTACAACAGTGAGCTGGACGAGTGGCGCGCACTGGCCGACGGTGCCAGCGATTACCTCGATCGGCTGGAGATCCGCGAGCGTGAAAAGCTGGGGCTGGATACGCTCAAGGTCGGCTTCAACGGCGTACACGGCTACTACATTCAGGTCAGCCGCGGCCAAAGCCACCTGGTGCCGATCCACTATGTGCGCCGTCAGACGCTGAAAAACGCCGAGCGCTACATCATCCCGGAATTGAAAGAGTACGAAGACAAAGTGCTCACCTCCAAGGGCAAGGCGCTGGCGATCGAGAAAAGCCTGTACGACGAGCTGTTCGATCTGCTGCTGCCGCACCTGGCGGAGCTGCAGCAAAGCGCCGCCGCACTGGCCGAACTGGACGTGCTGGCCAACCTGGCCGAACGCGCCGATACCCTGAACTACGCTTGCCCGACCATGAGCGAGCAGCCGGGGATCCGCATTACCGAAGGCCGTCACCCGGTGGTGGAGCAGGTGCTGAGCGAGCCGTTTATCTCCAACCCGCTCACCCTGTCGCCACAGCGCCGTATGCTGATCATTACCGGCCCGAACATGGGCGGTAAAAGCACTTATATGCGGCAAACGGCGCTGATCGTGCTGATGGCGCACATCGGCAGTTACGTGCCGGCCACCAAGGCCACCATCGGCCCGGTGGATCGCATCTTCACCCGCGTCGGCGCGGCGGACGATCTGGCTTCCGGCCGCTCCACCTTCATGGTGGAGATGACCGAAACCGCCAACATCCTGCACAACGCCACCGAGCATAGCCTGGTGTTGATGGATGAAATCGGCCGCGGCACCTCCACCTACGACGGCCTATCGCTGGCCTGGGCCTGCGCCGAGAACCTGGCCAACCGCATCAAGGCGATGACGCTGTTCGCCACCCACTACTTCGAGCTGACGACCCTGCCGGAGAAAATGGAAGGCGTGGTCAACGTGCACCTGGACGCGCTCGAACATGGCGACACCATTGCCTTCATGCACAGCGTGCAGGACGGTGCCGCCAGCAAAAGCTATGGCCTGGCGGTCGCCGCGCTGGCCGGCGTGCCGCGCGACGTCATCAAGCGCGCACGTCAGAAGCTGCGCGAGCTGGAGTCTATCTCCAGCCACACCGCATCGGGCAGCGTCGATGCCACCCAGATGACGCTGCTGCAGGAAGAAACCTCACCGGCGGTTGAAGCCCTGGAAGCGCTGGATCCGGATTCCCTGTCGCCGCGCCAGGCGCTGGAATGGATCTACCGGCTGAAAAATATGGTGTAGTCTGGCGCCAAACGCGGGCATAAAAAAACGGTGAGCATGACGCTCACCGTTTTTATTTGATGCGGTTCAACAACCGGCGTTATTCGCGGAACAGCGCCTCAATGCTCAGGCCCTGCATCTGCAGAATCTCACGCAGACGGCGCAGACCTTCAACCTGAATCTGACGGACGCGCTCGCGCGTCAGGCCAATCTCCCGGCCTACATCTTCCAGCGTCGCCGCTTCATAGCCCAGCAGGCCGAAACGACGCGCCAACACTTCACGCTGTTTGGCGTTCAGTTCGAACAGCCATTTGACGATGCTTTGCTTCATATCGTCGTCTTGCGTGGTGTCTTCAGGCCCGTTGTCCTTCTCGTCGGCCAGAATGTCCAGCAGCGCTTTCTCCGAATCCCCACCCAGCGGCGTATCCACCGAGGTGATGCGCTCATTCAGACGCAGCATGCGGCTGACGTCATCCACCGGCTTGTCGAGTTGCTCGGCAATCTCTTCAGCGCTCGGTTCATGATCCAGCTTGTGGGAAAGCTCGCGCGCGGTGCGCAGATAGACATTCAGTTCTTTGACGATATGGATAGGCAAACGAATGGTACGGGTTTGGTTCATGATCGCCCGTTCAATCGTCTGACGGATCCACCAGGTTGCGTAAGTGGAGAAGCGGAAACCGCGTTCCGGGTCGAATTTTTCCACTGCGCGAATCAGACCGAGGTTACCCTCTTCGATCAGATCCAGCAGTGCCAGACCGCGGTTGCTGTAGCGGCGGGCGATTTTCACCACCAGCCGCAGGTTGCTTTCAATCATGCGGCGGCGGGACGGCACGTCACCGCGCAGAGCACGCCGCGCAAAATAGACTTCTTCCTCTGCGGTCAGCAGAGGTGAATAACCGATCTCACCCAGATAGAGCTGCGTCGCATCCAATACGCGTTGCGTAACGCCTTGAGACAACAGCTCTTCTTCCGCTAAATCGTTCTCGCTGGTCTCTTCTTCTACCAGCGCTTTTTCATCAAACGACTCGGCCTCAGCTCCATTCTCGTCGAAATCCGCATCATCATGTAACTCGTTAACTTTCAGCGTATTTTGGCTCATATGCTGCTCCTACCCGTGATACCGCGAGCAGAATATCAGCGTATTCTGCCCAATCTATCGCTGCGGAAGATAACGCAGCGGGTTTACGGATTTCCCCTTGTAACGAATTTCAAAATGCAAACGTACTGAACTGGTACCGGTGCTACCCATGGTGGCTATTTTTTGACCCGCCTTCACTTCTTGTTGTTCCCGGACCAGCATTGTGTCGTTATGAGCGTAGGCGCTCAGGTAATCATCATTATGTTTGATGATGATTAGATTACCGTAACCCCGTAAAGCGTTGCCTGCATACACTACGCGGCCATCGGCGGTAGCGAAGATCGGCTGCCCACGGGAACCGGCGATATCGACACCCTTATTCCCACCTTCTGATGAGGAAAAGTTATCAATAACCTTACCGTCAGTCGGCCATCTCCAGGTACTGACCGGAGCGCTGTTGCTGACGGTGCTGCTCACTGGTGGAGCGGCTTCCGGCGCGGTAACAGGCGCAGCTGCGGTCCCAACCGCTGCGGCCCCTGCTGCAGGTAACATCTTACCTACATTCTGTTTACCCGAGTTTTCAGAATACGCGTTAGTTGATTGAGAATCAACCGTTGCCGTCTGGATCTGGGAGGTGGAAGGTGGCTTCGGAACGCCGCCTTGGGTCGCGTCAGTCGTCGCCAACATACCGCCGCCGCCGTTGGCGGAACCATTACCAAGCTGAATGGTTTGGCCAACATTCAGGCTGTATGGCTCGGGAATATTGTTGCGCTGCGCCAGGTCGCGGAAATCGTTGCCGGTGATCCAGGCAATATAAAACAGCGTGTCGCCGCGCTTGACCGTATAGGTGTCGCCGCTGTAACTCCCTTTAGGAATGGCGTTATAACTGCGGTTATAGACAATGCGGCCCTCTGGACTGGCCTGCTGTGCCCCGCCATTATTATTGCCGGATGGAACGGCGCCGCCGCCCCCCACGCTGCTGATAGGGGCCGACGTTGAGGCATTGTTCGTACAACCCGCCAACCACAAACTTACCATCGTACACACCGCAACCCGGCGTAACGTAATCATTGGGCTTCCCGTGCTCATGCTTCCCCCATGACAGCAATATCAGTGATATATCCAAAATACCCTTTACATCGTAGCCGAGCTTTTGCCACTTCCCAGTTTCTGCGATGTAAAGGCGCCGCCGGCCGATCCCTGAATGCCAGGTCATCTCGCGCCGGAGCATCAAAACGCGCGCCAATGCTAACCAGATTGGCGTTGCCGCACCATAAGACAACTACGTAGAAAGGCCAATTCTAGTGAAAATTCACCTGATTGGAACGAGAAAACCTTATCCGGGCATGATGAAAGTGCAACAGATTTTGCCGACGGTCGAAAAATCAGACGATCGCTAGGCCAATTCGCCTTTCACCAGCGGCACAAAGCGCACCGCTTCTACCGCATCGACAACGAACTCGTTGCCATGACGCTGAATGCGTTTGAGAGTTTGGGCCTGCTCCCCCACCGGCAACACCAGAATACCGCCGTCGTCCAACTGTTCCACCAGCGCCTGCGGGATCTCCGGCGGCGCGGCAGTGACGATGATCGCATCGAACGGGCCGCGCGACGCCCAGCCCTGCCAGCCATCGCCGTGGCGGGTGGAAACATTGTGGAGATCGAGCTGCTTCAGGCGGCGCTTGGCCTGCCACTGCAACCCCTTGATGCGTTCGACGGAACAAACGTGTTGCACCAGATGCGCCAGGATGGCGGTCTGATAGCCGGAACCGGTGCCGATCTCCAGCACCCGCGAGGTGGGCGTCAGATTCAGCAGTTCGGTCATCCGCGCCACCATATAAGGCTGGGAAATGGTCTGGCCGGAGCCGATCGGCAATGCGGTGTTTTCGTAGGCCTTATGATCCAGCGCTTCGTCGACAAAACGCTCGCGCGGCACCGCCTCGATCGCCCGCAGCAGCTTTTCGTCCCGGATCCCCTGCTGCCGCAGCTGCGTCAGCAATGTTTGCATGCGCTTGTTCACCATTCCCCGCTAACCTCTGCTTTGGTTAACCATGTTTTCACGACTTCTTGCGCCGCGTAGGCGGTTAAATCCACCTGCAGCGGCGTTATCGCCACATAGCCTTGTTCCACCGCCGCAAAGTCGGTATCCGGCCCGGCATCAAATTTATCACCAGGCGGCCCGATCCAGTAGATATTTTGTCCGCGCGGATCCTGCTGGCAGAAGACCTTGTCGGCTGGATGGCGGCTGCCGCAGCGGGTCACGCGCAGGCCTTTGATCTCCGCCAGCGGCAGATCCGGTACGTTGATATTCAGGATTTTTCCGGTTCGCAACGGTTCGCGCTGCAGCGCGCGCAGGATGCGGCAGGTAATGACGGCGGCGGTCGCGTAGTGCCGGTGGCCGTTCAGCGACACCGCCAACGCCGGCAGCCCCAGGTGCCGGCCCTCCATCGCCGCCGCGACGGTGCCGGAATAGATGACGTCGTCGCCTAAATTCGGCCCGGCGTTGATACCGGAGACCACGATATCGGGCGCCGGGCGCATCAAGGCGTTGACGCCAAGGTAAACGCAGTCGGTCGGCGTCCCCTGCAGCACCGCAATATCCCCGTTGGCCAGCGTCTGCGTGCGCAGCGGCGACTCCAGCGTTAAGGCATTGGAAGAGCCGCTGCGGTTACGATCCGGCGCCACAACCTGCACCTCGGCGAATTCCCGCAGCGCCGCCGCCAGCACCTGAATGCCCGGAGCGCTGACGCCGTCATCGTTACTCAGCAATATCCGCATCGCTGTCATCCTGCTGCATGATCTCGCGAACCACGCTGGTGGCGAAGCTGCCTGCCGGCAGCCAAAAGCGCAGTTCCACGGTAACGTCATCCCACCAGCTCCACCGCATATTTTGCGGCTGCAGCAGCAGGGCCCGACGAGCGGGGTCGACACGCTCGCGCTTTAAAAGCGTAAGCAATTCCGGCTGCTCCGCCAAGCATTGTTGTTCAAATGCCAACGCGCTGCCGGCGGTGCCCGGCTCGCCGTCGCCCGGCAACGTCGCGGTGACAACCAGCTCGCCGGCATCCAAGCGCTGTTGCAACGTCTCCAGCTCATCGGCTTTGGCGACAAACCAGCTTCCGCGGCCGCTCAGCTGCAGGGCGTCACCTTCCAGCACGGTGCGCTGCAGGCCGTCCGCCAGGCGCCTGCTCGCGACCAGATTAAACAGCGCGCTGCGGCTGGCAGAGAGGTAAAAACTGCGCTTGCTGCGCTCTTTGACGCGAATTTCATCATTCGCCCAGCGGCGCGCCATCACCAGATTGTTGCCGCCACGGCCGAAACGCTGGCTGCCGAAGTAGTTCGGCACGCCCTGCGCGGCGATGGCCTGCAGACGGCGCTCAACGTCCTGACGATCTGAAATCTGGCGCAGCACCAGCGTAAAGTGGTTGCCCTTCAGGTTGCCGATGCGCATTTTACGCAGGTGGCGGGCGTACAAGAGCACCTCGCAGCCTTCCAGCGCAAACCGGGAGAAATCCGGCGTGTCCTTGCCCGGCATATGCAGGCAGAACCACTGTTCGGTCACCGCGTGGCGATCCTTCAAGCCGGCATAGCTGACGGAACGGGCGTGAATACCGGCGAAGCGCGCCAGATAGTCGGCCACGAACTGGGTATTGCAGCCGTTTTTGCGGATGTTCACCAGCACGTGCTCGCCTTCACCGTCCGGTGCAAAGCCCAGATCTTCCACCACCACGAAATCTTCCGGATTGGCTTTCAACACCCCGGTGCTCTGCGGCCGGCCATGCAGCCAGGTCAGATTCGCCATATCCATGCGGTTATTCCTTGATCAGCAAGGCAACCGCTTCGCAGGCGATGCCTTCACCGCGCCCGGTGAAGCCGAGCTGCTCGGTGGTAGTGGCCTTCACGTTGACGTCATCCATATGGCACTGCAGATCTTCCGCCAGGAAAACGCGCATCTGCGGGATGTGCGGCGCCATTTTCGGCGCCTGGGCGATAATGGTGATATCGAGGTTACCGAGGCGATACCCTTTGGCGCGAATGCGTTTCCAGGCTTCGCGCAGCAGTTCGCGGCTGTCGGCGCCTTTGAACGCCGGATCGGTATCGGGGAACAGCTTGCCGATATCGCCCAGCGCCGCCGCGCCCAGCAGGGCATCGGTCGCGGCGTGCAGCGCGACGTCACCGTCGGAGTGGGCCAGCAAACCTTTGTCGTAAGGGATGCGAACACCGCCGATCACCAACGGGCCTTCGCCGCCGAATTTATGTACGTCAAAACCGTGACCGATACGCATGATGCGCTCCTTAATTGTCTAACTGAGTCAAATAGAACGCCGCCAGCGCCAAATCCTCCGGCCGCGTTACTTTAATGTTGTCCGCCCGGCCGGCGATCAGCAGCGGATGGTAACCGCAATGCTCCAGCGCCGAGGCTTCGTCGGTGACGTTCGCGCCTTCATCCAGCGCGCGCTGCAGGCACTGCTTGAGCAACGGCAGCGGAAACAGCTGCGGCGTCAGCGCGTGCCACAGATCCTGCCGATCGACGGTATGGGCGATAGTTTCGCGGCCGGGTTCGGCGCGTTTCATGGTGTCGCGCACCGGCGCGGCGAGAATGCCGCCGACCTTGCTGTGTGAGGTAATCGCCAGCAGGCGCTCGAGATCGTCGGCGTGCAGGCAGGGGCGCGCGGCGTCGTGCACCAGCACCCAGTCCGCATCGCCCGCCAGATTCAGCCCGGCCATCACCGAATCCGCGCGCTGCTTGCCGCCCTCGGTGACGATCACCCGCGGATCCTGGGCGATCGGCAACTGTTCAAACTGGCGATCTTCGGGGCCGATCGCCACGATCACCCGCTCAATGCGCGGGTGGCGCAACAGGGCATGGATGGCGTGTTCGACGATGCTATGCCGGCCGATAGTTAAATATTGCTTCGGGCATTCCGCCTGCATGCGGCTGCCGATACCGGCAGCGGGCAGGACGGCAATCACCGAGGGAAAGGTGCCTGCGGAGTGATTCATGCGTTATTTTTGTGCGTTGTTTTGCGAGGAAGACACCGCGTTGCGTCTGGATTGGTCAGGAACCAGACGATAGAAAGTCTCACCGGGCTTGATCATGCCCAGCTCATTACGCGCACGCTCTTCGATCGCTTCCTGTCCGCCGTTCAAATCGTCGATTTCGGCAAACAGCTGATCGTTACGCGCTTTCAACTTGGCGTTGTTGCCCTGCTGGACCGCAACGTCTTCATTGACCCGCACGTAATCGTGAATACCATTTTTGCCCAGCCACAGTGAATACTGTAACCAACCGAGCAATGCCAGCAATAG
The DNA here is from genome assembly GCF_057808395.1 of Serratia sp. TSO36. Taxonomy (NCBI): domain Bacteria; kingdom Pseudomonadati; phylum Pseudomonadota; class Gammaproteobacteria; order Enterobacterales; family Yersiniaceae; genus Serratia; species Serratia sp. TSO36. The sequence continues at coordinate 307,610 of NZ_JBJZOU010000006.1, read as the reverse complement.
CAGCGTAAGTTTTCCCATCTCCGCCCCCTGAAAAACCGACCAATCATCCCACAACTTCTCGTTGGACTCCACACTGAGAGCGGCATTTCAACGCCAAATTCAGAATACGGATGAAGGGTTCCCGAGTTTATAACCCAAATCCGCGGCGAAAGCGGCAAAAAAAGCCCCTTTTTACCCGACGCGCGCGGCGCGTTTTCCGATGAGAGACACACTGCCCTTCCTCCATTATGCAGCAAGAATCACTGTACCACCGCTTACCGGCCCATTGCTTACGCCACAGCAATGCAAAAAAATGAATATTTATCACCATAGAAAGAATAATCCTCATGCAGCGGTTGCACTTTCATTCATTGAGGCTTATTTTTATGCACTACTAGTGCATAAATAATTCCAATGTATAACCTTTCATTATCGGGGATCGCGATGTTAAAACGTTTAGTTCTGATCGGCGCCTGCCTGGCCGCCACCTTCTCCACCGCCGCGTTGGCGGCTGAACCTACCTACGTTGTCGGCTCCGGCGGCACCTATCGGCCGTTCGAATTTGAAAACAGCCAAAAACAGCTGGAAGGGTTCGACATCGACATCATCAAAGCGGTGGCCAATGCCGAAGGCTTCCAAATCAAACTGATCAATACGCCGTGGGAAGGGATCTTCGCCACGCTGAATTCCGGCGATCGCGATATCATCATTTCCGGCATCACCATCACCGATAAACGCAAACAAATGGTTGATTTCTCTGCGCCTTATTTCCCGGCCGAACAGGCCATCGTCGTGCCACAAGACTCGACGGTCGATTCCATCGCCGCGTTGAAAGCGCTGAAGGTCGGCGTGGTGAACTCCAGCACCGGCGACATCGTGGTGTCCGATGTGCTGGGCAAAAACAGCACCGCCATCAAGCGCTTCGACAATACGCCGCTGATGCTGCAGGAGCTGTATGAAGACGGCATCGGCGCGGCGGTCGGCGACGTCGGCGTGGCCAAGTTCTATATCAAAACCCACCCTGAGAAGGCCTTCAAGCTGGTGTCCGACGCCAAGTTCGAGCGCCAGTATTTCGGCATCGCCGTCGCCAAAGGCAACGACGAACTGCGTAACAAGATTAACGCCGGCCTGAAGAAGATCGTCGCCGACGGCACCTACGCCAAGATCTACCAAACCTGGTTCGACAGCAACGTACCGACGCTGCCGGCGGAATAATCAACTGGCGCGCCTCAGCGCAGTCGGCCAGTAAATAAACAGGCGTAGCGAGCTAAGTCATATTGGGTGCGGCCAGCGCACAGCCACCGGAGTGGACACGCAGTCCATGAGGATGGCGAGCACTGCCCAATCCCAAGATGACAACGCGCAGTAGCCTTAACACGCTTAAATAAGGATCTGATCTTGAACTTCCGCTGGGAGATTATCCAGGAATACGCGCCGCTGTTTATGGAAGGCGCCTGGATGACCATCAAATGCACCATTATCTGCGTGCTGCTGGGCACCACCTGGGGATTGATCCTCGGGCTGGGTCGTTTGGCGCAGGCGCCGCACGGCATCTGGAAACCCATTCTGCATTACGGCGTTCAGTGGCCGGTGCGCATCTACATCAGCGCCTTTCGCGGCACGCCGCTGTTCGTACAAATCATGGTCGTGCACTTCGCACTGGTGCCGCTGTTCATCAACCCGCGCGACGGCCTGCTGGTCACCAGCGGCCTGATGAGCGTCGATTTCGCCCGCGCGCTGCGCGCCGACTACGGCGCCTTTCTCTCCTGCGTGGTGGCGATCACGCTCAACGCCGGCGCCTATGTGTCGGAAATCTTCCGCGCCGGGATCCAGTCTATCGACCGCGGCCAAATGGAAGCTTCGCGTTCGCTGGGCATGAGCTACGGCAAGACCATGCGCCAGGTGATCCTGCCGCAGGCCTTCCGCCGCATGCTGCCGCCGCTGGGCAACAACGCCATCGCCATCGTCAAGGATTCGTCGCTGGCCTCCGCCATCGGCCTGGCGGATCTGGCCTATGCCGCCCGCACCGTCTCCGGCGCCTACGCCACCTACTGGGAGCCCTACCTGACCATTTCGCTGGTCTATTGGGTCATCACCTTCCTGCTCTCGCTGCTGGTGCAACACATGGAAAAGAGGTTCGGTAAAAGTGATTCGCGTACATAACCTGCAAAAACAGTTCGGCGAGAGCCACGTGCTGCGCGGCATTTCCTGCCGGATCGCCGCCAACGAAGTGGTGTGCGTCATCGGCCCTTCCGGCTCCGGGAAGAGCACCTTCCTGCGCTGCATCAACGCGCTGGAAACGCTCTCCGGCGGCGAGATCGAGGTCAACGGCTTCGCCGTCCACGATCAGAAAACCGACCTGAACAAGATGCGTGAAAGCGTGGGCATGGTGTTCCAGCGCTTCAACCTGTTCCCGCACATGACGGTGTTGGAAAACATCATCATGGCGCCGGTGAGCGTGAAGAAACGGCCGCGCGCCGAAGCCATCGCGCAAGCCGAACAGCTGCTGCGCAAGGTTGGCCTGCTCGACAAGATCGACGCCTACCCCAACAGCCTGTCCGGCGGCCAGCAGCAGCGGGTGGCCATCGCCCGCGCGCTGGCGATGGAGCCGAAGATCATGCTGTTCGACGAACCCACCTCCGCGCTCGATCCGGAGCTGGTGGGCGAAGTGTTGGCGGTGATGAAGTCCCTGGCCCACGAGGGCATGACCATGGTGGTGGTAACGCATGAGATGGGCTTTGCCCGTGAGGTGGCCGATCGGGTGCTGTTTATCGATCAGGGGATCATTCAGGAGGAAGGTACGCCGCAGCAGATCTTCAGCCATCCGGCCAATCCGCGCACACAGGCATTTCTGAGCAAAGTTTTGTAACCTTCGGCACCGCTTTGCAATCCTTCGGGCGCCGGCATCGGCGCCCGCTCTCTCACCACCCGGTCAGGAAGCTGAACACCAGCCAGAACAGGCACAGCACGATGGTGCCGGTCAGCAGCAGCGTCAGGATCAGACGACCGCGCAACAGCATGCTGAGGGTGATGCCGATCAGCACCGACAGCGGCATCAGCGCCAGGAAGAACGGCCAGGTATAGAGCAGGAAAAACAGCGTGTTGGAACCGTAAACCAGGAACGGCAACGCGAACGCCAGCCAGTAGAAAACAAAGCCGCTGACGCCGCCCAGGAAAGAATAAGAAGGCTCCTCTCTCTCCTGTTTTGACTGCTTGGAGTCGATCAAGATAGGCGTGACATTTTGCATAGTGATCCCTGGTTATTCGGCTCGCTCTGCGGCGGCTTAGAGTAAAAAGCGCATGGCGAAAAACGCCACACGCTTTTTTTGAATTCAGGGTTTGATAATAGCCTGACCACGCAACACGTCTAACAATTGCGCAATCAAATTTGTTACCAATTGTTGGCCATCGAGATGGATTTCCGGCTGCTGCGGTGCCTCGTAAACCGCGTCGATGCCGGTGAAATTGCGCAGCTCGCCGGCGCGCGCTTTTTTATACAATCCCTTCGGATCGCGCGCCTCGCAGATCGCCAACGGCGTGTCGACGAACACTTCGATAAAGCGATCGTCGCCGAGCATCTCGCGCACCATCTGCCGCTCGGCGCGGTGCGGCGAAATGAACGCGGTCAGCACCACCAGCCCGGCATCCACCATCAGTTTGGCCACTTCCCCCACCCGGCGGATGTTCTCGCGCCGATCTTCGTCCGAGAAGCCGAGATCGCGGCACAGGCCGTGGCGCACGTTATCGCCGTCCAGCAGATAGGTGCTGACGCCGAGCCCGTGCAGCGCCTGCTCCAGCGCGCCGGCGACGGTGGATTTGCCCGAGCCGGACAGCCCGGTAAACCACAGCACCGCGCCGCGATGGCCATTGCGCGCTTCGCGATCCGCGCGCGTCACCGCGTGCGGATGCCAAACCACGTTCTCATCGTCCGGCCCGGTCGCCCTCAGTTCAGCGGCCACCTTATCGGCCACCGAGCAGATCGCGTGCGCCCCAGTGCGGGAAGTGCTTGCGCACCAGCGCATTCAACTCCAGCTCGAAAGCGCTGAACTCGCCGCGCGCCGCCGATGCGGCCTGCAGCGTTTCGCGTACCAGACCGGCGCCCACCGTGACGTTGCTCATGCGATCGATGAAGATCAGCCCGCCGGTGTCGTGATTGCTCTGATAACTGTCCAGCATCAACGGCTCGTCGAAGGTCAGCTCCACCAACCCGATACCGTTGAGCGGCAACGTGTCGGCCGAGTGTTGCGCCAGCGTATTGATCTCCACCTGATGGCGGATGCTCTCCACGCGGGCGCGGGTCTTTTTACCGGCGATCTTGATGTCGTAGCTCTGGCCCGGCACCAGCGGCTGCTCGGCCATCCATACCACGTCCACCAGCGCGCTCTGCGCCGCCTGCAGGCTTTCGCCGGCGTCGACCAGCAGATCGCCGCGGCTGATGTCCACCTCATCCTTCAGCACCAGCGTAATCGCTTCGCCCGGCACCGCTTCTTGCAGATCGCCGTCGAAGGTCACGATGCGCGCCACGCTGGACTCCACGCCGGAAGGCAGCACCTTGACCCGTTGCCCCACCCGCACCACGCCAGCGGACAGCGTGCCGGCATAGCCGCGAAAATCGAGGTTCGGGCGGTTGACGTACTGCACCGGGAAGCGCAGCGGCTGGTTTTCTCGCTCGCTGACCACGTCCACGCTTTCCAGCACTTCCAGCAGCGTCGGGCCGCTGTACCACGGCATATGGGCGCTTTCGCTCGCCACGTTGTCGCCGTCCAGCGCCGACAGCGGCACGAATTTGATGTCCAGATCGCCTGGCAGCTGCTGGGCGAAGGTCAGGTAATCCTGTTTGAACTGCTCGAACACCGCTTCCTGGTAGTCCACCAGATCCATCTTGTTCACCGCCACCACCAGATGGCGAATGCCCAGCAGGGTCGCGATAAAGCTGTGGCGGCGAGTCTGATCCAGCACCCCTTTGCGCGCGTCGATCAACAGGATCGCCAGATCGCAGGTGGAGGCACCAGTGGCCATGTTGCGGGTGTACTGCTCATGCCCCGGGGTATCAGCGATGATAAATTTGCGTTTTTCGGTCGAGAAATAGCGATAGGCCACGTCGATGGTGATGCCCTGCTCGCGCTCGGCCTGCAGGCCGTCCACCAGCAGCGCCAGATCGAGCTTCTCGCCCTGGGTGCCGATGCGTTTGCTGTCGCTGTGCAGCGTCGACAGCTGATCCTCGTAGATCTGGCGGGTATCGTGCAGCAGGCGGCCAATCAGGGTGCTTTTGCCGTCATCGACGCTGCCGCAGGTCAGAAAGCGCAGCAGGCTCTTGTGCTGCTGCGCGTGCAGATAGGATTCGACGCCGCCCTGGTCGGCGATTTGTTGTGCGATTGCGTTGTTCATCCGGCGGCTCCTTAGAAATACCCTTGACGCTTTTTCAGCTCCATCGAGCCGGACTGATCGCGATCGATCATCCGCCCCTGGCGTTCACTGGTGGTGGAGACCAGCATCTCTTCGATGATCTCCGGCAGGGTTTGCGCCTGCGAGTCCACCGCGCCGGTCAGCGGCCAGCACCCCAGGGTGCGGAAACGCACCATGCGCTGGCTGATCACTTCACCCGGCTGCAGATCGATGCGATCGTCGTCCACCATCATCAGCATGCCGTCGCGCTCCACCACCGGGCGAGGTTTCGCCAGGTACAGCGGCACGATGTCGATCTTTTCCAGGAAGATGTACTGCCAGATATCCAGCTCGGTCCAGTTCGATAGCGGGAAGACGCGGATGCTCTCCCCTTTGTTGATCTGGCCGTTGTAGTTGTGCCACAGCTCCGGCCGCTGGTTTTTCGGATCCCAGCGGTGGAAGCGATCGCGGAACGAATAGATGCGCTCTTTGGCGCGCGATTTCTCCTCGTCGCGCCGCGCACCGCCGAAGGCGGCGTCGAAACCATACTTGTTCAACGCCTGCTTCAGGCCCTCGGTCTTCATGATGTCGGTATGCTTGGCGCTGCCGTGCACGAACGGGTTGATGCCCATCGCCACCCCTTCCGGGTTTTTATGCACCAGCAGCTCGAAGCCGTACTCCTTCGCGGTGCGATCGCGGAATTCGTACATTTCGCGGAACTTCCAGCCGGTATCGACGTGCAGCAGCGGGAACGGCAACGTGCCGGGGAAGAACGCCTTGCGCGCCAGATGCAGCATCACGGAAGAGTCTTTACCGATGGAATACAGCATCACCGGGTTGGCGAATTCAGCGGCGACTTCACGGATGATATGGATACTCTCCGCCTCCAATTGCCGCAAATGAGTGAGTCGTTTTTCGTCCATAACAGATCCTTAAAAGCCTTGCCTATGCCAAATTCACGACGGCCGGGCGCGCGGCCCCTTCCGTCTGCGATTGATGCCCGAACCAGGCGATTTGATGGTGCAGTTCCACCACTTCGCCAATCACCAGCAGCGCTGGCAGCGGCGCCCGTTGGGCCAGATGTTCCAGTTGATCCAGCGTGCCGATCTGCACCTGCTGATCGGCGCGCGTGCCGCGGCTGATCACCGCCACCGGCGTATCGGCAGCGCGGCCGTGGGCGATCAGGCGTTGGCTGATGTCCGCCGCCTTCATGGTGCCCATGTAGATAGCCAGCGTCTGCCGCGCCCGGGCCAGATCGGCCCAGTCCAGGCCATCGCCGTCGGGGCGGCAGTGGCCGGTGATAAAGGTCACGCTCTGCGCGTGGTCGCGGTGCGTCAGCGGAATGCCGGCGTAGGCGGTCGCCCCCGCGGCGGCCGTGACGCCCGGCACCACCTGAAACGGAATGCCGGCGGCGGCGGCCACCTGCAGCTCTTCGCCGCCGCGGCCAAAGATGAACGGATCCCCGCCCTTCAGGCGCACCACGCGTTTGCCCTGCTGCGCCAGCTCCACCAGCAGCCGGTTGGTCTCTTCCTGGATCACCGAGTGCGCGCCGGCGCGCTTGCCCACGCAGATGCGTTCGGCGTCGCGGCGCACCAGATCGAGGATCTCGCCGCTGACCAGGTGGTCATACAGCACCACGTCCGCCTGCTGCATCACCTGCAGCCCGCGCAGGGTCAACAGCCCCACGTCGCCCGGCCCGGCGCCCACCAGGGCTATCTCGCCCTGCGCGCCTTCATCGCCTGCGGCGAAGCTTTGCAAATCCTGCTCCAGCTGCCGCTCCGCCTGCGCCGTCTGGCCGTTGGCCACCAGCGTGGCGAAACGGCCGCCGAAGGTTTTCTCCCAGAAACGACGACGTTCGCCGATCGAGGCCAGCCGCTGTTTGGCCTGGCCGCGCCAGCGGCCCGCCACCTGCGCCATCTGCCCCAAACTGGCGGGCAGCAACGCCTCCAGCTTTTCGCGCAGCAACCGCGCCAGCACCGGCGCCTGGCCGCTGGACGACACCGCCACCACCAGCGGCGAGCGATCGATGATCGACGGGAAGATGAACGAACAGCGCGGCTGATCGTCCACCACGTTGGCCAGCACCCGGCGTTTATCCGCCTCGGCGAACACCGAGGCGTTCAGCGCGTTGTCGTCCGTGGCGGCGATCGCCAGAAACACGTCGTCCAGCTGTTGCGGGTCAAAGGTTTTCCCCAGCCAGAGCAGTTGCCCTTGCTGACGTTGTTGTTCCAGTTCCGGTGAGAGCGACTGCGCAACTATCCGTATTTCAGCCCCGGCGCGCTGAAGCAGATCGACTTTGCGCGCAGCCACGTCACCGCCGCCAACGACCAGCACCGGACGTTGTTTCAGATCGGCGAATATTGGTAGATAGTCCACAACAGCCTTTTCATATAACAGAAAGATAGTGTGACTATACGGGCTGAGATTTAGCCTCTGAAATGACGAAAAGGAATGAATAGTTCCTTTATGGAATATAGGCCGCAACGCCAGAGGCAAACGGTGATAACTGCGGCGACGGTTTGCGCATTCGCGCGAAAATTAAGAGACGGGGAAATTGTGTAATGCCGCCCGGCGTCTCATACTGGGTGCCGAAGAAAAATGATCGGCAGCGCCGATAGCAAAGAAGGATTTTTCGGTATGTTTTCCCGTTTTTACCTGAAGACCAGCCTGCTGGCCCTCGCACTCGGCGGCGTCTTCAGCGTTTGTGCCGCACAGCCCGCAAAAGACGCGCCAATGGGCCGTTTCGCCGCCGAACAGACCCGCCACATCGCCACTTACTTCCCCGGCCGCATGGCGGGCAGCCCGGCCGAATTGCTCACCGCCGACTACCTGAAGCAGCAGTTCAGCAAGATGGGTTATCAAAGCGATATTCGCAGCGTCAACACGCGCTATCTCTACACCAGCAAAGACGGCAAGAAGAACTGGAACAACGTCACCGCCAGCTCGGTGATCGCCGCCCGCAACGGTGCCAGCCCGAAACAAATAGTGATTGTCGCCCACTTCGACACCTACACGCCGCAGAGCGACGAAGACCTGGATAACAACCTCGGCGGCCTGACGCTGCAGGGCGTCGACGACAACGCCTCCGGCATCGGCGTGATGCTGGAGTTGGCGGAGCGCCTGAAAAGCATCCCTACCGCCTACGGCCTGCGCTTCGTCGCCACCAGCGCCGAAGAGCTCGGCTCGCTGGGCGCACAGAACTACCTGCAGCGCATGAGCGCGGAAGAGAAAAGCAACACCGTGCTGGTGATCAACCTCGACAGCCTGATCACCGGCGATCGTCTGTACTTCAACGCCGGGCGCAACACGCCGCCGCAGATGGCGAAACGCTCCCGCGATCGCGCGCTGGATATCGCCCATCGCTACGGCATCGCCGCCGCCAGCAATCCGGGCAGCGCACAGCATCCGAAGGGCACCGGCTGCTGCTCCGATCAAGAGGTATTCGATGCGGCGGGCATCCCGGTGCTGTCGGTAGAGGCCACCAACTGGTCGCTGGGCGACAAGGACGGCTACCAGCAGCGCGCCGTCAGCCCGCACTTTCCGCAGGGCATCACCTGGCACCGCCCACAGTATGACAACCTGCAGTACCTGGATCGCTACCTGCCGGGGCGGATCGACAAACGCAGCCGCGACAGCGTGCAGATCCTGCTGCCGCTGATCAAAGAGCTGGCGCAGGCGCACCCGCCGAAAGCACAGAAGAAAAAGTAGTCCGCAAAAAAACAGGGCCCAGCACTGCTGAGCCCCGTCATGTTGATCGCGCCGTTTAGCCTTCGTGCAGGCCGCACTCGCGCTTCAGGCCGAAGAAACGCGTCTCTTCCTCGCTCATGCCCGGCTCCCACTTCTGGGTGGTGTGGGTATCGCCTACCGACAGGTAGCCCTGCTCCCACAGCGGGTGATAGCTCAGCCCATGTTCGGTCAGGTACTGGTAAATCTTGCGGTTGTCCCAGTCGATGATCGGCAGGATCTTGAACACCCCGCGCTGCACCGCCAGCACCGGCAGATTGGCGCGGCTGCCGGACTGCTCGCGCCGCAGGCCGGCGAACCAGCTCTGCGCCCCCAGCGTCTCCAGCGCGCGATTCATCGGCTCGACCTTGTTGATCTGGTTGTACTTCTCAATCCCTTCCACGCCCTGCTCCCACAGTTTGCCGTAGCGCGCCTCTTGCCAGGCGGGAGACTGCTCGGCGCGGAACACCTGCAGATTCAGCTTCAGCTGGTCGGTCAGTTGATCGATAAAGCGGTAGGTTTCCGGGAACAGGTAACCGGTGTCGGTCAGGATCACCGGGATATCCGGCCGGATGCGCGTCACCAGGTGCAGGCATACCGCCGCCTGAATGCCGAAACTGGACGAGAGTACGAACTCGCCGGGCAGATGCTCCAGCGCCCATGCAACGCGCTGTTCGGCGCTGAGGGTCTCCAGTTGGCCGTTGACCACCGCCAATGCCAGCGCCTGCCCGGATTTGGGCAACGCGTTCAGCGCCGCCAGATCGAATTCAGCCATGTTGTCTCTCCTGCTACTTGAAATTACCTGTGCGGCCCCTCTGCCCCAGGGGCCGCCCGGCCTCACTCCCAGAAATCTCGCGCCGGATCCAGCACCGGTTTGACGATGCCCGCGCGGATGGTGAAGTCGCCGAAGCCTTCGCCGGCGTTGCGCTCCTTCGCCCAGCGCCCCACCAGCAGGTCGATCTCGCTCAGGATCTCGTCTTCGCTGATGTTCTCGCGATACATGCGCGGAATGCGCGTGCCTTCGCGGTTGCCGCCCAAATGCAGGTTATAGCGGCCGACCGCCTTGCCCACCAGCCCCAGCTCCGCCAACAGCGCGCGGCCGCAGCCGTTTGGGCAGCCGGTGATGCGCAGCACGATATGCTCGTCACCCACCCCGTGCCGATGCATGATCCCTTCCACCTTGGTGACGAACTGCGGCAGGAAGCGCTCGGCCTCCGCCATCGCCAACGGGCAGGTCGGGAACGATACGCAGGCCATCGAGTTCTTGCGTTGCTCGCTGATCTCGTCGTCGATCAGGCCATGATCGCGCGCCAGTGCTTCGATCTTCGCCTTCTCGCTTTCCGGCACGCCGGCGATGATCACGTTTTGGTTCGCCGTCAGACGGAAGTCGCCTTTATGGATCTTGGCGATCTCCGCCATGCCGGTCTTCAGCGGGCGCCCCGGATAGTCCAGCAGGCGGCCGTTCTCGATAAACAGCGTCAGGTGCCATTGATCGTCGATGCCCTTCACCCAACCGATGCGATCGCCACGGCCGGTGAATTCATACGGCCGGATCGGCGCGAAGGTGATACCGGCGCGCTTTTCCACTTCGGCGCGGAAAACGTCCACCCCGACGCGCTCCAGCGTGTATTTGGTTTTGGCGTTCTTGCGATCGGTGCGGTTGCCCCAGTCGCGCTGCGTGGTCACCACCGCTTCCGCCACCGCCAGCGTATGCTCGAGCGGAATGTAGCCGAATTCGCTGGCCTGCCGCGCGTAGGTCTTCTTGTTGCCGTGTTCGATGGACAGCCCGCCGCCCACCAGCAGGTTGAAGCCCACCAGCTTGCCGTTTTCGGCGATCGCCACGAAGTTCATGTCGTTGGCGTGCAGATCGACGTCGTTCTGCGGCGGGATCACCACCGTGGTTTTGAATTTGCGCGGCAGGTAGGTCGGCCCCAGAATCGGCTCTTCGTCGGTGGTGGCCACCTTCTCCTGATCCAGCCACACCTCAGCGTAGGCGCGGGTGCGCGGCAGCAGGTGTTCGGAGATCTTCTTCGCCCACTCGTAGGCTTCCTGATGCAGCTCGGACTCCACCGGGTTGGAGGTGCACAGCACGTTGCGGTTGACGTCGTTGGCGGTCGCCAACGCGTCCAGCCCCAGGCGGTTCAGCAGCTGGTGCACCGGTTTGACGTTGCCTTTCAGAATGCCGTGAAACTGGAACGTCTGGCGGTTGGTGATGCGAATGCTGCCGTACAGCGTGCTCTCCTGCGCGAACTTGTCGATGCCCAGCCACTGCTGCGGGCTGATGATGCCGCCCGGCAGGCGGCAGCGCAGCATCATGGCGTGGCGCGGCTCCAGCTTCTGCTCGGCGCGTTCGGCGCGAATGTCGCGGTCATCCTGCTGGTACATGCCGTGGAAACGGATCAGCAGGAAGTTGTCGCCGTTGAAGCCGCCGGTCAGGCCGTCGTTCAAATCTTCGGCGATGGTGCCGCGCAGGAAGTTGCTCTCCTTCTTCATGCGCTCCGCATCGGCCAGTTTGCCTTCGACTACCAAAGGCCCGGGGTGTTTATCACTCATCAGTAAACATCTCGCTGATAACGGCGCTCAAGGCGCAGCTCACTTAAAAATTCATCCGCCTGCTCGGTATCCATGCCACCGTGCTCGGCCACCAGTTCCAGTAATGTGTTTTCCACGTCTTTCGCCATGCGATTGGCATCGCCGCAGACGTAAATGTGCGCGCCTTCCTGAATCCAGCGCCACACTTCCGCGCCCTGTTCGCGCAGTTTGTCTTGTACGTATATTTTATGTTGCTGGTCGCGGGACCAGGCCAGATCGATGCGGGTCAGCAGGCCGTCTTTCACGTAGCGCTGCCATTCGACCTGATACAGGAAATCTTCGGTGAAGTGCGGGTTGCCGAAGAACAGCCAGTTTTTGCCGCCGGCGCCGTCGGCGTCGCGCTGCTGCATAAAGGCGCGGAACGGCGCGATGCCGGTGCCCGGGCCGATCATGATCACCGGCGTTTCCGGGTTGGCCGGCAGGCGGAAGTTGTCGTTGTGTTCGATAAACACCCGCACGTCGCCGTCTTCCTCCAGGCGATCCGCCAGGAAGCCGGAGGCGCCGCCGCTGCGGGCGCGCCCGTCGATGTCGTAACGCACCACGCCCACGGTGATGTGGACTTCGCTTTCGTTCTCCGCCTGCGAAGAGGCGATGGAGTACAGACGCGGCGTCAGCGGGCGCAGCAGGCCGACCAGCTGTTCGGCGCTCAGGTCCGCCGGCGCCTGACGCACCATGTCGACGATCGGCGTGTTGTGCGCGTACTGCTGCAGCGCGGCTTTATCCGCCAGCAGGCCGATCAGCGTTTCATCGCGCGACAGCGCGGCGTATTTATCGACGATCGGCGTGGTGTTCTGCGTCAGCTCGAAATGGCTGCGCAGCGCCTGCGCCAGCGGCAGGGTTTGCCCTTCCACCTCGACCGGTTCGTCGCCTTTCAGCCACAACAGCTGCACCAGTTCGTCCACCAGCGCCGGATCGTTGTCGAACCATACGCCGAGCGCATCGCCCGGCTGATAGCGCAGGCCGGAGTCGCCCAGATCGATTTCGATATGGCGCACGTCTTTATCCGACGCGCGGCCGGTAATTTTCTGATTGACCGCCAGCTGGGCGGTAAGCGGTTGTTCCTTGCTGTACGGGCTGCTGTCGATCAGATCGACCGCGCCGCTGGCCAACACGCCCGGTGCGGCGCTTTCCGCCGGCGCGCGCGCCTTCAGCACCGACACCACCTGTTTACGCCAGGCGACGGCCAGTTCCTGGTACTCCACGTCGGCGTCCACGCGCTCCACCAGGCGCTCGGCCCCCAGCTCGGCCAGCTTGCCGTCGAAATCCTTACCAGACTGGCAGAAATTCTCATAAGAGGTGTCGCCCAGCCCGAACACCGCAAAAGCGGTGTCATTCAGCTTCGGCGCCTTCTTCGAGAACAGGAATTTATGCAGCGCCACCGCTTCTTCCGCCGGCTCGCCTTCCCCCTGCGTAGAGGCGACGATCACCAGCAGGCGCTCTTGAGCTATCTGCTTGAACTTGTAGTCGCCGGCGCTGATCAGCGTGGCGCTCAGATTGGCGGCCAGCAGATCGTCGCGCAGCTGCTCCGCCAGGCGGCGCGCATTGCCGGTCTGCGAAGCGGAAATGATGGTGATGCCGGCGGCAGCCGCAGGGGCGACAGGCGCAATGGCCACGGCTCCGGGCTGTTGATTGACCATGCCCCAAAAATAGCCGGACAGCCACGCCAGCTGCGTCGGCGAATAGTCGCCGATCGTCGCCTGCAGGCGCGCCAGCTGTTCGGGCGTCAGCGGGAGCAAAGATGTTGGAGGAGCCTGAGTCGTCATTGCTGTACTTATTTCCTATACTTAGCGCCTTTCCTGCCAGGCGCGCGCCAGTGTCAGTCGCTGTCTCTTCGCTGCGTCGGGTGTGCGGAAAAGATCAGGAGAGTTTGTAAGGTTACCGAGCAGAATAGCAACGATTAAATAAGGGATAGCAATAAATCATAACCAAAATGACTAAGCTGTTTTTCCGGTAAGGGATAACGCTTAAACCGTTAAACAAAGTTTTTTATCCAGATGAAATTAAAGCGCTTTTTTTCATCGTTTTTTCACCGTTCAACATTTCGGCTCATTACCCCAGCCGATAGGTGCCGCAAACACCAAACAAAAAAAGTGTTAACCGGATGCGTTTGCCGTGGCGGTAGACCATAACGGTATAAATGGCAAGCAGACGCGCTTTCCGGTACTATGCGGCGGTTTTTGAGTCAATGAGGCCGTAATAATGGCAACCACGCTGTTTAAAGATTTTCAGTTTGAAGCCGCACACCGTTTGCCCCACGTGCCGGAGGGCCATAAGTGCGGCCGTCTGCATGGGCATTCGTTTATGGTGCGTCTGGAAGTGACCGGTGAAGTGGATCCCCACACCGGTTGGGTGATGGATTTCGCCGAGCTCAAGGCTGTGTTTTCCCCGATCTGGGAGCGGCTGGATCACCATTATCTGAACGATATTCCAGGATTGGAAAATCCCACCAGCGAAGTGCTCGCCGCCTGGATTTGGCAGCAGCTCAAGCCCCAGTTGCCGGAACTGACTGCGGTGATGGTGAAAGAGACCTGTACTGCGGGATGCGTATATAAAGGTTAAAAGAAAGGGCGCCCAAGGGCGCCCTGATTTTAGGCGATGTTCAGATACTTGTGGGTCTGCATCGACAGCCGCCAGTTGCGCGCGATGCAGGTTTCGATGCACAGGCGGGTCGCCTCTTCTTTCTGGCTGATCGGCTGCAGCGCAATAATCCGTGCCTTGTCGTCCTGTAGCGTCGCCAGCAGCGCGTCCAGCGCCTCGATGTCGCGCTCGCGCGCCACCGGATGCTTCACCTCGTCGGCGCGCCGCAGCGCCTGATCCAGCACCTTCATGCCGCCGCGCATATTCACCTTCGGCGAAACCGTCACCCAGGTGTTGGCGGAACAGCGCACCTCGTGGGTGCCGCTGGTCTCAATCTGGCAGCCATAACCATGCTGTTCGAACAGCTCGGTCAGCGGCGCCAGATCGTAGATGCAGGGTTCGCCGCCGGTGATCACCACATGGCGCGCGGTGTAGCCTTGTTGACGCATCACCGCCAACAGCTGCTCGGCGCTGGCGTTGCCCCAGGCGTCGCTCTCTTCTGTTTTGACCAGGATCCGTTGCAGGTCGACTTCCCGATTGGCTTCCTTTTCCCAGGTATGTTTGGTGTCGCACCAACTGCACCCTACCGGGCAGCCCTGCAAGCGGATAAAAATGGCCGGCACGCCGGTGAAAAAGCCTTCGCCCTGCAAGGTTTGGAACATCTCATTGATCGGGTACTGCATCGGTTTCTCAATCTGGAAAAGTAAAAAGCGATTATCGCAGATTCCGGCCCGGCGACCAAACGGCCAACATTGTATTAAATTTTATTCTCCGCGCCGCCGCCAGCATATCTCACCACCCATGGCGTTCATTTAATTTGTGAGTCGGGCTTTGGCCTTTCATTCACGGTGTAACCTGCTTCGCAAAAACAACATTTATTTAACGCATAAGATAAATATATTTGACATAAAGCGCCGACGCGCAGATGTATATACAAGCAAACACAAGCCGAGCGCCAGTTTCGGCCACGTTCCATCCATCACGACTACATCTGCGTTTAGAGGGTGCCATGACTCATTCCACCAGCGAGTTGAACATTCAGCAGGCCATCGACGACAGCAAGTTTTCGCTGTTTCACTGGACCCTGATCATTCTCGGATTCCTGATCCTCGCCATCGACGGTTTCGATACCGCCGCCATGGGCTATATCGCCCCCTCGGTCGCCAAAGACTGGGGCATCGTCAAACAGGATCTGGGGCCGGTGCTGAGCGCCGCGCTGCTGGGGCTGTCGCTCGGCGCGCTGATCGCCGGGCCAATCTCCGACCGCATCGGCCGCAAACGCGTGCTGGTGTTTTCCTGCCTGTTCTTCGGCCTGTCGAGCCTGGCGACCGCCTACGCCGGCTCGCTCAATAGCCTGACGCTGTGGCGCTTTCTCACCGGCCTCGGGCTGGGAGCGGCGATGCCCAACGCCATCACGCTGATCTCCGAATACGCGCCGCAGCGCTGCCGTTCGCTGGCGATCAACACCATGTACTGCGGTTTTCCGCTGGGCGCGGCCGGCGGCGGCGCCATTTCATCGTGGCTGATCCCGAGCTACGGCTGGCACAGCGTGCTGCTGCTCGGCGCCATTGCGCCGCTGGCGTTGACGGTTTTGCTGATCCTGCTGCTGCCGGAATCGGTCAAATACATGGTCAACCGCGGGCAGGATGCGGCGAAGATCAAGCGCATCGCACAGCGCTTCGTCAGCCAGAGCCTGGACGGCGTGACGCGTTTTTACCTGTACGAAGAGAAACTGACTCACACCAAGACCAGCGTCGGCCTGCTGTTCAGCCGCCCTTACCTGCTCGGCACGCTGATGCTGTGGCTGACCTACTTTATGGGGCTGGTGATCTACTACGTGTTGCTGAGCTGGATGCCGATCCTGATGCAGGGGCTGGGTTACCAGCTGGAGCAATCGGCGATGCTCACCTCGCTGTTCACCTTCGGCGGCACGCTCGGCATCCTGGTGGCCGGCTGGCTGATGGATCGCTGGAACGCGCATAAGGTGGTCTCGAGCGGCTTTGTCGCCACTGCCCTGCTGATCGTGGCGATGGCGACCGAGGACAAACACATCGTGCTGCTGGGCGCCTTCATCTTCCTGATGGGCGTCACCATGAACGGCGCGCAGTCCGGGTTGCAAACGCTGGCGGCCACCTTCTACCCCACCCACAGCCGCGCCACCGGTATCGCCTGGATGCAGGGCATCGGCCGCTTCGGCGGCGTCGCCGGCACCATGATGGGCGCCCAACTGCTGGCGATGCAGTGGGAGGTGCAGAACATCCTGATGTTCCTGTGCGTGCCGGCGCTGATCGCCGCCATCGCCACGGTATGCAAAATGAGCCGCAAACCGACACTGCAACCGGCGGCCTGACCCTGACAAGCCCGCCACCGACGGCGGGCTTTTTCCCTGCGGCGATAGGGTTTGTTTATCCCCTGGCCGCAACTGTAATCAGTCTGTAAAAATATTGTGACTAGCCGCCCAAAAATGAGTCATTTTTAATTCATTTTTGCCGAACAGCTCACTTTTCTCCGGCTTTCCATACATGAAGCCGGCGATAAAAAATCGCATATCGAACTGATATAAAAAGAAAATAACTTTTTCTTATGCCACTTTTCAGCGGCAACTGGTCAGTGTTGCATATGCTTGTACATACAAGTATATGTTAATAAACCCTACGCATTGTTATGCCGTGGTACTCATCCCCTACCGCGGCATGGAATCTGCACCGATACTGTTTGAGGAAACTGCTGTGACTACAAATAACAAAGTTCGCAATGTCGATGTACGCGCGCCACGCGGCACACAATTAAACGCAAAAAGCTGGCTGACCGAAGCGCCGTTACGCATGCTGATGAACAACCTCGATCCTGAAGTTGCGGAGAACCCACACGAGCTGGTGGTGTACGGCGGCATCGGCCGCGCCGCGCGCGACTGGGATTGCTACGACAAGATCGTCGAAACGCTGAAAACGCTGGAAGAAGACGAAACCCTGCTGGTGCAGTCCGGCAAGCCGGTCGGCGTCTTCAAAACCCACAGCAACGCGCCGCGCGTGCTGATCGCCAACTCCAACCTGGTGCCGCACTGGGCAACCTGGGAACACTTCAACGAGCTGGACGCCAAAGGCCTGGCCATGTACGGCCAGATGACCGCCGGCAGCTGGATCTACATCGGCAGCCAGGGCATCGTTCAGGGCACCTATGAGACCTTCGTCGAAGCGGGCCGCCAGCATTATGACGGCAGCCTGCAGGGCCGCTGGGTGCTGACCGCCGGCCTGGGCGGCATGGGTGGCGCGCAGCCGCTGGCCGCGACGCTGGCGGGCGCCTGCTCGCTGAACATCGAATGTCAGCAGAGCCGCATCGATTTCCGCCTGAAAACCCGCTACGTCGATGAGCAGGCCAACGATCTGGACGACGCGCTGGCCCGCATCAAAAAATACACCTCGGAAGGCAAAGCCATCTCCATCGCCCTGTGCGGCAACGCGGCGGAAATCCTGCCTGAGCTGGTTCGCCGCGGCGTGCGCCCGGACATGGTCACCGATCAGACCAGCGCCCACGATCCGCTGAACGGCTACCTGCCGAAGGGCTGGAGCTGGGAAGAGTATCGCCAGCGCGCCCAGACCGAGCCGGCCAAAGTGGTCGCCGCCGCCAAGCAGTCGATGGCCGATCACGTCAAAGCCATGCTGGCCTTCCAGCAGATGGGCGTGCCGACCTTCGACTACGGCAACAACATTCGCCAGATGGCGAAAGAAACCGGCGTCGACAACGCCTTCGACTTCCCGGGCTTCGTGCCGGCCTACATCCGTCCGCTGTTCTGCCGCGGCATCGGGCCATTCCGCTGGGCGGCGCTGTCCGGCGATCCGCAGGACATCTACAAAACCGACGCCATGGTGAAAGAGCTGATCCCGGATGACGAACACCTGCACCGCTGGCTGGACATGGCGCGCGAGCGCATCAGCTTCCAGGGCCTGCCGGCGCGCATCTGCTGGGTTGGCCTCGGCCAGCGCGCCAAGCTGGGCCTGGCGTTCAACGAAATGGTGCGCCGCGGCGAACTGTCCGCCCCGATCGTCATCGGCCGCGATCACCTGGATTCCGGCTCCGTTTCCAGCCCGAACCGTGAAACCGAAGCGATGAAAGACGGCTCCGATGCGGTTTCCGACTGGCCGTTGCTCAACGCCCTGCTGAACACCGCCAGCGGCGCCACCTGGGTTTCCCTGCACCACGGCGGCGGCGTCGGCATGGGCTTCTCCCAACACTCCGGCATGGTGATCGTCTGCGACGGCACCGACGAAGCCGCCGAGCGCATCGCCCGCGTCCTGCACAATGACCCGGCTACCGGGGTCATGCGTCACGCCGACGCCGGTTACGATATCGCTATCGACTGCGCCCGTGAGCAAGGCCTGAACCTGCCGATGGTTGCCGCGACCCAAGGAGAAAAAGCATGAAAGCGCTGACTATTCGCCCAGGCAAACTGACGCTGGCCCAGCTACGCGACGTCTATCAACACCCGGTGACACTGACGCTGGACGACAACGCCTACGCGCCAATCCAGCAGAGCGTGGCCTGCGTGGAACGCATCGTTGAAGAAAACCGCACCACCTACGGCATCAATACCGGGTTTGGCCTGCTGGCTTCGACGCGCATCGCCCGCGACGATCTGGAAAACCTGCAGCGTTCGATCGTGCTGTCGCACGCCGCCGGCGTGGGCGAGCCGACCGACGACAACCTGGTGCGCCTGATCATGGTGCTGAAGATCAACAGCCTGTCGCGCGGCTTCTCCGGCATTCGTCTGGAAGTCATTCAGGCGCTGATCGCGCTGGTCAACGCCGAAGTTTATCCGCATATTCCGCTGAAAGGCTCCGTCGGCGCCTCCGGCGACCTGGCGCCGCTGGCGCACATGAGCCTGGTGCTGCTGGGCGAAGG
Source organism: Serratia sp. TSO36 (assembly GCF_057808395.1). NCBI lineage: Bacteria > Pseudomonadati > Pseudomonadota > Gammaproteobacteria > Enterobacterales > Yersiniaceae > Serratia > Serratia sp. TSO36. Next base: position 288,455 of record NZ_JBJZOU010000006.1, on the reverse strand, counting down.
CCAGGCGCGCCATCAGGGCCAATGGCTGCCGGCGACCGAAGCGCTGGCCAAGGCCGGCCTGAAACCGCTGACCCTGGCGGCGAAAGAGGGCCTGGCGCTGCTGAACGGCACCCAGGTCTCCGCCGCCTTCGCGCTGCGCGGCCTGTTCGATGCCGAAGATCTGTTCGCCGCCGCGACCGTGGCGGGCAGCCTGACGGTGGAAGCGGCGCTGGGCTCTCGCAGCCCGTTCGATGCGCGCATCCACGAGGTGCGCGGCCAGCGCGGCCAGATCGACGCCGCCCTCGCCTACCGCCACCTGCTCGGCGCGCGCAGCGAAGTCTCCGACTCGCATCGCAACTGCGAAAAAGTGCAGGATCCTTACTCCCTGCGCTGCCAGCCGCAGGTGATGGGCGCCTGCCTGACGCAGATCCGCCAGGCCGCCGAGGTGCTGGAAATTGAAGCCAACGCCGTCTCCGATAACCCGCTGGTGTTCGCCGAACAGGGCGACGTGCTGTCCGGCGGCAACTTCCACGCCGAACCGGTGGCGATGGCCGCCGATAACCTGGCGCTGGCGTTTGCCGAAATCGGTTCGCTGTCCGAGCGCCGCATCTCGCTGATGATGGACAAGCACATGTCGCAGCTGCCACCGTTCCTGGTGGAGAACGGCGGCGTGAACTCCGGCTTCATGATCGCCCAGGTGACCGCCGCGGCGCTGGCCAGCGAAAACAAAGCGCTGGCGCACCCGTCGAGCGTTGACAGCATTCCGACCTCCGCCAACCAGGAAGACCACGTTTCCATGGCGCCGGCCGCCGGTCGCCGCCTGTGGATCATGGCGGACAACGTGCGCGGCATTCTGGCGGTCGAATGGCTGGCCGCCTGCCAGGGCCTGGATTTCCGCAACGGCCTGAAGACCTCGGAAGGTCTGGAGCAGGCGCGCCGTCTGCTGCGCGAGCATGTCAGTTTCTACGACAAGGATCGTTTCTTCGCCCCCGACATTGAAGCCGCCAGCCAACTCTTGGCGGCCGGTCACCTGACATCGCTGCTGCCTGCGGCGCTGCTGCCTAGCCAGGCCTAATCATCACACACTGAATCACGCAGTTTGTTCTGCCCCGCCGGGTGCGTTCCACCCGGCGCGGGCAGCGCGTGCCTGTTCGGCAAACACTTAACGGGAAGCAACATGCGTAACGAAACAACACAACTCAGACGCGGACTAAACGCGCGGCATATCCGTTTCATGGCTCTCGGCTCGGCGATCGGCACCGGCCTGTTCTACGGCTCCGCCGGCGCCATCCAGCTGGCCGGCCCGGCCGTGCTGCTGGCCTACCTGGTGGGCGGCGCGGCGGTGTTCATGGTGATGCGCGCGCTGGGTGAAATGGCGGTGCACCAGCCGGTTTCCGGCTCGTTCGGCCACTACGCCAGCCACTATCTCGGCCCGCTGGCCGGGTTCCTCACCGGTTGGACCTACACCTTCGAAATGGTGATCGTCGCCCTGGCGGACGTCACCGCCTTCGGCATTTATATGGGGCTGTGGTTCCCGGAGGTCGCCCAGTGGGTCTGGGTGCTCAGCATCATTCTGTTTATCGGCGCGCTCAACCTGTGCAGCGTCAAAGTGTTCGGCGAGCTGGAATTCTGGCTGTCGCTGGTCAAAGTCGCCGCCATCGTGGCGATGATCGTCGGCGGCGCGGCGGTGATGCTGTTCGGCTTCGGCCAAACCCAGCACGCCACCGGTATCAGCAATCTGTGGCAGCACGGCGGCTTTATGCCTAATGGCATCGGCGGCGTGGTCGCTTCATTGGCGGTGGTGATGTTCGCCTTCGGCGGCATCGAGATCATCGGCATTACCGCCAGCGAGGCGAAAGATCCCGCCAAAGTGCTGCCGAAGGCGATCAACGCCGTGCCGGTGCGCATCCTGCTGTTTTACGTGCTGACGCTGACGGTGCTGATGGCGATCTACCCGTGGAACAGCATCGGCCAGAACGGCAGCCCGTTCGTTGAGATCTTCAGCAACCTCGGCATCAGCTCCGCCGCCAACGTGCTGAACGTGGTGGTGATCACCGCCGCCATCTCGGCCATCAACAGCGACATCTTCGGCGCCGGCCGCATGATGTACGGCATGGCGCAGGACGGCCAGGCGCCGCGCAGCTTTACCAAACTGACCGCCAGCGGCGTGCCGTGGATGACGGTGCTGGTGATGTCGGTCGCCCTGCTGCTGGCGGTGGTGCTCAACTACCTGATCCCGGAGAAGGTCTTCATGATCATCGCCTCGATCGCCACCTTCGCCACCGTCTGGGTGTGGCTGATGATCCTGCTGTCGCAGATCGTCATGCGCCGCACGCTGTCGCCGGAAGAAACTCGTCAGTTGAGCTTCCCGGTGCCGTGGTGGCCGGTGGCGCCGGCGCTGGCGACCGCCTTTATGGCATTCGTCATCGGCCTGCTCGGCTACTTCGAAGAGAGCCGCATCGCGCTGTACGTCGGGCTGGTGTGGATCGCTTTACTCACCGTGGCTTACTGGCTGTGGGTGCGCAAGAAAGGCGGGGGTTCACCCGTCGCCACCGCACAGCAAAGCTACTAAAAACCATGAGCCCGCCGTTCCCGGGCTCTTTATCATTACAGCGGGGTATCACCATGCAAACACGACACAAACTCTGGCTTCCATTAATCGCACTCGGGCTGATGACAGGCAGCCTTTCAGTACGCGCCGCTGGCTGGTGCGAGTCCGGCAAACCAGTCAAATTCGCAGGACTGAATTGGGAGAGCGGCATGCTGTTGACCGATGTCATGCAATACGTGCTGCAAAAAGGCTACGACTGTAAAACCGATGCGCTGCCAGGCAACTCCATCACCATGGAACAAGCGGTCGGCACCAACGACATTCAAGTATTCGCCGAAGAGTGGATTGGCCGCAGCGAAGTGTGGAACAAAGCCGAGAAGGCTGGCAAAGCGGTCAGCGTCGGTGCCCCCATCGTCGGCGCCGAAGAAGGCTGGTATGTGCCGCGTTACGTGATTGAAGGCGATGCCAAGCGCAAGCTGAAACCACTGGCACCGGATCTGAAAAGCATTCCTGACCTGGCTAAATACGTCCAAGTGTTTCGCGATCAGGAAGAACCGGGAAAAGGCCGCTTTTACAACTGCCCGGCCGGTTGGACTTGCGAATTGGATAACACCGCCATCCTGAAGAAATTCAACCTGGACGATAAGTTCACCAACTTCCGTCCCGGCACCGGTCCGGCCTTGGATACCGCCATCTTATCCAGCTACCGGCGTGGCGAGCCGATCCTGTTCTATTACTGGTCGCCGACACCAATCATGGGCCAGCTTGATCTGGTGAAGTTGGAAGAGCCCGGAGTGGACAAAAACATTCACATCAAGGTCGGCATTTCCAGCGTATTTAATCAACAGGCGCCCGAGCTGGTGGGAGTACTGGCAAAAGTGAACCTGCCGCTCGATCTGGTGAACCAGAATCTGGTGCGCATGAGCAAGGAACGCATCAGCTCGCAGAAGCTGGCGCTGGAGTTCTTCAGGCAGCACCCCGACATCTGGAAACAATGGGTGAGCGAAGACGCGGCGAAGAAAATTCAGGCCTCCTTGTAAACATTTTCAGATTTCAGCAAACACTTACCCGCTGCTCATGGGGCGGGCCGGACAGGGGAAAAATCTATGTTTCCAGAACGCTTTACTTTCTCTATCGCCGATTGGATTAATGGCTGGGTCGATGTGCTGGTCACCCACTATGGCGACATGTTCCGCAAGATCTCCGATACCCTGTTATGGGCGGTGATCCACCTTGAAAGTCTGCTGCGCGCCACCCCCTGGTGGCTTATGCTGGCGATAGTTGGGCTGCTGGCCTGGCACTCTACCCGTCGCTGGCTGCCGACGCTGGTGATTGTCGGCCTGTTATTGCTGGTCGGTACTGCCGGCATGTGGGACAAATTGATGCAAACACTGGCGCTGGTGCTGGTAGCCACGCTGCTGGCGGTGATTATCGGTATTCCTTTAGGTGTGCTCGCAGCGCGCAACGATCGGGTGCGAGCGGTAATGATGCCGTTGATGGACGTGATGCAAACCATGCCAAGCTTCGTGTACCTCATCCCGGTGTTGATGCTGTTCGGTCTGGGCAAGGTACCTGCGATCCTGGCGACGGTGATCTACGCCACGCCGCCCCTGATCCGTCTGACTGACTTGGGGATCCGTCAGGTAGACAAGGAAGTGATGGAGTCGGTCACCGCCTTCGGTGCCAACCGATGGCAGAAATTGTTCGGCGTGCAGTTGCCGCTGGCACTGCCGAGCATTATGGCCGGTATTAACCAAACCACCATGATGTCGCTATCGATGGTCGTGGTGGCCTCAATGATCGGTGCGCGCGGTCTGGGCGAAGACGTGCTGGTGGGCATCCAGACGCTGAACGTCGGTCTGGGGTTGGAAGCCGGCCTGGCGATCGTCATCTTGGCCGTTGTTATTGATCGCATCACTCAAGCCTATGGCCGTTCCGCCGTTGCGAGGTAATCCCTGATGAACAAAATCGAAATCCAAAACGTTTACAAGATTTTCGGCCATAAAACGGCAGCGGCGCTGGCGATGAGCCAGCAGGGCAAAACCAAACAAGAAGTCCAGGCAGCCACCGACTGTGTCGTCGGGGTGCACGATCTGTCGATGTCGATCGCCGCCGGTGAGATCTTCGTGATCATGGGGCTATCCGGATCGGGCAAGTCTACTCTGGTGCGCCACTTCAATCGATTGATCGATCCCACCAGCGGCCAGATCCTAGTGGATGGTGAAGATATCCTGCGTTACGACGAGCGGCAGTTGGAGCACTTCCGCCGCCACAAGATCAGCATGGTGTTCCAGAGCTTTGGCCTGCTACCGCACAAAACCGTACTGGACAACGTTGGCTACGGCCTAAAGGTACGCGGCGAAACCAAAGAGGTCTACCAGGAGCGGGCGCGTCACTGGATCGACACCGTCGGGCTGAAAGGCTATGAAAAATCCTATCCACATCAGTTGTCCGGGGGTATGCGCCAGCGCGTCGGCCTGGCACGTGCATTGGCGACCGACACCGACATCATCCTGCTGGATGAGGCCTTCAGCGCGCTCGATCCGCTGATCCGCGCTGAAATGCAGGATCAGCTGTTGGCGCTGCAAAAAGAGTTGCACAAAACGCTGGTGTTCATCACTCACGATCTGGACGAGGCGGTGCGCATCGGCAACCGGATCGCGATCCTGAAAGACGGTAAGCTGATCCAAGTCGGCACTCCGCAGGAGATCCTCAACAATCCAGCCGATGAATACGTCAATCGTTTCGTACAACGCCGGCTGGCACTGGATGAAAACGTGCAAAAGCCACGCCCGATGAGCGTGGCCAATGCCTGAGGAGAGTCTGATGAACTACCCTATTTCGGTCAGGATCGACAGCCAACGGCTGCGCTGGCAGGACATCGTGGCAGTAGCTCGTTATCGCGCGCCGCTCAGCCTGTCTGACGCCGCCTGGGCGCGCATCGACAATGCCCAGGCTATCGTGCAAAAGATCGTTACCAGCGAACAGCGCGCCTATGGTGTCAATACTGGCCTGGGCGCATTATGCAATCAGGCGCTGCACGGCGAACAGCTGGCGCAACTGTCGCGCAATACGCTGATGAGCCACGCCTGCGGCGTCGGCGCACCGCTGAGCGATGAACAGACGCGCGCCATTATTTGCTGCGCCATCGTCAACTATAGTCACGGTAAATCAGGTATCCAGCGTCCGCTGGTGGCCATGTTGCTGGGGTTGCTCAACAGCGGTATTACGCCCCAGGTGCCGGCACAGGGTTCGGTCGGCTATCTGACCCACATGGCGCACGTCGGCGTCGCCTTGCTCGGCCTGGGTGAAGTCAGCTACCGCGGCCGAATAGTTGACGCCGCTCAGGCACTGGCTGCCGAGGGACTGACTCTGCCACCGCTGGGGGCGAAAGATGGTCTGTGCCTGGTCAATGGTACGCCCTGCATGACCGGGCTGGGCTGTCTGGCTCTGGCGGATGCCTTCCGTTTAACCCGGTGGGCCGACGTGATGGCAGCCATGAGCTTTGAAGCGTTGCGTGGGCAAATCGCCGCCTTCGACGCGGAGATCTTGGCACTAAAGCCACATCCTGGCATGCAATTGGTGGGCGAGAACCTGCGTGCGCTGCTGAACGGCAGTGAGGTGATCGCCGCCAGCGAAGGCATCCGTACCCAAGATGCGCTGAGTATCCGCTCAATTCCGCAGGTGCACGGTGCTTGCCGCGATCAAATCGCTCACGCCGCGCGGCAAATTGAGACCGAGTTAAACGGCACCAGCGACAATCCGCTGTTGCTCGGTACGCCGGATGATTTCCGGGTGGTGTCGCAAGCCAACCCGCACGGCGAGTCGGTGGCGATGGCCGCCGATCTGCTGGCGATTGCCATCGCCGAACTGAGCGGTATCTGCGAACGGCGCATCGATCGATTGATAAATCCGCTGGTCAGCGGCCTGCCGGCATTCCTGGTCAGTGAACCGGGCGTTAACTCCGGCATGATGATTGCCCAGTACGTTTCGGCTTCGCTGTGCGCCGAAAACCGTCAATTGGCTCAACCTTGCGTAGTCGATAACTATGTCACTTCTGCACTGCAGGAGGATCATCTGAGCATGGGCACCAGCGCGGCGCTGCGGCTGCGGCGTTCGCTGGATAACTGTAACCAAATCCTGGCCATCGAATACCTGCTGGCGGCGCAGGCGCTCGAATTTTTGCAACCGCAACGCTTTGGCGAAGGCACCGAACGCGCTTGGCGACAACTGCGCCAGAAGGTAGCGCCTTACCACCAAGACCGTTGGCTGGCGCCGGATATTGCCACCGCCGCCGCGTTGCTTAACGATGAAGCGGCTCTGGCGGATATCGCTCCCGGTCTGCGTTAATCCCCCTCCCTTTGCTTTTCGGCAAAGGGAGAGTTCAGTCTCGCCATTCCAACGCCCGCCGTATGTCCGCCTGCAAGTCGTCAAACGCCTCCAGCCCGGCGGACAACCGCACCAATCCTTCGCTGATATGATGGCGCCGCCGCTCTTCCGGGCTGTAGGCCGAGTGCGTCATGCTGGCCGGGTGTTGCGCCAGGCTTTCGCAATCGCCCAGGCTGACCGCGCGCAAGATGAGCTGCAGCGCATTGAGGAAGCGAATGCCTGCACTCATGCCGCCCCGCAGTTCAAACGCCAGCATGCCGCCGGGGCGCGCCATTTGCCGCTGCGCCAACGCATGCTGCGGGAAGTTCGCCAGGCCGGGATAATACACCCGCTCGACCGCAGGATGCTCCGCCAACATCTCCGCCAGACGCTGCGCGTTATCGCAATGACGATCCATGCGCAGCGGCAAGGTTTTCAAACCGCGCAGTACCAGCGCAGCATCCTGCGCCGACAGCACAGCCCCGTTCATGTCCTTCAGCCCCTCAAGCCGGATCGTCTGCGCCAGCGCCTCGCTCGTCACCGCCAGCCCGGCCAGCAGATCGCCGTGGCCGCCGAGGTACTTGGTGGCCGAGTGCACCACGATGTCGGCGCCCAGCGTCAGCGGCCGCTGCAGGTACGGCGTACAGTAGGTGTTGTCCACCAGCAACAACGCCTGATGCCGGTGTGCAATCTCCGCCACTGCGGCGATATCGATCAGTCGCATGTTGGGGTTGGCCGGGGTTTCGCAATACACCAGCCGGGTGCGCCTACCGATCGCGGCGGCCAGCCGCTCCGGCCGGGTCAGATCAACATGGGTTATCTTGACGCCAAAGCGCGCCAGACCGTGATGAAAATAGCTGAAGGTGCACCCATACACCGTTTCATCGACGATCAGCTCATCGCCCGGGCTGAGCAACGTCCAGCAACAGGCGGTGATCGCCCCCATGCCGGAAGAGAACGCCACCGCCGCTTCCCCCTCTTCGAGGTTGGCGATGCGCTGCTCCAGCAGATTCAGCGTCGGGTTGGCGATACGTGAATAGAAATACCCCGGTTCGGTGCCGGCAAAGCAAGCGCCGCCATATTCCGCCGTGGGAAAGGTAAAAGTGGAGCTCATAAACACCGGCGGGCACAGCGCCCCCTGATGCTGCTGAGGATCGTAGCCATAATGAATAGCGCGGGTAGCAAAGGCATGGTCAAGTTTGCCGGACATAACGACTCCTTATCTGAGTGAACGAAGCCGATTCAATTATTCATCGGAAGCATCCGGCGGCAACGCGCAGTCCCGTGTACGCCGCCCGATAATTTGCAGAGTGCGCAGCAGCAGCATGACGCCCAGCAGGGTGTCCGGCTGCTTCAGCAAGGCGTAAGCCGCACGAAAATTGGCGGGCGGCGGGTTCAATTGCAGCTCGCTGTGCGCCATCTTCAACGCAGTCCCTCCCTCCCAACCGACCGTAACCAGCCCTTCGAACACGCCGGCCAGTTTTTCCACCAGCGCGTTGTCGGCGATATCCACTACGTCCGACAGCAACGACAGCAGATCGACCACGTTGTCCAGCCGCCCGCCGGCCAGCAACGGCCGCAGTTTTTCCAGCAAGCCCGCCAGCGATTGGAGTTCATCACCATGCACCGTGCTTTCCGTCATATCAGCCCCCTTACCGTGGCCCAATACAGACCGCGGTTAAAACCGTTGCGCAGCATGCCGCCCACCTTGGTGGCCGGGGTCGGCAGCACGTCGTGACGGTAGTCGTACACCAGCGGCATGCCGGCATTCAGCCCCATTTGCGCGACCGCCTGCACCTTGCCGTCGTAATGGCTGACCGTTTGCCCCAGCCGTATTTCCGCCACGATGTTGTCGGCGATCACCGGCGCCTGATTGTGGCAAGAACCGCCTGCCTTGCTGACCGGCAGATCCACGGTATCGCCTATCACGTATACGCCCTGCTGGCCGTACACCTGCAGCGTTTGGTGATCGGTCGGCAACCACCCCTCGCCGTTTTGAATATCGCTCAGGCCGGTGTTGCGCACCGCTTCCACCGCCCGGATCGGCGGCGTGGCCATCAGGATGTCAAACGGCTGTTCCTCCCCCTCGGCGGAATAGGCGATGTTGCGCTGTGCGTCCACCCGGCTGAGGGTAAAACCGCGCTGGTGACGGATATCGCGCGCGGCAAAAATGGCGGGCAGCGCTTCGCCGGTCGGGCGCTGCAAAAACAGGCAGTTGCGCAGCAATTGGGAAATGGTCGGATAGGTATAAACGATCTCCACCGCCTTACGCACGCCGCGCCGCCGCAGGTAGTCATCCAGCATCAAGGTGGTTTCGATCGGCGCGATGCCGCACTGGTGGGGCACGTTGGGGGTTTCAGGGAAGGAAACGGTGATGAAGATACGCCCTTTCTCGATAGTCGCCAGTTTTTGCGCCAACCGCCTGGCGGCCTGATACTGGTAAAAATGATCGCCCGCCTGCGCCAGCCCTTCGATACGCTCCGGCCAGGGGACGCAGCCGGTAGCAAAGACCAGAAAGTCATAGGAATAAATTTTACCGCTTTGCGTGGCTATATTTCGCTGTGTTAAATCGAAAGATTCCGCTTTATCAACAATGAATTGTATTTCAGGGCGCAATAAACTCCGCTGTGAGCGCGTGAGTTCCTGCTTGAAAAAAGTATTGAACGCCACATACATAAATGCCGGTTTGTAATAATGCAGCGGTGAATCCGATATCATTAATAACTCAACTTTATTATTAATAATTTCTCGGTGCAATTTTCCGGCCAATATATTGGCCAGGATGGTGCCGCCGGTTCCGCCGCCGACAATGACAATTAGCTGTCGCATCAAGCCCTCGCTCAACCGGCCAGCAAGCCGGCAGTATTAAGGCATAGTGAGGATGAAGATCTACGGCAGAACGGCGAGAAATAAGCTGCCTCATTGGCAGTCTAGTAACGAATAATTATAAAGCAAATAAAAATGGAATATAAAATAAACGCAATTACTATCTTTAATAAAATTATCGGGTTAAATAGGACCACATTTTCAATAAAAAGCTTATTATTAGACTGACATTCATCACGAATTTAAAACATAAAAAAAACCCGCCGCGGCGGGTTTTTATTTAGCAACCGAATCGGTCGAACTTACTGGCCTTTAACTTCTTTCAGGCCGTTGAACGGCGCACGGTCACCCAGCGCTTCTTCGATACGGATCAGTTGGTTGTACTTGGCAACGCGGTCAGAACGGCTCATGGAACCGGTTTTGATCTGGCCAGCCGCAGTCCCTACCGCCAGGTCGGCGATGGTCGCGTCTTCGGTTTCACCGGAACGGTGAGAGATCACCGCGGTGTAGCCGGCGTCTTTCGCCATCTTGATAGCCGCCAGAGTTTCGGTCAGAGAACCGATCTGGTTGAATTTGATCAGGATGGAGTTAGCGATGCCTTTCTCGATGCCTTCTTTCAGGATCTTGGTGTTGGTAACGAACAGATCGTCGCCCACCAGCTGGATTTTGTCGCCCAGAACTTTGGTCTGGTAAGCGAAGCCCGCCCAGTCGGATTCATCCAGGCCGTCTTCGATAGACACGATTGGGTACTGTTTGGTCAGATCTTCCAGGAAGTGAGTGAACTCTTCGGAAGTGAAGGCTTTGTTGCCTTCGCCGGCCAGCACGTATTTACCGTCTTTGTAGAATTCGGAAGCCGCGCAGTCCATCGCCAGAGTGACGTCTTTGCCCAGCTCGTAGCCCGCCGCTTTTACCGCTTCAGCGATAACCGCCAGCGCTTCGGCGTTGGAACCCAGGTTTGGCGCGTAGCCGCCTTCGTCGCCCACGGCGGTGTTCATGCCTTTGCCTTTCAGAACTTTCGCCAGGTGGTGGAACACTTCAGAACCGATGCGCACCGCTTCTTTCAGGGTTTTCGCGCCAACCGGCTGAATCATGAATTCCTGAATGTCGACGTTGTTGTCAGCGTGCTCGCCGCCGTTGATGATGTTCATCATCGGCAGTGGCATGGAGAATTTGCCTGGGGTGCCGTTCAGTTCAGCGATGTGCTCGTACAGCGGCATGCCTTTAGAAGCTGCGGCCGCTTTCGCTGCTGCCAGGGAAACCGCCAGAATGGCGTTGGCGCCGAAGTTGGATTTGTTTTCGGTGCCGTCCAGCTCGATCATGATCTTGTCGATGTTCGCCTGGTCTTTGGCATCTTTACCCAGTACTGCCTGAGCAATCGGACCGTTTACTGCAGCAACGGCTTTCAGTACGCCTTTACCCAGGAAACGAGACTTGTCACCGTCACGCAGTTCCAGCGCTTCGCGGGAACCGGTAGAAGCACCTGACGGCGCAGCAGCCAGGCCGACGAAACCGCCTTCCAGATGAACTTCGGCTTCAACAGTCGGGTTACCGCGGGAGTCGATGATTTCACGACCGATGACTTTAACGATTTTGGACATTAGGTTTTCCTCAGTACAAGTTAAACTAAAACTCCAGACAAACAGCGCGCGGTTCTCACCGCGCGCCGCCTACCAAATATTTTATTTCACCTGGCGCTTCTGATGCTCGCCTGCGGCTTTCACGAAGCCGGCGAACAGCGGATGCCCATCACGCGGCGTAGACGTAAATTCCGGGTGGAACTGACAGGCTACAAACCACGGGTGATTCGGCAGTTCAATGATCTCGACCAGCTTGTTGTCGGCGGAACGACCGGCGACACGCAGCCCTGCGGCTTCGATCTGCTTCAACAGCATGTTGTTAACTTCGTAACGGTGACGGTGACGCTCGACAATGGTCGGTTCGCCATACAGCTGACGCACCAGGCTGTTGTCGATCAGGTTGCACTGTTGGCCACCTACGCGCATCGTGCCGCCCAAATCGCTTTCTTCGCTGCGCACTTCGACGTTGCCGTCTTCGTCGCGCCATTCGGTGATCAACGCCACCACCGGGTACTTACAGTCTGGCATAAACTCGGTGGAGTTGGCGTTTTCCATGCCCGCCACGTTGCGAGCGAACTCCATCAGCGCCACCTGCATGCCCAGGCAAATGCCCAGGTAAGGAATGTTGTTCTCGCGCGCATAGCGTGCGGTCATCACTTTGCCTTCCACGCCGCGGTAACCGAAGCCGCCCGGGATCAGGATCGCGTCCAGCTCTTTCAGCACTTCCACGCCGCGGGTTTCCACGTCCTGCGAGTCGATCAGCTTGATGTTCACGGTCAGACGGTTTTTCAGCCCGCCGTGCTTCAGCGCTTCGATCACCGACTTGTAGGCGTCCGGCAGCTCAACGTATTTGCCGACCATGCCGATGGTCACTTCGCCGCCCGGATTGGCTTCTTCGTAGATCACCTGTTCCCATTCGGCCAGGTTGGCTTCCGGTGCGTTCAAGCTGAATCGTTTACAAATATAATCGTCCAGCCCCTGAGATTTCAATAGGCCTGGGATTTTATAAATAGAATCAACGTCTTTCAGAGAGATAACCGCTTTTTCCGGCACGTTGCAGAAAAGCGCGATTTTAGCGCGTTCGTTAGCAGGAACTGCGCGATCGGAACGGCAAATCAGCACATCAGGCTGAATACCGATGGAAAGCAGCTCTTTTACGGAATGCTGGGTCGGCTTGGTTTTCACTTCGCCGGCCGCCGCCATGTACGGCACCAGCGTCAGGTGCATGTACAGGGTGTGCTCGCGGCCCACTTCCACCGCCATCTGACGGATGGCTTCGAGGAACGGCAGCGATTCGATATCGCCGACGGTGCCGCCGATTTCCACCAGCACCACATCGTGGCCTTCGCCACCTTCGATGATGCGCTCTTTGATCGCGTTGGTGATGTGCGGAATGACCTGCACGGTCGCACCCAGATAGTCGCCGCGGCGTTCTTTACGCAGCACGTCGGAGTAGATGCGGCCGGTGGTGAAGTTGTTGCGACGCGACATTTTGGTGCGGATGAAGCGCTCGTAGTGACCCAAATCCAGATCGGTTTCTGCGCCGTCTTCGGTGACGAAAACTTCCCCATGCTGAATCGGGCTCATGGTGCCCGGATCCACGTTGATGTACGGGTCCAGTTTCATGATGGTAACGTTGAGGCCACGGGCTTCAAGAATAGCCGCCAGAGAGGCTGCGGCAATGCCTTTACCCAGAGAGGATACGACCCCGCCGGTCACAAAAATATAATTAGTTGTCATGCTGAACCTGAGAGTTTAGGTTTAAAGACGATGGAAGAACCAGGACGGGAAAGTAGTATACCCGAACCTCTCCTGACCTACAAACGATCGTTTTGCTGTCCATCATCTCGGCCGCCCTCCCGTGTTCATCAGGGTTTACTCCGCCGGCGCCGCATAAACCCTCCAGGTAAAACAAAGAGTTAGCAGAGAAAATTTCTTTTTACCGCCCCTCAGGAGCGATAAAACGCCTTAGATTTCAGTTTGTTGCCCTTTTGCTGCCGCCGGCAGCCATGCGCCTCTAACCTGACCGAAAGCTTAACCGTTTCAGCTTGAGCGAACCTTGTCGGCGATCAACATTGTCGCGGCGATTCAGCTTTCCTGGCGTTTCACCTGCTGCCAGGCCTCTTCCATCTGCTCCAGCGTGGCGTCTTCAAGCCGCAGCCCGCTTTGCTTGACGATGGCTTCCACCTGGCGGAAGCGACGCTCGAACTTGCGGTTCGCCGCCTGCAGCGCGTTCTCCGCCTTGTGGCCTAAATGGCGCGACAGGTTCACCGTGGCGAACAGCAGATCGCCGATCTCCTCTTCCAGCTTGCTCTCGTCGACCACCGCCTGGCGGGCTTCGTGCATCACTTCGTCGATCTCTTCGTACACTTTGTCCAGCACCGGGCCCAGGGTGTTCCAGTCGAAGCCGACCGAGGCGCAGCGTTTCTGGATCTTGTGCGCTTTCATCAACGCCGGCAGCGCCTGCGGAATGTCGTCCAGCACCGAGTGCAACGCTTTTTCGGCGCGCTCGCCGGCCTTCAACTGCTCCCAGCGCGCCGCCACGGCTTCGCTGTCTCCACCCTCAGCGTCGCCGAAGATGTGCGGGTGACGCCGCTCCAGCTTGTCGCTGATGGCGGTGCACACCTCATCGAAATCGAACAGCCCCTGCTCCTGCCCCATTTGGGCGTAGAACACCACCTGAAACAGCAAGTCGCCCAGCTCGTCGCGCAAATCGGCGTAGTCCTGCCGCTCGATGGCGTCCAGCACTTCGTAAGTCTCTTCCAGCGTGTATGGCGCGATGGTGGCGAAGGTTTGCTTGCGGTCCCACGAGCAGCCGCTCTGCGGGTCGCGCAGCGTTTTCATGATGTTCAGCAGACGCTGCAGCGGAGTGGATTGGGTCATAAAAAATCCCTGAGAAAGCATGGGGGCGCAGGGGAGCGCCCGCCGAATTCATGGATTTCGAGCCGCATCCGCTATTGATACGGCCCGAAAGGCGATGTGGGCTTAGTTGCCGTGCAGACGCTTGGCGTCTATCACGTCCGGCAGCTGGTTCAGCTTCGCCAGCACCCGGCTCAGCACCTGCTGGTTGTAGATTTCGATATCCATGTCGATGGTGGCCAACTGCTTCTTGGTGTCGCTGCGGCTGGCGACGCCCAGTACGTTGACCTTTTCGTTGGCCAGAATGGTGGTAATGTCGCGCAGCAGCCCGCTGCGATCGTTGGCCATCACGCGCACCACCAGCGAATAACCGCTGGAGTAGCTTTCACCCCATACCGCGTCGACGATGCGCTCCGGCGCGTGCGATTGCAGATCGACCAGCTGATCGCAGTCCGCACGGTGGATCGAAATACCGCGCCCCTGGGTGATAAAGCCGACGATGTCGTCACCCGGGATCGGCTGGCAGCAGCGGGCGATGTGGTGCATCAGGTTGCCCACGCCTTCCACCACCACCCGGCCGTTGTCCTTGTTGCGGGCCGGCGGCGGCGCTTTCTGCTGCACCAGCTGGCGCAGCGCCTCGCGATCCTGCTCTTCGGCGCTCGGCTTGTTGAACTTGCCCTGCAGGTAATTCACCATCTGGTTCAGGCGAATGTCCCCACCGCCGATCGCCGCCAACACCTCGTCCAGCGAGTTCATGTTGTAGCGCGGGATCAACAGCTTCTCAGCCTCTTTCAGGCTGATGCCGAGGTGTTCCAGTTCGTTGTCCAACATCTGGCGGCCGGCGAGAATGTTCTTGTCGCGGTCCTGCTTGCGGAACCAGTTGTGGATCTTCGAGCGCCCGCGGCTGGTGGTGACATAGCCCAGGTTCGGGTTCAGCCAGTCGCGGCTCGGGTTCGGCTGCTTCTGGGTGATAATCTCAATCTGATCGCCCATCTTCAGCTGATAGGTAAACGGCACGATGCGGCCGCCGATCTTGGCGCCGATACAGCGGTGGCCGACGTCGCTGTGAATGTGGTAGGCGAAATCGAGCGGCGTGGAGCCGGCCGGCAGATCCACCACGTCGCCTTTCGGCGTAAACACATACACCCGATCGTCGAACACCTGGCTGCGCACTTCGTCGAGCATCTCGCCGGAGTCCGCCATCTCTTCCTGCCAGGCGATGAGCTTGCGCAGCCAGGCGATGCGTTCTTCGTAGCCGGAGCGCACGGTCACGCCCGCGCCCTCTTTATACTTCCAGTGCGCGGCCACGCCCAGCTCGGCGTCTTCATGCATTTGCCGGGTGCGGATCTGAATCTCGACGGTTTTGCCGCGCGGCCCCAGCACCACGGTGTGGATAGACTGGTAGCCGTTGGGTTTCGGGTTGGCGACGTAGTCGTCGAACTCGTCCGGCAGATGGCGGAAGTGGGTATGCACGATGCCCAACGCCGCATAGCAATCCTGCAGGCGCTCCGCCACGATGCGCACCGCGCGCACGTCGAACAGTTCGTCGAACGCCAGGTGCTTTTTCTGCATCTTGCGCCAGATGCTGTAGATGTGTTTCGGCCGGCCGTAGATCTCCACCCGAATGCCTTCGCTGGCCATTTCGGCGCGCAGCCCGGCAACGAAGTCGTCGATGAACTGTTCGCGATCGATGCGGCGCTCATGCAACAGCTTGGCGATGCGCTTGTATTCTTCCGGATGCAGGTAGCGGAAGCAGAAATCTTCCAGTTCCCACTTCAGCTGGCCGATGCCGAGCCGGTTGGCCAGCGGGGCGTAGATGTTGGAACACTCTTTCGCCGCCAGCACGCGCTCGTCTTCCGGCGCGTCTTTCACCTCGCGCAGGTGGGCGATGCGCTCCGCCAGCTTGATGACCACGCAGCGGAAATCCTCCACCATCGCCAACAGCATGCGGCGCACGTTGTCGACCTGTTCGGAGGCCATCGAGTCGTTTTGGGTGGCTTTCAGTTGGCGGATGGCGTCCATGTCGCGCACGCCGTGCACCAGCGCGACAATGCCCTTGCCGAACGCTTCGGTCAGGGTCTCTTCCTGCACGATGTCGGCGTCCACCAGAGGGAACAGCAGCGCAGCGCGCATGCTGTCGTTATCCATGCTCAGCGTCGAGAGGATTTCCACCATCTCCAGGCCGCGCCACAGCAGCAGCGAGGCGTCGGGGTGATTCTGGGTCTGCTGCTCACAATAACGCCAGGTTGCGGCCAATCGCTCACATGACTGCGGGTTAGGTAGCCCCAAGCCGGCTATCCACTCATCGAGAGCGAACTCACCCGCCGTATTCAGATGTGCACTTCTTACCGCAACCATAACTTCTCCCTACTTTGCAGCGACCTCTGGCGCGCGCTCGTTGATAAACAGCGCCATTGATTCAAGATGCCCCGTGTGCGGAAACATATCCAACATCCGCACGCGCGCAAGACGATAACCGGCGCTCAACAGCACTTTGCTGTCGCGAGCCAGCGTGGTGGGGTTACAGGAAACATACACCACCCGCGCCGGCGCCAGTTTTACAATGTGTGACATCACCCCGGCCGCACCGGCGCGGGCGGGATCCAGCATCACCTTATCAAACCCTTGTGCTGCCCAAGGTTGCCGCGCAACGTCGTCCTCCAGATTCTCGTGGAAGAACGATGCATTATTCAGCTTATTCTTATGTGCATTATATTGCCCATTCGCTACCAGCGTGGCAACACCTTCGATGCCCACCGCCGCAGCGGCGCGGCGCGCCAGCGGCAGGGTAAAATTGCCCATGCCGCAGAACAGGTCCAGCACCCGATCATTGGGTTGAATGTCGAGCCATTCAAGGGCCTGCGCCACCATTTGTTGGTTTACGGCGTCATTGACCTGAATAAAGTCGCGCGGGCTGAAGTCTAAGCGTAGCCCGTCAACCTGATAATACGGCGTGTCACCGCACAGTTTTTCCACGCGATCGCTGTCCGGCGCCAGGTAAACGGCGAGGTTTTCCCGCTCGCCAAACGCCAACAGCGCCTGCCGATCCGCCTCTTTCAGCGCGTCGAGATGGCGCAGCACCAGCAGCGGGCCGTTATCCGCCAGCACCAGCTCTACATGCCCCAGTCGCCGTACCGCCTGCAGCCCGCTCAGGCAGGCGCGCACCGGCGCCAGCAGCCGTTCCAGCTCCGTCCGCAGCACCGGGCAGTGCTCCACCGCCACCAGCTCGCTGGAGGCCGCCTGTCGAAAGCCCATCATCAGGCGCTGCGGCTTGGGCTGCCACGCCAGGCTCAGGCGGGCGCGACGGCGATAGCCGTATTCCGGGCCGGCGATCACCGGCTCCTGCTGCGGGGTCACCCCGGTTTCGCGGGCAATCATGCGCACCAGCGCCGCCGCCTTGCTCTGCTGTTGCAGCGCCTCATCCGCATGCTGCTGCTGGCAGCCGCCGCACACGCCGAAATGCGGGCAGCGCGGCGCCACCCGCTGTGGGCTGCGGCTCAGCAGGCGCTTGAGCTTGCCTTTGGCGAACTGGCGCTTATCTTCGGTCAGCTGGATTTCCGCCTGCTCGCCCGGCAATACGCCCGGCACGAACACCGCTTTGCCGTCGTGGCGCGCCACGCCCTGTCCGAAAGGATCGAGATCGCTCACCGTCACGGTGAAGATTTGTGAGCTCTGCCGGGTCGTCACGCGGCGTTTGGGAGAGTAGAATTGCGCCATATTTGTCGATTGTGTGCTGGTTCATTAAGCTAGTGTCAGCTGTCAATTCTCCCACATTGGAATCCCATGACCAAATACAGCCTGCGTGCGCGCATGATGATCCTGATTCTGGCCCCGACCTTGCTGATTGGTTTGCTGCTCAGCACCTTCTTCGTGGTGCACCGCTATAACGAGCTGCAGGAGCAACTGGTCGACGCCGGCGCCAGCATCATCGAGCCGCTGGCGGTGGCCAGCGAGTACGGCATGACGTTCCGCAGCCGCGAATCGGTCAGGCAGTTGGTCAGTCTGTTGCACCGCCGCCATTCGGACATCGTGCGTTCGATCACCGTGTTCGATGCGCAGAACAATTTGTTCGTCACCTCCAATTATCACCACAACTTCGCTCAGCTGCAGCTGCCGAAAGGCGTGCCGTTGCCCACTGAGCTGATGCTCACCCGACGCGGCGATTCGCTGATCCTGCGCACGCCGATCCTGTCGGAAAGCCAGTATCCGGATGAAACCGCCGACGGCGGTAGCCACCCCGACAACAACCTGGGCTATGTGGCGATCGAGCTGGATCTGCAGTCGGTGCGGCTGCAGCAATATAAAGAGGTGTTCGTCTCCACCCTGCTGCTGTTGCTGTGCATGTGCATCGCCATCCTGTTCGCTTACCGGCTGATGCGCGACGTGACCGGCCCGATCCGCAACATGGTGAATACCGTCGACCGTATCCGCCGCGGCCAGCTCGACAGCCGCGTGGAGGGCTACATGCTCGGCGAGCTGCACATGCTGAAGAACGGCATCAACTCGATGGCGATGTCGCTGACCGCCTATCACGAAGAGATGCAGCAGAACATCGATCAGGCCACCTCCGACCTACGTGAAACCCTGGAGCAGATGGAGATCCAGAACGTCGAGCTGGATCTGGCGAAAAAACGCGCGCAGGAAGCGGCGCGCATCAAGTCCGAATTCCTGGCCAACATGTCGCACGAGCTGCGCACCCCGCTCAACGGCGTGATCGGCTTCACCCGCCAGATGCTGAAAACCGATTTGAGCGCGACCCAGACCGACTATCTGCAGACCATCGAACGCTCGGCCAACAACCTGCTGACCATCATCAACGACGTGCTGGACTTCTCCAAGCTGGAGGCCGGCAAGCTGGTGCTGGAGCATATTCCGTTCGCCCTGCGTGAAACGCTGGACGAAGTGGTGGTGCTGCTGGCGCCCAGCGCCCACGATAAGGGGCTGGAGCTGACGCTGGATGTGCACAACGACGTGCCGGAGCAGGTGATCGGCGACTCGCTGCGCCTGCAGCAAATCATCACCAACCTGCTGGGCAACGCCATCAAGTTCACCGAAACCGGCAATATCGATATTCGCGTCGAGCTGCGCAAACGGCTGGATCGCCGGGTGGAAGTGGAAGTGCAGATCCACGACACCGGCATCGGCATCTCCGAACGCCAGCAGTCGCAGCTGTTCCAGGCATTCCGTCAGGCAGACGCCAGCATCTCTCGGCGCCACGGCGGCACCGGGCTGGGGCTGGTGATCACGCAAAAGCTGGTGAAAGAAATGGGGGGCGATATCTGCTTCCACAGCCAGTTAAACCGCGGCTCGACCTTCTGGTTCCACATCACGCTGGATCTGAACGAGGGCATGCTGTCGCTGGCGCCGAGCCTGCCGGATCTGAACGGCAAAACGCTGGCCTATATCGAGTCCAACCCGACGGCGGCGCAGGCGACGCTCAACATGCTCAGCGTCACGCAGCTGGTGATCACCCACTCGCCAACGCTGGCCCAGCTGCCGCCAGGCCACTATGACTTCCTGCTGGCCGGCGTGCCTATCCCGTTCCGCGCCAATATGGCGCAGCACGAGGACAAATTGCTGGCCTCGCTGAAGCTGGCCGATCGGGTGATTCTGGCGCTGCCGTGCCAGGCGCAGATCGACGCCGAGCTGCTTAAACAACAAGGCGCGCTCGGCTGCCTGATCAAGCCGATCACCAGCACCCGACTGTTCCCTCTGCTCAGGATGGAGACACCGACACGCCTCACCGCGCAGCCTGAGCGTAAACGCCTGCCGCTGACGGTGATGGCAGTTGACGACAACCCGGCCAACCTGAAGCTGATCGGCACGCTGCTGGGGGAACAGGTAGAAAAAACCCTGCTGTGCGAGAGTGGCGAGGAAGCGCTGGCGCTGGCGCGCGACAACGTGCTGGATCTGATCCTGATGGACATTCAGATGCCGAAGATGGACGGCATTCACGCCAGCGAGCTGATCCGCCAGCTGCCGCATCACAACTCCACGCCGATCGTCGCCGTTACCGCCCATGCCGCCAGCGGCGAGCGCGAGCACCTGCTGCAGGCCGGGATGGACGACTATCTGGCCAAGCCGATCGACGAGAAAATGCTGACCCGCGTGCTGTCGCGCTACCACAGCGGCGACGTGGAAAACGCCGTCGCCGACGACGCGCCGCTGTCGCTCGACTGGCCGCTGGCGCTGCGTCAGGCGGCCAATAAACCGGATCTGGCGCGCGATCTGCTGCAAATGCTGCTCGATTTCCTGCCACAGGTGCGCGAGCGGGTGCAAGCGCTGCTCGACGGCCAGCATGACGACGAGATCCTCGATCTGGTCCATAAGCTGCACGGCAGCTGCAGCTACAGCGGCGTGCCGCGCCTCAAGCAACTGTGTTTCTACCTCGAGCGGCAGCTGCGCCAGGGCGTCACCAACGACGAGCTGGAGCCGGAGTGGCTGGAGCTGTTGGATGAGATTGAACTGGTGATCCACGCGGCGCGCGCGCATCTGACGCAACCGGCCTGAATCCTCAGGCCATAACGCAAAAAGGCACGCCGCAGCGTGCCTTTCTTTTTAACGCCAGACGCCTATCACTGCGCCAGCAGGTACAGCTGGCTCTCGCCGCGCTGGATATTCAACGCCAGCACCGACGGCTTGCTGTCGAGGATTTTACGCAGCTCGCCCAGGTTCTGGATCGGCTGCTGGTTCACCCCCAGGATCACATCGCCCTTTTTCAGGCCGATACGCGCCGCGGCGCTGCCGGCTTTCACGCTGTCCACCTTGACGCCCTTCACATTGCCGGCCTGGGTGTTGCTCAGCTCGGCGCCTTCGATGCCGGTGTAGATATTGCCCGAGGCCACCTGAGTCTGCGCGCTTTGCTCCAGCGTGACGTCAATCGTCACCGGTTTGCCGTCGCGAATAATGCCCAGCGACATCTTGCTGCCTACCGGCAGCGTGCCGATCTCCGCCCGGAACGAGGCGAAGCTGGAGATGGCCTTGCCGTTCATGGTGACGATCACGTCGCCGGCCTTGATGCCCGCCTTCGCGGCGGAAGACTTCGGCATCACCTGGCTGACGAAGGCCCCGCGCTGCGCGTCGACCTTCATCGCCTTGGCCAGCTCAGAGTTCAGCTCGGTGCCCATGATGCCCAGCTCGCCGCGTTTCACCTGGCCATATTCGACCATTTGCGCCGTCAGGTTTTTCACCATGTTGCTCGGAATGGCGAAGCCGATACCGATGTTGCCGCCGTCCGGCGCCAGGATCGCGGTGTTGATGCCGATCAGCTCGCCGTTCAGGTTAACCAGCGCGCCGCCGGAGTTACCGCGGTTGATCGCCGCATCGGTCTGGATGAAGTTTTCGTAGTTTTCGATATTCAGGCCGCTGCGCCCCAGGGCGGATACGATGCCCGAAGTGGCGGTTTCACCCAGCCCGTACGGGTTGCCGATCGCCACGGTGTAATCGCCGACGCGCAGCCGATCGGAATCCGCCATCTTGATCGCCGTCAGATTCTTGAAGTCTTTCAGCTGGATCAACGCGATATCGGATCGCGGATCCTTGCCGATCACCTTGGCGTCGAAACGGCGGCCGTCACTCAGCTGCACCTGGATCTTGTTGGCGTTGTCCACCACGTGGTTATTGGTCACCACATAGCCCTTGGCGGCATCGATGACCACCCCGGCGCCCAGCGCCTGGAATTTCTGCTGCGTGCCCTGCGGCTGGCCATCCGGCCCTGGCTGTTCGCCGCCCTGACACATCGGCGAGCCCTGGAATGGCGAACCGTCCTGGCAGAACGGCGAATCTTCGCCGAAGAACTGTTGGAACTGCTGCGGCATGCGCGGCGTATTGACCGTGGTGCTGCCCTCAACGTTAATGCTCACCACGGAAGGCATCACCTTTTCCAGCATCGGCGCCAGGCTCGGCAGCTGTTGGGTGCTGGATGAGGCGGTTTCAGCGGCGCTGGCCGTGACCGGGCCCATCGCCATACCGATACTGAATGCCAGTGCGCTCAGAACTAATGCGGTTTTTTTCATCTGTGTGTCTCTTATAAAGTCGTTCAAAAAGAATGGCCGTCTTGCGTGCTTATTCAGAGTTAATTAATAGCCCGAAGTTCCGGCACAGATGATTGGCAATAGTAAACAAATATTGTCCGTCTTTACAAAAGTCGAGACAGCCAACCGGTTGGAATTGCTGACAATTATTCTTCAGTTGAATTATTCCGCCGCCATCAATCGACGATATTCATCATAGGCGTAAAGGTCGGTCATTCCGCTGATATAGTCCTGCAATAAACGGGCGCGGAAATAATATTCCCGAATGGCTTGCTGCTCCGGCGATAAATGCTGCAGCCCCTCTACCGCCTCCGCATACGCCAGCCGATGCTTGGTGGACAGCTTGTGGAACAGGCGCGTTTCGATCGGGTAAGCGCGGTGACTGTCCTCGCGCACCAACTGGCTGAAGTCCGCCAGTGACATCGCCAGCAGCGGGCTGTAAATGTCCAGCAGGCCGCTGATCACCCGGTAGCCTTGCAGCTCGAGCTGCTCGACCTCCGGGTGGTTGAACACGTGCTTGAACGCCACATTTTTAAATATTTTCAGCAGCCGGTACGCCGGGCTGGAATCCTCCAGCAGCGCCTGATTGAAATTGCCCTGATAGACCGCGTCCAGATTGTCGATAAAGCGTTGCGCCGCATGCGGCACCAGCCGCGCCACGGTAAACACCCGCAGATACATGAAGAACTGATCTTCCGCGCTGCGCCGCGCGCCGCCGCGATCGATCTTGCGAAACGCGCTGGCGACGGTCTTGTCGAACAGATCGCCCGGCGCCACTTCGCCCCACTCCTGAATCAGGTGCTGATACAGCTGCTCGACGGTGAAAATGCTCTTCTCCACCGCGTCTTCCAGATCGGCCACGCAGTACGAGATATCGTCGGCGGCCTCCATGATATAGGTCAGCGGGAAACGATCGAACTCGCCCATGTGCAGCTCGCGCCGCAGCCGATCGACGAAGGCCTCTTCCGCCAGATAGTAGCCGGGCTTTTTCATCAGGTAACTGTGGCTGGCGGGGATGTCGCTCGCCCAGTAGGCCGGGCGGGTGTATTTCAAAATGCAGCCGACCTGCGCGTAGGTCAGGTTGAGCTTCAGCAGGCTGTACACCATGCGGATCGCCTGGGCGTTGCCCTCGAAGTGGCTGAGATCCTGACGGATCCGGCTGCGCAGCCGGTTCAGATCGCTCTCCCCTTCATGCAGGCGCAGCGTCGCCACCTGGCAGCGATCGTGGCTGCCCGGCTCGCTGCCGCAGCTGCCGGGATCGAGCCGTTGGGCGAACCAGTCGTTGATCGCCGACTCGCCGAAGTGACCGAACGGCGGGTTGCCGATGTCGTGCATCAGGCAGGCCATTTCCACGATGCTTTCAAACGGATCGAGCAGCCGGGTGAGGCCGAGCTCATCAATTCTCCCCGCCTGTTTGAAGCGGTTGAGGATCTCTTTGGCGATGTGGCGCCCGACCTGCTGCACCTCCATCGAGTGCGTCAGGCGGCTGCGCACCGCCGCGTTGCGCTCCAGCGGAAACACCTGGGTTTTTTGCTGCAGACGGCGAATGGCGGCCGAGTTGACGATGCGCCCGCGATCGCTCTCGAACTGCCGCACGATGTCGTACTCTTCCTCGGCCTCGATCGGTTTGCTGAAAGGCCGTTGGAAGCTGATTTTTTGCTTGAAGTCGATCCCGGACATCTGTTTCTCCGCCGTTGCGCCCTGCCCCCGTGATAACAATTCCCGGCGGCGGATGCAACGCATTATCTCTCTCACACAGCCATGATAGACTATGCCGCAATTCTCACGGCCAATCAGCGAGTGTTATTTATGAAAGTAGGCATCATCGGCGCAATGGAGCAGGAAGTCACCCTGCTGCGCGATCAAATCGAAAACCGTCAAACCATCCAGCGCGCGGGCTGCGAAATCTACACCGGCCAGATCGGCGGCGTTGAGGTGGCCCTGCTGAAATCCGGCATCGGCAAAGTTTCTGCGGCCATGGGCACCACCCTGCTGCTTGAACACTGCAGCCCGGATCTGGTGATCAACACCGGTTCCGCCGGCGGCTTGGCCAGCACCCTGCGCGTGGGCGATATCGTGGTGTCGGAAGAAGTGCGCTACCACGACGCCGACGTCACCGCTTTCGGCTATGAGCCGGGCCAGATGGCCGGCTGCCCGGCGGCGTTCGTCGCCGACGACGTGCTGATCGCGCTGGCGGAAGGCTGCATCAAACAGCTGGATCTGCACGCGGTGCGCGGCCTGATCTGCAGCGGTGACGCCTTCATCAACGGCGCCGAGCCGCTGGCGCGCATCCGCGCGACCTTCCCGCGCGTCGCCGCCGTGGAAATGGAAGCCGCGGCGATCGCCCACGTCTGCCATCTGTTCGGCACGCCGTTCGTGGTGGTGCGCGCCATTTCCGACGTCGCCGACAGCGAGTCGCACATGAGCTTTGACGAGTTCCTGGTGGTAGCGGCCAAACAGTCCACGCTGATGGTCAACGCCATGCTGCAAACCCTGGCCAAGCGCGGTTGATGTGAGGCTGCGCTTTACCTCGATGCTCTGTTTATTGGCGCTCTGGCTGGCCATGCCGGCCGGCGCCGCTCAGCGGGTGATCAGCCTGGCGCCCAACGCCACCGAACTCGCCTATGCCACCGGCATGGGCGATGTGCTGGTGGCGGCGAGCGCCTATTCCGATTATCCGCCGCAGGCCGCCAGGCTGGAGCAGGTGGCCTCCTGGCAGGGCATCAATCTGGAGCGGGTGCTGGCGCTCAAGCCAGATCTGATCCTCGCCTGGCGCGGCGGCAATCCGCAGCGCGTGCTGGATCAGCTCGCCGCGTTCGGCATCCCGATCTTCTATGCGGACGCCGACAATCTCGAAGGGATCGCCGGCTTGCTGGATAAGCTGGCGCAATACAGCCCGCACCCGGAGCAGGCGCATCAGGCGGCGGAAGGCCTTCG
The DNA here is from genome assembly GCF_057808395.1 of Serratia sp. TSO36. NCBI lineage: Bacteria > Pseudomonadati > Pseudomonadota > Gammaproteobacteria > Enterobacterales > Yersiniaceae > Serratia > Serratia sp. TSO36. The sequence goes on along the minus strand of NZ_JBJZOU010000006.1, from coordinate 263,325 downwards.
CCGCCAGTTCGCCGCTCTCAAACAACAGTATGCCGCTAACCCAGCGCGGCGCGTGCTGCTGCAGTTCGGCACCCAGCCGCTGTTCACCAGCGCCGGCGCCACATTGCAAAGCCAGGTGCTGGCGCTGTGCGGCGGGCAGAACGTCTTCGCCGACAGCCGCACCCCTTGGCCGCAAATCAGCCGCGAGCAGGTGCTGGCGCGTCAGCCGCAGGCCATCGTCATCACCGGCGGCGCGAAAGAAGCCGCCAATGTGAAAGCCTTCTGGGCGCCGCAGCTGCAGGTGCCGGTGATCGCGCTGAACGAAGACTGGTTCAACCGCGGCGGGCCGCGCATCCTGTTGGCGGCGCAGCAGCTGTGCCGCCAGCTGGCGGAGATCCGCTGATGCTGGTGTTCTGGTTGGATATTCTCGGTACGGCGGTGTTCGCCATCTCCGGCGTACTGCTGGCCGGCAAGTTGCGCATGGATCCGTTCGGCGTGCTGGTATTGGGCGTGGTCACCGCGGTCGGCGGCGGCACCATCCGCGACATGGCGCTGGCCAACGGCCCGGTGTTCTGGGTCAAGGATCCCACCGATCTGGTGGTGGCGATGATCACCTGCGTCTTGACGCTGCTGCTGGTGCGCCAGCCGCGCCGTCTGCCGCAGTGGGTGCTGCCGGTGCTGGACGCCGTCGGGCTGGCGGTGTTCGTCGGCATCGGCGTCAACAAGGCCTTCGCAGCCGGCACCGGCCCGCTGGTGGCAATCTGCATGGGGGTGATCACCGGCGTCGGCGGCGGCATTATCCGCGACGTGCTGGCGCGCGAGATCCCGATGATCCTGCGCACCGAGATTTACGCCACCGCCTGCATCATCGGCGGCATCGTGCACGCCACGGCGTTTTACACCTTCAGCATGCCGCTGCAACAGGCCATGATGCTGGGCATGATCATCACCCTGGCCATTCGGCTGGCGGCCATCCGCTGGCACCTCAAATTGCCCGCCTTTATTCTCGAACGCTGAGCCGTCGCCCTGTGGGGCGGCGCTTGGCAACGCCGCATTTGGTGATTTATTAGACTAAAAACGGGCTTGGTGGTATTATTTTCACCCAATAAATAGCGTAGTGACGATGTAAAATTCTGTTATCCGCAGGTTAATCCCCTCCCCGCGCTGTTAAACCTTTTTAACTTTTTGCCGATAAGTCATCACAAGATTGCTTACGGATGGCTATTCCCGCAATGATGAAAAAAATCCTGCTTGCCTGCTGTGGCGCCCTGCTGAGTGGCGCCGCGCATGCCGATGCCGTCAGCGGCCGGATCGGCGTTACCCTGACCATTGAACCGCAATGCGCCGTGCGCCTCGAGGCCGCCGCCCCACGGGCCGAATGCAGCCATGCGGCGGCGCAGCCGAACATTACCCGCCAACCGGCGCTGGAGAACGGGGCGGAAGTGATCCTCGTGGAATGGTAGGCATAAAAAAACCCGCCGGCCGTAAGGCGAGCGGGTTGATATTCTGACAGGCAAACTCAGATGCTGAACGACGAACCGCAACCGCAGGTGGTTTTGGCATTCGGGTTGGTCACCACGAAGCGCGACCCTTCCAGCCCTTCGGTGTAGTCCACCGAGCCGCCGACCAGATACTGCAGGCTCATCGGATCGACCACCAGCGCCACGCCCTGCTTCTCGATGGTCATGTCGCCATCGTTGACCTTGTCGTCAAAAGTGAAGCCGTACTGGAATCCGCTGCAGCCGCCGCCGGTAATGTAAACCCGCAGCTTAAGGTTCGGATTTTCTTCGTCAGCAATCAGGAACTTAACCTTGCTTGCTGCTGCCTCGGTAAATTGCAGGGGCAGTGCCGTTTGATCACTCATACTCTTTACTCCCAACATTGTTCAGCATCAGATCGCTACTATGGCTGCCTGATTAATATTAACGATTATCCGATACCTGAGTGTTGCGTTCAAGTATTCACCGCATTTGTTGTATTTTCCTTACCTGTTTTCTCCGCCGCTTCCCGCGCCAGCTGCGCCTCCTGCCTTTGCAGCGTGCGGGCCAGGATCGACGAATACAGCGGCTTGCCGCCGAGCAGCTGCGCCACCACCGTGGCGCCGAGGCAGGTGATGATCATCGGTAAAATGAGTTGGTAGTTGTCGGTCATTTCCAGCACCAGCACGATGCCGGTCAGCGGGGCGCGCACCGTGGCGGCGAACAGCGCCCCCATGCCGGCGATGGCGAAGGTGCCCGCCTCGATGCCGTACTGCGGGAACAGATGCGCCCCCGCCAGCCCGAAGGCGGTGCCGAACAGCGTACCCAGCGCCAGCATCGGTGCGAAGATGCCGCCCGGCGCGCCGGAGCCGAAGCACAGCAGCGTGGTGAAGATGCGGGTGATAAAGATAAACATCAACATGCCAACGCTGTAATTGCCCGCCGCGGCGATCGGGATCAGCCCAAAGCCGCCGCCCGCCGCCTCCGGCTGGATCAGCCCCAGAATGCCGCACACGCCGCCGAGCAGCCCGCCCATCAGCAAGACATTGCGCATTCTGCCGCCGTGCAGGCGCGCAAACATATCCTGAGTGCGGAAGATCAGCGCGTTGAATCCCACGCCCACCGCGCCGAATATCGCCCCCAGCACCAGATAGAGCCACAGGGTATTAATGGGCGCCGAAGAAAGTTTGTCGACCGCGATCACCGAGCCCTGGCCGTTAAACAGCTGGAACACCACGCTCGACATGATCACGCCGATAAACACCGCTTTAATCGAGATCAGGTTGTAGCGGAACTGCGGCCGCATCTCTTCGATGATGAACAAGATGCCGGCCAGCGGCGCGTTGAACGCAGCGGACAACCCGGCGGCAGCCCCGGTCGCCAGCAGCGTATGACGCGCCTCGGCGCCGCGAATGCGCAGCACGTCCAATACCATGCGCCCGACGTTGCCGCCCATTTGCACCGTGGGCCCTTCGCGCCCCAGCACCATGCCCGCCCCCAGCGTGCCCATGCCGCCGATGAATTTCACCGGGATAACGCGCCACCAGCGCACCGGCCGCAGCTCCTCCAGCGCGCCTTCGATCTCCGGAATGCCCGAGCCGCCCGCCTCAGGGGCAAAGCGCCGCACCAGGTAATAGCCCAGCGCCGCCAGCGCGGCGGACAGGATAAACGCCAGCGGCCACACCAGGATCCAGGAGTCGGCGACCTGCGCCAGCGAAGCCAGCCGCTGCTGCTGCACCCACTCCACCGCCTTATCGAAGGCCACGCCGAGCAAACCGGCCAGCGTCCCCACCAGCGCGGCCATCACCAGGATCGCCACCGACGTTTTATCGCGGCGAATAAACTGACGCACCGCATCGCTGCGGCTAAGACGCGGGCTCAACGTCCCGACTGGCTGTGATTGTGATTCCGTCATCGCGAGTAATTCGTTAGGTAATTTGTAATACAAATAGGCAAGGCGGTTATTCTACCCCAACCCGGCGGCGGGCGCTGCCGTTAATGGTATCTGACTGTGATCGTTTCATAACGCGGCGCTCTCCTCTAGAATAGCGCGGTCAAATCATTCAAAAGAGAATCCAGGAGCCGATTTATGAGCCTACACAGCAAGTCCGAAAGTCTGTACGCCCAGGCGCAACAGTTGATCCCCGGCGGGGTGAACTCTCCGGTGCGTGCATTCACCGGCGTGGGCGGTGTGCCGCTGTTTATCGAGCGGGCAGACGGGGCTTATCTGTTCGATGCCGACGGCAAGGCCTATATCGACTATGTCGGTTCCTGGGGGCCGATGGTGCTGGGGCACAACCACCCGGCGATCCGCGACGCGGTGATCGAAGCGGCGCAGCGCGGCCTGAGCTTCGGCGCGCCGACCGAGATGGAAGTCAAAATGGCGCAGCTGGTCACCGAGCTGGTGCCGACGATGGATATGGTGCGCATGGTGAACTCGGGCACCGAAGCCACCATGAGCGCCATCCGCCTGGCGCGCGGCTACACCAACCGCGACAAAATCATCAAGTTCGAAGGCTGCTACCACGGCCACGCCGACTGCCTGCTGGTGAAAGCCGGTTCCGGCGCGCTGACCCTCGGCCAGCCGAACTCACCGGGCGTGCCGGCCGATTTCGCCAAGCACACCCTGACCTGCACCTATAACGACCTGGATTCGGTGCGGGCCGCCTTCGAGCAGTACCCGTCCGAGATCGCCTGTATCATCGTCGAGCCGGTCGCCGGCAACATGAACTGCGTGCCGCCGCTGCCGGAATTCCTGCCGGGCCTGCGCGCGCTGTGCGACAAGTACGGCGCGCTCTTGATCATCGATGAAGTGATGACCGGCTTCCGCGTGGCGCTGGCCGGCGCACAGTCCTATTACGGCGTCGAGCCGGATCTGACCTGCCTCGGCAAAATCATCGGCGGCGGCATGCCGGTGGGCGCCTTCGGCGGCCGCCGCGACGTGATGGACGCGCTGGCGCCGACCGGCCCGGTCTACCAGGCGGGCACCCTGTCCGGCAACCCGATCGCCATGGCGGCGGGCTATGCCTGCCTGACCGAAGTGTCGCAGGTGGGCGTGCACCAGACGCTGACCGAACTGACCGAGATGCTGGCCGCTGGCCTGCTGCACGCGGCGCAGGAAGAGAATATCCCGCTGGTGGTCAACAACGTCGGCGGCATGTTCGGCCTGTTCTTCACCGACGCGCCGGCGGTCACCTGCTACCAGGACGTGATGCTGTGCGACGTGGAACGCTTCAAGCGCTTCTTCCACCTGATGCTGGAAGAAGGGGTGTATCTGGCGCCGTCCGCCTTCGAAGCGGGCTTCATGTCCGTGGCGCACAGCAAGGAAGACATTCAGCGCACCATCGACGCCGCGCGTCGCTGCTTCGCCAAGCTGTAATCCCGGCCGAATGGCCAAAAAAACGGGCGCCTCGGCGCCCGTTTTGCTTTTCGCTGCCGCTTAAAGCAGCGTGCCGTAAATGGTCAACAGCGCCACCACCACCACGATGATCATCGTCACCTTGCGAGCCAGCGTCACCGCCGCCCGCGGCGTTTGCACCGGGTCCATATGCGGATCGCGCGCCAGCGAGAACTGCGCCAGCCGCGTCAACACCTGATACGACGACGAATGCCGATCCCCCAGCGAGGCGAACCAGGCCGGCAGCGCACGCTCGCCGTGGCCGAACAGCGCGTAAGCCACCCCAGCCAAACGCACCGGGATCCAGTCCAGCCAGTTCAGCAGATGATCGATACCCGACTGCGAACGCTCCAGCGGCGTATTGTGGCGCGCCAGCCAGGTTTGATAGGCGCGCAGGAAGGCATACCCCGCCAACGCGATCGGCCCGTAAGGCCCAAAGACCACGAACCAGAACAGCGGCGCCAGGTAATAACGGAAGTTAATCCACAGCAGCGCGTTTTGCAGCTCGCGCAGGCGCAGCTCTTCGCTGCAGTCCACCGGCAAACCGTGGATCAACGCCAGCTCTTCCGCCATCTGATCGCTGGCGTGGGTATCGCCCTGCCGCGCCGCTTTCAGGTAGGCGCGGTAGTGTTTGCGCTTGATGCCGGCGCCGACGCACAGCAGATCGATGACGATCCACAGCAGCAGCGTCACCACGCCGAAGAACAACCCGTGCGACAGCCACAGAACGCCCCAGACAATCACCATCCAGGCGGCGGTCATCGCCAGCGTCTGCGCCAGCGAAACCCGATGCAGCCGCTGAAACACCACTTCGAGACGGTGGTCCAGCTGCCAATGTTCTCCCAGCTTAAACAGGCGCTCCCAGGCTAAAACCAGCAACAGCGTAAACAGCGTCATTAGCGATTCCTCTCCCTTTTTCTTGTCTCAAGCATAGCGTCGGCGGGCGCGCCGCGTTGTTCCAGAGATGCCAGATAGCGATCCCAATCGAACGCCGGCCCGGGATCGGTCTTGCGGCCGGGGGCGATATCGCAATGCCCGGTGATATTGGCCGCCAGCGGCGGATAATGTTCGGCCAGCAGCGCGGTGACCGCCTGCAGCGTGCGGTATTGCGCCTCGGTGTAGGGTAACTGATCGGTGCCTTCCAGCTCGATGCCGATGGAAAAATCGTTGCACCGATCGCGCCCCTGATACAGGGAAACGCCCGCATGCCAGGCGCGCTGGTCGAAGGGCACATACTGCACGATCTCCCCGTCGCGGCGGATCAGACAGTGCGCAGACACCCGCAGCTGATGGATCTCGGCGAAATAGGGGTGCTGCGCGGGATCGAGGGTGCCGGTAAACAGCTGGTCGATATAGGGGCCGCCGAATTCGCCGGGCGGCAGGCTGATGTTGTGGATGACCAGCAGCGAGGGGGGCTCGTCATCCGGGCGCCGATCGCAGTGCGGCGAGGCCACTCGCGTCACCCCGATAATCCAGCCATTTTCCAACTGCATCAGACACCTCTCTGCGGTGGTACTTATTCCTGCAACAGAGTAGCATGTTCCCCTACGATCTAACCGTCCATTTCGGAGTTTTCCATGCCGACACGCCGCTACAGTGCCGACAGTCGCCGCACCGAGCTTCTTGAACGAATTGAAAGTGATATTCCCTATGCCGTCGCCCAGGCGCTGCGCGAAGACTTGGGGGGTGAAGTCGACGCCGGGCGCGATATTACCGCGCAATTGTTACCGGCGGACAAGCAGGCCGAAGCCACCGTCATCACCCGCGAAGCCGGCGTATTCTGTGGCCGCCGCTGGCTGAATGAGGTCTTTATTCAGTTGGGCAACCAGGTGCAGGTGGAGTGGCTGGTGGCGGACGGCGACCGTCTGACGCCGAACCAACCGCTCTGCCGGCTGCGCGGCCCCGCGCGGGTGATGCTGACCGGCGAGCGCACCGCGCTGAACTTCGTGCAGACGCTCTCCGGCGTGGCGACCGAGGTCAGCCGCTACGTGGCCCTGCTGGAAGGCACCCGGACTCGCCTGCTCGATACCCGCAAGACCCTGCCCGGCCTGCGCACCGCGCTGAAATACGCCGTGCTGTGCGGGGGTGGCAGCAACCATCGGCTGGGCCTGTCCGACGCCTTCCTGCTCAAGGAAAACCACATCATCGCCTCCGGCTCTATCAAGAACGCGGTGGAAAAAGCCTTCTGGCTGCACGCCGACGTGCCGGTGGAAGTGGAAGTCGAATCGCTCGATGAACTGCAGCAGGCGCTGGACGCCGGCGCCGACATCATCATGCTGGACAACTTCAGCGTCGAGATGATGCGCCAGGCGGTCGCCCAAACCCAGGGCCGCGCCCAGCTGGAAGTATCCGGCAACGTCACCAGTGAGACGCTGCGCACCTTCGCCGAGACCGGCGTGGATTACATTTCAGTCGGCGCGCTGACCAAGCATGTGACCGCGCTCGATCTGTCGATGCGCTTCAAATGATCCCCTCGCCCCCGGCCGCTGCCGGGGGCGTTACCGTAAAATTGCGAAGCCCCTCGCACCCTTTTATTCACCGCTGCAAACAACGTCATTACTGATGGAAGCGCGCCGAGAAACGCGCAAAAGCCCCTCGCCGTGCCCCCGCGCAAACCGCTACCGTTGCCTTCCACACCCTTATGGAGGAGACAACGCATGGAAACGCAACGCGGCTTTACCCTGATAGAACTGATGGTGGTGATCGCCATCATCGCCATCCTCAGCGCCATCGGCATTCCCGCCTACCAGCGCTACATCCAGAAAGCGGCGATGACCGACATGCTGCAAACCATGTCGCCGTACAAACTGGCGGTCGAGCTGTGCGTGCTGGACGAAGGCGCCCCCACCGGCTGTGAAGCCGGCAGCAAAGGCATTCCCACCGGCGGCACGTCGCGTTACGTCAGCGGGGTGAAAGTCGTCAAAGGCGTGATCACGCTGACCGGCACCCAAACGCTGCAGGGGCTGGCGGTGGCATTAACCCCCAAAGTGAACGCCGATGGGCTGACCCGCTGGAGCCGGCTGTGCAGCAGCGAAAACGCAACGCTGGTTGAAGTGTGCCAGGAAGTCTTCCGCTTCGACAACGCAGCGGAGTAACGGCGATGAACGCGCAAATCAGCGAAGAAGTTCACGCCCTGTGCCGGCGCTATCAGGCGCTGGCGCTGAACGAAGATCCGACCACCCTGACGATCGCGCTCAACGAAGAGGCGCCGCAAGGGCTGCTGGCGGCGCTGCGTTTCGCCACCGGCAAGCGCATCCATCTGGAGCAATGGCCGGCGGCCAGGCTGGAGCAGGCGCTGAACCAACGCCAGGAACCGCTACCGGCGCCGCTGGCGGCCGAAGAAGACAGCGCCGACATCGCCTACCCCGACGACGGCGACGCGCCGGTGGTGCAGTTCATCAACCAGACGCTGCGCCTGGCCATTCAGCGTCGCGCCTCGGACGTCCACTTCGAGCCCTTTCGGCAGCATTTTCGCATTCGCCTGCGCATCGACGGCGTGCTGCAAACCCTCGCCTCGCCGTCACCCCAGCTGACCGCACGCCTCATCGCCCGGCTGAAGATCCTCGGCCAGCTGGATATCGCCGAGCGCCGTCAGCCTCAGGACGGGCAGCTCAGCCTGACGCTGGACGGCGCGCGCTATGCCATGCGTATCGCCACTCTGCCGACGCTGCACGGCGAAAAGGTGGTGCTGCGCGTTCAGCAGGGCGAACAGCAGGAGCTGCCGCTGGATCAACTGGGCATGAGCCGAGCGGACCTGGCGCGCTACGCGGCGGCGCTGGCCTGCCCGCAAGGTTTGATCCTGGTGACCGGCCCGACCGGCAGCGGCAAGACGGTAACACTGTACAGCGGTCTGCGCCAGTTGAACGATGCGCAAAGCAACCTGTGCAGCGTCGAAGATCCTGTCGAGATCCCGCTGTTCGGCGTCAATCAGACCCAGATCAACGCCAAAACCGAGCTGAGCTTCGCCCGGGTGCTGCGCGCCCTGCTGCGCCAGGATCCGGATGTCATCATGATCGGCGAGATCCGCGATGCGGAAACCGCCGAGATCGCGGTTAAGGCCGCGCAAACCGGCCATCTGGTGCTGTCGACGCTGCATACCAACTCCACCGGCGAAACCCTGACGCGCCTAATGCACATGGGTATCCCCGGCTACCTGCTCGCCGGCTGTCTGAAACTGGTCATCGCGCAGCGGCTGGTGCGCAGGCTGTGTCGCCACTGCCGCTACCCGCACAGCCAGCCGACGCATTTTCCTGCCTCGGTCTGGCCGGAGCCGCTGCTCGCCTGGCGCGCCGACGGCTGCGAGCATTGCTTCGGCGGCTACTACGGGCGCATCGGCGTGTATGAGCTGTTGCCCATTACGCCGGAAATACAGGCGGCGTTGCTGGCGAACGCCTCTCCCAGCCGGCTGGCGGATATCGCCCGCGAACAGGGGCAGCTTTCGCTGCTGCAGGCGGGCCTGACGCTGGCCAGTGAAGGCGCGACCTCGCTGGAAGAGCTGTACCGCGTGATCGACGTCGCCCAGCTCGGCGTAACCGCGCCATGAAAGCGCGCCGGCTGTTTCTGTGGCAGGCTTTCGACGCCCAGGGTGCCCTGCGCCACGGCGAACTGATGAGCGATGAAAAACGGCAGGTGAGCCGGTTACTGATTGAGCAAGGTATGCAACCCTGGCGGATCGGGCACGGCAAACGCGTCACGCCCGGCCAGTGGCGCGGAGAACCTTTGATCCACTTCACCCGCCAACTCGCCACCCTGCTGCAGGCCGGGTTGCCGCTGGTCAATACGCTGCAGCTTCTGGCGGCAGAGCACCCTTCGGCGGCCTGGCGTTGCCTGTTGCGCCAGTTGGCAGAACAGGTGCGCGAAGGGCAGCCGCTCTCCGAAACCCTTGCCGCGCAGCCAGGCGTTTTTCCACTTATCTATCGCCAACTGATCGCCATCGGCGAGCTAACCGGCAATCTCGATCGCTGCTGCCTGCAGCTGGCGCAGCAGCAGGAAGCCCAATTGCTGCTGCGCCGCAAAGTGACCAAAGCGCTGCGCTATCCCCTCTTCATCTGTGCGGTGGCGCTGCTGGTCAGCGTGCTGATGCTGGTGATGGTGCTGCCGGAATTCGCCAAGGTTTATCAGTCGTTCGATGCGCCGCTGCCCTGGTTTACCCAAGGGTTATTGGGGTTGTCCGCACTGCTGATCGCCGTTGGCCCCTATTTGGCGCTGCTGCTCGGCGCGTTGCTGTTCGGCTATTGCCGCTGGCTGCATCCGCGCCCGCCGTGGCGCCGACGTGAGCAGGCCGCCTTGCTGCGCCTGCCGCTGATCGCCCGGCTGGTGAGCGGCGGCGCGCTGAGCCAAACCTTTCGTATTCTGACCATGACCCAACGCGCGGGGCTGACGCTGGTGGAAGGCTTGAACGCGGCGGCGCTGGCGGCCGACCATCTGCTGTACCGGCAGGCGCTGGAGCAGGTGCAGCGGCAGCTCGCCGAAGGCGAGGCGTTTCATCACGCCCTCGCCCTGCAACCGCTGTTTCCGCCGCTGTGCCGGCAGCTGGTGCGGGTGGGCGAAGAATCGGGCTCGCTGGACGTCTTGCTGGATAAATTGGCGCAGTGGTACGAACGGCAGACGCACGAGCTGGCCGATACGCTGGCGCAAACGCTGGAGCCGCTGCTGATGCTGGTGGTAGGCGGGATCGTCGGTGCTTTGGTGGTCGCCATGTACCTGCCTATTTTTCAACTGGGCAGCGTGCTGGGATAAAAAAGAGGATAGCGGGCGCCGCGGTGCGCTGCGCCCGAATGCAAGGTGCGGCTTATTTGCTGCCGAAGACGCGGTTTTCCTGCTCCGCCACGCGGATAAAGGTGGTGCGCTTGGTCAGCTCTTTCAGGCGCTCGGCACCAACGTAGGTGCAAGCAGAGCGCAGGCCGCCGAGGATATCGCGCACGGTAAACTCCACCTCGCCGCGCAGCGGCAGCTTGACGGTTTTGCCTTCGGCCGCGCGATACTCCGCCACGCCGCCGACGTGGCGCTTCATCGCCGACTCGGAGCTCATGCCGTAGAACAGCATGAACTTTTCGCCGTTCTCTTCCACCACGGTGCCTTCACACTCGTCGTGGCCGGCCAGCATGCCGCCCAGCATCACGAAGTCAGCGCCGCCGCCGAAGGCTTTAGCGACGTCGCCCGGCACCGAGCAGCCGCCGTCGCTGACGATTTGGCCGCCCAGCCCGTGGGCCGCATCGGCGCATTCGATCACCGCCGACAGCTGCGGGTAGCCCACGCCGGTCTTCACGCGGGTGGTACAGACTGAACCCGGGCCGATGCCGACCTTAACGATGTCGGCACCGGAGAGGATAAGCTCTTCCACCATCTCGCCGGTCACCACGTTGCCGGCGCAGATCACGTGATTCGGGCAGGCTTCGCGCGCTTTCTGCAGGAAGGCGACGAAGTGTTCAGAGTAGCCGTTGGCCACGTCGATGCAGATGAATTTCAGCGCCGGAGACAGGGCCAGGATCTGCTGCATTTTGGCGAAGTCGGCTTCGGAGGTGCCGGTGGACACCATCACGTGGCGCAGCACCGATTCCGGCATGCGCTGCACGAAGTCAGCCCATTGCTCGACGCTGTAATGTTTGTGTACGGCGGTGAGAACGTCGAAAGAAGCCAGGGCCTCGGCCATGCGGAAGGTGCCCACCGTGTCCATGTTGGCGGCGATAATCGGCACGCCGGACCAGCTGCAACCTGAATGCTTGAAGGTAAACTGACGTTCCAGTTCAACCTCGGAACGGCTTTTCAGCGTGGAGCGCTTAGGGCGGATCAACACGTCTTTAAAGCCCAACTTCAAATCTTCTTCAATACGCATGACTTCTGATTTCCTGGTTAATGGCGACGGATCGCAAGGAGGATATTCGAACCTCTGCCCGACGGCTTTCCAGTGACGCAAAAAGACGGCGGCGAGATTAATGCCAGTTCCAGTGACGCTATCATACGCGCTAATAATCGCCGAACAAGACTGCGAATTCGCCTTTATTTACGCTACAATCCGACAAATTTACCTGCATAATCGCAGTGTGATTGCCCGCTCATTTTTGCCGTGCCGCTGCGCTTTTTCTCGCCGCCCGAACGGGGCCGACGCGCAAGCGCCGCCTGCCGACTTGCACTTCTGCGCGATCGCTTTATGATTCGACTATTATTTTTTTATGAACATCGGATGCACCTAACACCATGGCCTACATTGTTGCGTTGACCGGGGGCATAGGCAGCGGCAAGACGACCGTCGCGAACGCCTTTGCGCGCCACGGCGCAACCCTTGTCGATGCCGACGTGATCGCCCGTCAGGTCGTCGAGCCGGGCACCCCTGCCTTGGCCGCGATCGCCGAACGATTTGGTAATGAAATGTTGCTGCCGGACGGCGCGTTGAACCGCGCTGCGCTGCGTCAGCGCATCTTTAGCCATCCCGATGACAAAACCTGGCTGAACCAGCTGCTGCATCCGCTGATACACCGTGAAACCCAGCGCCAACTGGCGCAGGCCGCCAGCCCGTACGCGCTGTGGGTGGTGCCGCTGCTGGTGGAAAACGGCCTGCAGGATCGCGCCGATCGGGTGCTGGTGATCGACGTCGACGCCGAAACCCAGCTGGCTCGCACCATCGCGCGCGACGGCGTCAGCCGTGAGCAGGCGCAAAGCATTCTCGCCGCCCAGGCCACGCGCCGGCAGCGCCTCGCCGTGGCGGATGACATTATTGACAACAGCGGCGCCGCTCAGGGGATAGAGCCACAGGTCGCCGCACTGCATCGTCGCTACCTTGAACTGGCGGCAACAGCGCCCCAACAGGATTAAACTGCATGAGTGATGTTTCCCCAACCGTTCTCTTTGAACACCCGCTGAACGAAAAAATGCGCACCTGGCTGCGCATCGAATTTCTGCTGCAACAGCTGCACGGCCAACGCGCCCTGAGCGAAACCGCCATCGCCCTCACCTTCTTTCGCACTGTCTCCGACTTGCTGGACGTGCTGGAGCGCGGCGAAGTGCGCACCGAACTGCTCAAAGAGCTGGAGCGCCAGCAGCAAAAACTGCTGGCCTGGGCCGATGTGCCGGGCGTGGACATGGCGCTGATCGATCAGTTGCGCGGCCAGTTGAAGTCGCGCGCATCGGCGCTGATGGCGGCGCCGCGCCTCGGTCAGGCGTTGCGCGAAGACCGGCTGATCGGCCTGGTGCGTCAACGGCTGAACATTCCCGGCGGCTGCTGCAGCTTCGATCTGCCGACCCTGCACATGTGGATGCACGCGCCGCAGCAGGATCGCGACGCCGACGTCGCCACCTGGCTGCAGTCGCTGGATCCGCTGAACCAGGCGCTGACCATGGTGCTGGATCTGATCCGCCAGTCCGGGCCGTTCCGCAATCAAATCAGCTTGAACGGCTTTTTCCAGGACAACGCCGAAGGGGCGGATCTGCTGCGCCTGCGCCTCCATCTGGCGCCACAGCTTTATCCGCAGATTTCCGGCCACAAGACGCGTTATGCCATTCGTTTCCTACCGCTGGACAGCGAAAATGGCGTGGTGCCTGAACGCCTGACGTTCGAACTGGCCTGTTGTTGAACTTGTGAAAGAAAGCCTTCTCAGCACTGACAGAAGGCGTAAGGAACCGTTATGACGACCGTAGTAAAATGCCCAACCTGTGGCACCGGCGTGGTTTGGGGTGAAGTCAGCCCGTTCCGGCCGTTTTGCAGCAAGCGCTGCCAGCTGATCGATCTCGGCGAGTGGGCCGATGAAGAGAAGCGCATTCCGAGCAACAGCGATCTGTCGGAAAGCGAAGACTGGAGTGAAATGGACGATCGCTGATCGCCCACGGTTGGCCTGGCGGGCGTCAGGCCACGCTTGTCATTGCGCGGCGTTCGCCTGCGCCACCAGCAGTCGGATGATGCCGACGTTGGCTTCCGGGAATTCGTCTTCACGCAGATCCGCCTGTTTTACCCAGCGCATCGGTTGCCCCTCGCGGCCGAACGGCTCGCCTGCCCAGGCCTCCACCAGATAAAAATTCAGCGTCACGATGCGATCGCTGAAGCGATGCTCCACCACCTCCAGCAGCTCGGCACGTTCGGCTTCGATACCGGTCTCTTCCCGCAGCTCGCGGCTCAGCGCCTGTTCCGGCGTTTCACCCTGTTCGATCTTGCCGCCGGGAAACTCCCAGAACCCGGCCATGTGCGCGTCGGCGGCGCGGCGGGTAATAAAGATCTCCCGTTGCGCATTGCGGATGATGCCCACGGCGATATTCAAATGTTTCATCTCACCCTCCTGATGGGTGTCAAAAAACAGGGGCTCAGCAAGCTGACCCCCTGGTGTTATCGGTTAACCGCGGCCGGCATTACTGCAGGCGGCCGTGGCACTGCTTGTATTTCTTGCCGGAGCCGCATGGGCATGGATCGTTGCGGCCCACTTTACGCTCGGCGGTCGCCGGCGCGTTCGGATCTTCGGTCACCAGCGCGTTCTCGTCGTGGTGGCTCAACTGTTGGTGCTGCGCCAGGCGCTCGGCCTCTTCACGGCGCTGCTGTTCCAGCGCTTCCACCTCTTCCGGCATCCGCACCTGAACCTTGCTCAGCACGCTGATCACTTCATATTTCAGCGATTCCAGCATGGTGGCGAACATGTTGAAGGATTCGCGCTTGTACTCCTGCTTCGGATCCTTCTGCGCATAGCCGCGCAGGTGGATACCCTGACGCAGGTAGTCCATCGCCGCCAGGTGTTCTTTCCACAGGGAATCCAGCGTCTGCAGCATCACGCCCTTCTCGAAGTTGCGCATCATTTCGCTGCCGACCACGTCTTCCTTACGCTGGTACTGCTCTTTGGCGTTCTCCAGAATGCGTTCGCGCAGCGTCTCTTCGTGCAGCTCCGGCTCTTTGTCCAGCCATTGTGCGATCGGCATCTCCAGATCGAAGTCGTTCTTCAGGCGCTCTTCCAACCCCTGAATGTCCCACTCTTCTTCCAGCGACTGCGGCGTGATGTAGTTGTCGATGGTGCTCTTGAACACGTCCTCGCGGATGCTGGCGATGGTTTCGCTCACGTCGGACACGTCCAGCAATTCGTTACGCTGGCTGTAGATGGCGCGGCGCTGATCGTTGGCGACGTCGTCGTATTCCAGCAGCTGCTTACGGATGTCGAAGTTGCGGCTCTCTACCTTGCGCTGGGCGTTGGCGATCGCCTTGGTCACCCACGGGTGCTCAATCGCTTCGCCTTCTTTCATACCCAGTTTACGCATCATGCCGGACACGCGATCCGAAGCGAAGATACGCATCAGGGCATCTTCCATCGACAGGTAGAAGCGGGATGAACCGGCATCGCCCTGACGACCGGAACGGCCGCGCAGCTGGTTATCGATACGGCGCGATTCATGGCGCTCGGTGCCGATGATATGCAGGCCGCCCGCCGCCAGCACCGCGTCGTGGCGTTCTTTCCAGGCGGCTTTGATGGCTTCGATCTGCTCTTCGGTCGGCGCTTCCAGCAGCGCCACTTCGGCCTGCCAGCTGCCGCCCAGCACGATATCGGTACCACGGCCCGCCATGTTGGTGGCGATGGTCACCGCGCCGCTCTGGCCGGCCTGGGCGACGATATCCGCTTCCATGGCGTGGAACTTGGCGTTCAGCACCTTGTGGTCGATGCCCGCTTTGGTCAGTTCGCGGGAAACCACTTCGGATTTCTCGATCGAGATGGTGCCCACCAGCACCGGCTGGCCTTTGGCGGTACGCTCGCGGATGTCTTCGATGATGGCGCCGATCTTCTCTTTCTCGGTCATGTACACCAGATCCGGCATGTCCTTACGGATCATCGGACGGTTGGTTGGCACCACGATGGTGTCCAGCTTGTAGATCGAGCTGAATTCGAAGGCTTCGGTATCGGCGGTACCGGTCATCCCCGCCAGCTTCTCGTACAGACGGAAGTAGTTCTGGAAGGTGATCGAAGCCAGCGTCTGGTTCTCGTTCTGGATCTCCACGCCTTCTTTGGCTTCCACCGCCTGGTGCAGGCCGTCGGACCAGCGGCGCCCCTGCATGGTACGGCCGGTGTGTTCGTCGACGATGATCACTTCGCCATCTTTCACGATGTAGTCAACGTCGCGGGTGAACAGCACGTGGGCGCGCAGCGCGGCGGTAACGTGGTGCATCAGCATGATGTTGGTCGGCGAGTACAGCGACTCGCCCTCATCCATGATGCCGGCTTCCACCAGCATCTCTTCGATCAGGATCAGGCCGCGTTCGGTCAGGTGAACCTGGCGCGCCTTCTCATCCACCGAGAAGTGCCCTTCACCCTTGAAGGTGTCGGAGTCTTCTTTTTCCTGGCGGATCAGTTTAGGGATCAGCTTGTTGACCTTGATGTACATCTCGGAGCTGTCTTCGGCCGGGCCGGAGATGATCAGCGGCGTACGCGCTTCATCGATCAGGATGGAGTCCACCTCATCCACCAGCGCATAGTGCAGTTTGCGCTGCACGCGCTCTTCCGGGCTGAACGCCATGTTGTCGCGCAGGTAGTCGAAGCCGTATTCGTTGTTGGTGCCGTAGGTGATGTCGGCGGCGTAAGCTTCACGCTTGGCCGGCGCCGGCATGCCCGGTAGGTTGATGCCGATGCTCAGGCCGAGAAACTCGAACAGCGGACGGTTGTTTTCGGCGTCACGCTGCGCCAGATAGTCGTTGACGGTCACGACGTGCACGCCGCGGCCGCTCAGGGCGTTCAGGTAGGCCGGCAGCGTGGCGGTCAGGGTTTTACCTTCACCGGTGCGCATCTCGGCGATGCAGCGGTCATTCAGCACCATGCCGCCCAGCAGCTGCACGTCGAAGTGACGCATGCCGAACACGCGTTTGCTCGCCTCACGCACTACGGCGAAGGCTTCCGGGATCAGGCTTTCCAGCGATTCGCCCTTCTCCAGGCGCGCGCGGAATTCGTTGGTTTTCGCTTTCAGCTCATCATCGGACAGTTTTTCCATGTCCGGTTCCATGCGGTTGATCTGCTCAACCACTTTGCGCATGCGGCGCAGGGTACGATCGTTACGGCTGCCAAAAACTTTGGTTAATAATTTCACTAACATGATGTTTGATATCTCTGTCATGACGGCCTGATACGGCAGTCAACTTGCTATTATTTATGGTTTTTGTGCCCGAAGGGCGGAGTCAGACGAGCGCGGCAGGCCCGGCGCGAATGCCCTGTACCTGCGCCACCCACAGGCCGGTCTGGTGCCGTGCCAGCGTTGGCAGCACCTCAAGGTGGGTATGGCGAATGATGGTCGGCGGCTTCGGCTCGTGCGTCAGCAGCGCGTTGAGTGTGGACAGCAGCGCCAGTTGCGCCACCTGCAAAGGGGGTTCCGCTTCGGCTTCGCTCTCCTGCACCCGCGCATAAACCGCCTGCGGCGCCAGCGCGAAAGAAAGGTGACGAATGACGGTGCGCAGCGCATGTTGCTGCCAATAATCTACGCTGAAGGTAGGACGGCGGTGCGCGTCCTGCAGCAGGGCCAGGCTGTTGAAGGTGCCATTGGCCGCATTTTGCCGGTTAAGGCTGGACGACGTATTCGGCAGTGCGGCCTGATCGGGGGCGCCGGACAAACTGGAAGACGCGCCAAGCGTGGCCGCAACCATCCCTAACAGGAGATGGGGCCAGAAATAACGTCTGCCAAATTGTCGCCAACGATTTAGAATACCGATCACGAGTTTATAATCCGCCGGAGCCCATTATGCGCGATAGCCGTCCACAATTATTAGATGTCCTGTTCGACGACGCGTCTGCCGGCAGCAAAGGGCCGCTGCATAACGTCCAGCAACGCGCGGTGGCGCTGCTCAAGCTTAACCGTGCAGTGAAGGGCCTGTTGCCCGCTCCCCTGCATCCCTGGTGCCGCGTCGCGAATTTCCGACAGGGTATTTTAGTGCTCGAAACGGCAAATGCCAGCTGGATGATGCGCTTGCGCTACGAACAACCCGCTCTGCTGTCTGCACTACGAGCGCAAATTCTACCATCATTGTCGTCGATCGACATCAGGATTAATCCGGCCTTGATGGCGAAAGGCAGCCACCAGGTGCAAAACGCAGAGAAAGCGCCGGAAAAACCGGTGCCGATGCGGCATTTGAGTCTGGAAAGTGCGGAAGAGCTGAGAGGGTTGGCGAGCCGTAGCCCGGAGAAACTGCGCAAGATATTGGAACGGCTGGCTGCATTGGCCGGAGAGGGTACCAACACAACCAGTCGTGATAAGTAATCAGCGACACAGCTGCAAAACATCATACGGCATCACGAGCCTGAATGCTCAGGCTCTCAGAGGATGCGCCTGCCGTTATTCGCAGCAGCGGGCGAGGAATTCAGACCTTACGCCAATACGGTAGACGGTGCCTTGAATGCCAACGGCATTTCGGCTTCGTCCTGGAAGGTCACGTATTCCCACGCTTCCTGCTTGGCCAGCACGGCCTGCAGCAGTTTGTTGTTCAAGGCATGGCCAGACTTGTACGCGGTGAACGCGCCAATGATGTTGTGGCCGCACATGAACAGGTCGCCGATGGCGTCCAGCATTTTGTGACGTACGAATTCGTCTTCGAAACGCAGGCCGTCTTCGTTCAGCACGCGGTAGTCATCCACCACGATGGCGCAGTCGAAGCTGCCGCCCAAGGCCAGGCCACGGGACTGCAGGTATTCGATGTCGCGCATGAACCCGAAGGTGCGCGCGCGGCTGATTTGACGCACGAACGACTCAGCCGAGAAATCAAGACGATAGCGCTGAGAGCTGGCGTCGATAGCCGGGTGGTTGAAGTCGATGGTGAAGTCCAGGCGGAACCCGTTATGCGGGGACAGCTCGGCCCATTTGTCGCCATCTTCAACACGCACGGTCTCTTTCAGACGCAGGAATTTCTTCGCCGAGTTCAGTTCTTCGATGCCGGCATCCAGCAGCAAGAACACGAACGGACTGGCGCTGCCGTCCATGATTGGGATTTCAGCGGCGTCGACTTCAATGACGATGTTGTCGATGCCCAACCCAGCCAGCGCGGCGTTGAGGTGCTCAACGGTCGAAATACGCACGTCATGCTCATTCACCAGGCAAGTACAGAGCATGGTATCACGCACGGATTTTGCATCAGCCGGAAAATCAACCGGTGGATTCAAGTCAGTGCGACGATAGATGACCCCGGTATTAGCCGGCGCTGGGCGCATTGTCAGCGTGACTTTCTTGCCGGTATGCAAACCGACGCCAGTCGCCTGAACAATACGTTTTAATGTCCTTTGTTTGATCATCGTTTTATCTCGCAATGTTATCCATCCTACCAGCCAAGCATACAGCATGGCCGGCGGGACAGTTTAGCACAAAGAGCGGAGATTCCAAATTCTCAGGATATTCTTAGTCTGCCTGTTTACGCAGGAAGGCTGGAATATCAAGATAGTCGGGCTCTTTATTCGGTTGCGCAGCTTGGTCGTTGACCACCTTGGCGGCAGGTTTCACTTCCTGCGGCAGAGGCGACATGCCGTGCTGCTGATAACGGTGATCCATCACCGGCTGGCTGGCCTGTTTATTGGTCACCAGAGTGATTTCAGGACGTTTGTCCATACCGATACCGGTTGCAACCACGGTAACGCGCAGTTCGTCGTTCATTTCCGGATCCAGCGAGGTACCGATAACCACGGTCGCGTTGTCGGAAGCGAACGCACGGATGGTGTTACCCACGGTTTCGAACTCATCCAGACGCAGGTCGAAGCCGGCGGTAATGTTGACCAGCACGCCGCGCGCGCCGGACAGGTCGATGTCTTCCAGCAGTGGGCTGGAGATCGCCATTTCGGCCGCTTCTTCGGCACGGTCTTCACCGCAAGCCACGCCGGAACCCATCATCGCGTAGCCCATTTCGGACATCACGGTGCGCACGTCGGCGAAGTCGACGTTCATCAGGCCCGGACGGGTGATGAGCTCGGCGATACCCTGCACCGCGCCTTTCAGCACGTCGTTGGCCGCGCCGAACGCGTCCAGCAGAGAGATGCCGCGCCCCAGAACTTTCAGCAATTTGTCGTTCGGGATGGTGATCAGCGAGTCCACGTGTTTGGACAGCTCAGCGATACCCTGCTCCGCGAATGCCATGCGCTTCTTGCCTTCGAAGTTGAAAGGCTTGGTCACCACGGCCACGGTCAGAATACCCAAATCTTTAGCCACTTCAGCCACCACTGGCGCCGCACCGGTACCGGTACCGCCACCCATGCCGGCCGCGATGAAGACCATGTCTGCGCCGTCCAGCGCTGCGCGCAGGGCTTCTCGGTCTTCTTCCGCTGAATTGCGACCCACTTCCGGGTTCGCGCCCGCACCCAGACCTTTGGTAATACCGCTACCGATCTGGATGGTTTGGCCAACCGCCGTTTTGCGGAGCGCCTGGGCGTCCGTGTTCACAGCGAAGAATTCAACACCTTCGATGCGCTCGCGCACCATGTGTTCAACGGCGTTGCCACCGCCACCGCCGACGCCGATGACTTTAATCACCGCGTCATTGGTTAGTTCCATTGGTTCAAACATAGTTTCTCTCCGTTTTGTGCCTGTCGCTGCGAGATCATAAAAAGATTACTCAGCATGATCTCTTTGTTGAAACATTAAAACTCTTTTCTCAGCCAGCTATTGATGCGTTTAAACCAATTGCCCACCGAGGCGCGTTTTTCTACTTCCGTCTCACCGCTCAGGTGAGACTCTTTTCCATAGTGCAGCAGACCTACCGCCGTCGAGTAGTAAGGCTCCTGCGCATAATCCGTCAGACCCGTGATGTTCAAGGGTTGGCCGATGCGTACCTGGGTGTGGAACACCCGTTGCGCACAGGCTGCCAGGCCATCAATCTGGGCGGCGCCACCGGTCAGCACGATACCTGCCGCCAGATGATGCTTCACCCCTTGCTGACGCAGTTGTTCCTGCAATTGCAAAATTTCATCGTTAACCAGATTCAACAGTTCGGTGTAGCGTGGCTCAATGACTTCAGCCAGCGTCTGTCTTTGCAGACTGCGCGGAGGACGTCCCCCGACGCTAGGCACCTCTACATTCTCATCCTTGCTAACAATCGACCCAAGCGCACAGCCGTGTCGAACTTTAATCGCTTCCGCGTCGGTCGGCGGCGTGCCGAAGGCGTAAGCGATATCGCTGGTGACCACGTTCCCGGCATAAGGGATCACTTTGGTGTGGCGCAGCGCACCGCCGGTGTACACCGCCATATCCATGGTGCCGCCGCCGATATCCACCACGCAAACGCCGAGTTCGCGTTCATCTTCGGTCAGCACCGCGTAGCTCGCGGCCAGACCGGCGAAAATAAGTTGGTCAACTTTCAGGCCGCAACGTTCCACGGCCTTGACGATGTTCTTCGCCATATCGTTATGGCAGGTAATCAGATGCACCTTGGCCTGCATGCGCACGCCGGACAGCCCAACCGGGTTTTTGATGCCTTCCTGATAATCGATGGCGTATTCCTGAGGAATCACGTGCAGAATGCGGTGTTCGTCGCGCACGCGCACTGATTTGGCGGTGTGCACCACGTTCTCCACGTCGTCCTGCGTCACTTCCTCTTCCGAAATCGGCACCATGCCGATTTCGTTCTGGCAGCTGATGTGTTTGCCCGAC
Organism: Serratia sp. TSO36; assembly: GCF_057808395.1. NCBI lineage: Bacteria > Pseudomonadati > Pseudomonadota > Gammaproteobacteria > Enterobacterales > Yersiniaceae > Serratia > Serratia sp. TSO36. Next base: position 241,905 of record NZ_JBJZOU010000006.1, on the reverse strand, counting down.
AGCGCCAGATACACCGAGGAAATCTGGCAGTCCGCCATCAGCTCGGCCTGATCGATGGCGCGCTGTACGCACTTCACCACCGACTCCAGGTCGTTTACGCCACCCTTATCCATGCCGCGAGACGGGCAACTGCCCACCCCGATAATGTTGACCATGCCATCGGGCAGAACTTCCCCTACCAACGCGGAGACTTTTGCAGTACCGATCTCCAGTCCAACTACCAGTTTTCTGTCCGTCGACTTGATCATTGTTGTTTTGCCTGTGCCTGATTCTGTTGCTGATTACTGTTTTGCTGACCGCCAAGCGCCTGCGGATCGACCAACACCGGAGCCCACCCTACCGAAGCGCCGGACTCGTAGCGCAGATCGACATAGCTGACACGCTTGCTCTCCGCCTGGCCCTGCTGCTGCAATACCGGGTAAAGCTCGATAAACCGCTGCAAACGCCCATTGCGGTCATCGCGCCCCAGCTCAAGCCGGACATCGTTGTCCAGCGCCAGCTGCCAGGAATGGCGCGCGGTCATCGCCGCCATTTTCAGCGTATATTTGCTGGCCGCCAACGAAGCGCTCATCGCCCGATAGCCTTCCAGCACATCCTGCTCGCTCCCTTCCGGCCCGTAGAGCAGCGGCAGCTTCTGCTTGCCCGCCCGCTCCGCCGGCACGCTGAACGCTTTACCTTCGGCGTCCACCATGTGCAAATCGTTCCAGCGCGCCACCGGGACGTACTCCACCAGATGGATCTTCAGCTCATCCGGCCATTGTTTGCGCACGCTGGCCTGCTTGATCCACGGCAGACGTTCGATCTGCTGCTGGATAACGTCCACATCCTGCGTCATAAAGGTGCCGGGCGCGCCCAGCGCCAGGATCGCCTGACGAATATCATCGTTGGTGGTGTAGTGGCGTTCGCCGGTCACCACCAGCCTTGAGAGCGGCAGGCGACTGGCGTCTTTCATCCAGCCAAGCACCGCCCAACCGCTCCACACGACCGTTCCCAACACCATCAGCAGGAAAATCATTCCCGCCAACTGGGTTCCATTGCTGCGGCGCGGGCCGTTATCCACCTCGCGATCGCGCGCATTCAGGGCAGCTTGCGACATATCAGTCGGCCAACTCCAAAATTCTCGCCACCAACTGCGAGAAGCTTAATCCAAACTGGCGCGCCGCCATCGGCACCAGGCTATGACTGGTCATGCCCGGAGAGGTGTTCACCTCAAGCAGATAGAAGCTGCCATCGCTGTCTTGCATCACGTCGACGCGACCCCAGCCGCTGCAGTCCAGGCCGCGGTAGGCGCGCAGCGCCAACGCCGCCATCTCGGCTTCCTGCTCGGCGCTCAAACCGCTCGGGCAGAAGTACTGCGTGTCGTCCGAAATGTACTTGGCCTGGTAGTCGTAAAACACGCCGGCCGGCTGGATGCGGATCGACGGCAGCACCTGGTCGCCCAGCATCGCTACGGTGTATTCCGGGCCGCTCAGCCACTTCTCCACCAGCACATCGTCGTCATGACGGAAGGCCTCTTCCAGCGCGGCTTCCAACGCGGCGCTCTCGGTGACCTTGCTCATGCCGACGCTGGAGCCTTCTCGGCTCGGCTTGACGATCAGCGGCAGGCCGAGATCCGCCACGCGCGCCAGCAGCGCCGCTTTTTCAGCGCCGAGATACAGCTGGCGATTCAGCGCCACGTAAGGCGCCACCGGCAAGCCCATCGACTGCCACACCATCTTGGTGCGCCATTTGTCCATGGTCAGCGCCGAGGCCATCACGCCGCTGCCGGTATAAGGCAGTTCGAGGAACTCCAGCAGCCCCTGCAGGGTGCCGTCCTCGCCGCCGCGCCCGTGCAGCGCGATAAACACCTTGGTGAACCCCTGCTCTTTCAGCTGGGTCACCGGGAAATCGCGGGTATCGACGCCGTGCGCATCGATACCGGCTTCGCGCAACCCGGCCAGCACCGCGGCGCCGGATTGCAGGGAAACGTCACGTTCAGCGGAGGTGCCGCCCAGCAGAACTGCAACTTTATCAGCCATGGTGCTCCTCCTCTTTCTTCGGCGGCTGCAGCTTCAGCTCGGCCAGTTTACGGGCGATTTTGCCCACGTTGCCGGCGCCTTGCACCAGCACCAGGTCTTCATCCTGCAGCAGCTGCGCCAGGGTTTCCGGCACGGTATCGGCATCGGAAACCAGGATCGGATCCAGCTTGCCGCGGCTGCGGATGGTGCGGCACAGCGAACGGCTGTCCGCGCCCGGGATCGGCGCTTCGCCGGCGGCGTACACGTCGAGCATCAGCAGCACATCCACCTGCGACAGCACGTTGGCGAAATCGTCGTACAGATCGCGGGTGCGCGTATAACGGTGCGGCTGGAAGATCATCACCAGACGCTTGTCCGGCCAGCCGGCGCGCGCCGCTTTCAGCGTGGCGTCCACTTCGGTCGGATGGTGGCCGTAGTCGTCCACCAGCATCGCGCTGCCCGCTTTGCCGTTGACCGGCTCCAGCGGGAACTCGCCGAGGAAATCGAAGCGGCGCCCGGTGCCCTGGAAGCCCGCCAGCGCGCGCAGGATATCTTCGTCGTCGATGCCTTCTTCGGTCGCTACCGCTACCGCCGCTGCGGCGTTCAACGCATTGTGGCGGCCCGGCGCGTTCAGCGTCACCGTCAGCAACGGCTTGTCCTGACGGCTCAGGGTAAAGTGCCCCTGCGGCCCAATCTGCCGGTAGTCTTCGATGCGCACATCGGCATCGTCACTGAAGCCATAGGTGGTGATGTGGCGACCCACGCGCGGCAACAGCTCGCGCACTACCGGATCGTCGATGCACATCACCGCGCGGCCGTAGAACGGCAGGTTGTGCAAGAAATTGATAAACGTCTGCTTCAGGTTCTCGAAGTCGCCCTGGTAAGTGTCCATATGGTCGGCTTCGATGTTGGTGACCACGGCCACCATCGGCTGCAGATGCAGGAACGACGCATCGCTCTCATCCGCTTCCGCGATCAGATAACGGCTGGACCCCAGTCGCGCGTGGGTGCCCGCCGCCTTCACCAGCCCGCCGTTGACGAAGGTCGGGTCCAGGCGGGCTTCGGCGTAAATGCTCGAGACCATCGCCGTGGTGGTGGTTTTACCGTGCGTGCCGGCGATAGCGATGCCGTGGCGAAAACGCATCAGCTCCGCCAGCATTTCTGCGCGGCGGATTACCGGGATGCGCGCTTCACGGGCGGCGACGATCTCCGGGTTGTCGGCGGAGATGGCGGTAGACACCACCACCACGCTCGCATCCAGCACGTTTTCCGGACGGTGATTGAAATAAATCGTCGCCCCGAGCGCGCTCAACTGTTGGGTCACCGGATTCGGCGCCAGGTCGGAGCCGCTGATCTGATACCCTTCGTTTGCCAACACTTCGGCGATACCACCCATGCCGGCACCACCGATGCCGACAAAGTGAATGTGCCGGACGCGACGCATCTCGGGCACGATAGTACGTAGTTTCGCCAGTTGTTGTGTATTCATCACTCTCTCTAATCCGGATCCGGTACCCCGGCCCTACATCACATTGCTTTTATTCAGGTTCGGCGCACCGAACCCCTGCACTCGTTACTTGGCGAGCCGCACCAGCTCCGCCGCCACGCGCTCGGTGGCGTCCGGAATGGCGACCGCGCGCGCTTTCTCGGCCATGGCCAGCAGCGTTTTGCGATCCCAGCTCGCCAGCAGTTCGGCCACCACATCGGCGTTGAACTGCGGCTGTTCGATAATCTTGGCCGCGCCGGCTTCTTCCAGCGGGCGCGCGTTCCAGTACTGCTGACGATCCTTATGCATGAACGGCACGAAGATCGCCGGCAGCCCCGCCGCCGCGATTTCGCTGACGGTCAACGCGCCGGAGCGGCAAACCACCACGTCGGCCCAGGCGTAGGCGGCGGCCATGTCGTCGATGAACTCGGTCACCTTGTGCTGCGTCTGCCCTACCCTTTCGTAGTCGCGCAGCACCGTTTCCAGCGCGCCCTTGCCAACCTGATGCCAGAGCGTAATTCTATCGCCCAAACGCGCCGCGACTTCAGGAACTGTCTGATTCAGCACGCGCGCGCCCTGACTTCCGCCAATCACCAGCACGCGGATCGGGCCTTCGCGCCCCTGCAACCGCTCCGCCGGCAACGGCAGCGCCAACACGTCGGTGCGCACCGGGTTGCCCACCACCTCGGCGTTCGGGAACGCGCCGGGGAAGGCCTGCATCACTTTGGCGGCGATGCGCGCCAGCCAACGGTTGGTCAAGCCGGCGATGCCGTTCTGCTCGTGCAGCACCACCGGGATGCCGCACTGCCAGGCCGCCAGGCCGCCGGGGCCGGAAACGTAACCGCCCATCCCCAGCACCACATCCGGCTGATAGCTGCGCATGATGGCTTTCGCCTGGCGCACCGCCTGCCAGATCCGCAGCGGCGCAGTCAGCTGGGCCTTCAAGCCTTTGCCGCGCAGGCCGGAGATGCGGATAAAATCAATCTCGATCCCGTGCTTCGGCACCAGATCGGCTTCCATTCGGTCTGCGGTTCCGAGCCAGCGCACCTGCCAGCCCTGCGCCATCAGATGATGCGCGACCGCCAGCCCCGGGAACACGTGCCCGCCGGTACCGCCTGCCATCACCATTAAACGCTTAGGTTTCCCGCTCATCCCTTACCTCTTCACAAACGCCTGAGCCTTGGTCAGGCGCGTTTCATAATCAATTCGCAGCAACAGCACGATGGCCGTCGACATAATCAGCAAACTTGAACCGCCGTAACTGATCAGCGGCAGCGTCAGACCTTTGGTCGGCAGCATGCCCGCCGCGGCGCCGACGTTAACCAGCGCCTGGAAGCTGAACCATACGCCGATCGCGCAGGCCAGGAAGCCGGAGAAGCGTTGGTCGATCTCCAGCGCGCGGCGCCCGATGGACATCGCGCGAAAAGCGACGAAGAATACCATTAACAGGGCTAAAACCACACCGATATAGCCCAGTTCTTCACCCAAAATGGAGAAGATGAAGTCGGTGTGCGCTTCCGGCAAATACTCGAGTTTCTGCACCGAGTTGCCGAGCCCCTGCCCCCAGAACTCGCCGCGGCCAAACGCCATCAGCGACTGGGTCAGCTGGTAGCCGCTGCCGAACGGATCGGCCCACGGGTTCCAGAACGAGGTCACGCGGCGCATACGGTACGGTTCCGCGATGATCAGCAGCACCACGGCGAACACGCCGGAGCCGATGATCGCCAGGAATTGCCACATTTTCGCGCCGGCCAGGAACAGCATCGCCAGCGTGGTGATGAACAGCACCACCACGGTACCGAGGTCCGGCTGCGCCAGCAGCAGCACCGCCAGCACCACCATCACGCCCATCGGCTTGCAGAAGCCCCAGAAGTTGCTGCGCACCTCTTCCACCTTGCGCACCAGATAGCTCGCCAGGTAGCAGAACAGCGACAGCTTGGACAGCTCCGCCGGCTGAATACGCAGCGGGCCGAGCGCGATCCAGCGCGAGGCCCCGTTTACCGAGCTCCCCACCACCAGCACGATCAGCAGCATCACGATCGACATCAGCAGCATCACGTTGCTGTAACGCTGCCAAACTTCCATCGGGATACGCAGCGTCACCAGCGACAGGCCGAACGCCAGGCCGAGGTACAACGCGTCACGTTTGGCGAACAGGAACGGATCGTCTGCCAGGCGTTGGCCGATCGGCATCGACGCCGAGGTCACCATCACGAAGCCGATGAATGCCAACCCGAAGGTCAGCCACAGCAGGGTGCGATCGTACAGCACCATGTTGACCGCATCGTTGTCGCGCGCGCCGGTCACCCAGTCTTTCATCCGTTCTGTCAGCCCGAAGTTCGGCAAGCGTAGTTTCATCCGCCAAGCTCCTGCGCCAAGCGGGCGAACTCATCGCCGCGCACTTCAAAATTACGGAACTGATCGAGACTGGCGCAGGCCGGCGACAGCAACACCATATCGCCGGGCTGTACGCGGCCGGCGATGGCGCGCATCGCCTGCTCCATGGTCTCGGTCAGCGTCGCCACCTCCGGCCGCAGCTGTGCCAGCTGGGCGCCATCGCGGCCAAAGCAATACAGCCGCACATTGTCGCCCTGCAGATAGCGCGCCAGCGGCGAGAAATCGGCGGACTTGCCGTCGCCGCCCAGCAGCAGATGCAGCGTGCCGTCTACCTGCAGGCCGTTCAGCGCCGCTTCGGTGCTGCCGACGTTGGTGGCTTTGGAATCGTTGATCCAACGCACGCCGTTGTTCTCCCAGGCCAGCTGGAAGCGGTGCGCCAAGCCGGTGAAGGTGGTCAGCGCCTTCAGGCTGGACGCGCGCGGAATATTGACCGCATCCGCCAACGCCAGCGCCGCCAGGGCGTTGGTGTAATTGTGGCGGCCGGTCAGCTTCATCTCGCGCGTATTCAGCACCTTCTCACCGCGCACCCGCAGCCAGGTTTCCCCCTGCTGACGGTTCAGGTGATAGTCGCCCACGTCGGCGCCGAAGCTGACGCAGCGCTCGTCGGCGCCGCGCACCGGCATGGTCAGCGCATCGTCGGCGTTCACCACGCACACCGCGGCGTTTTCATACACGCGCAGCTTGGCGCCGCGATACTGCTGCAGGCCGAACGGATAGCGATCCATATGATCTTCGGTCACGTTCAGGATGGTCGCCGCCGCCGCCCTCAGGCTATACGTCGTTTCCAGCTGGAAGCTGGACAACTCCAGCACGTAAAGCTGGCATTCCTGGCGCAGCAGGCTCAGCGCCGGCAGGCCGATATTGCCACCCACGCCCACCGCCCAACCGGCGGCTTTCGCCATCTCGCCCACCAGGGTGGTGACGGTGCTTTTACCGTTGGAGCCGGTGATCGCCACGATCGGCGCCTGCGCTTCACGGCAGAACAGTTCGACGTCACCGACGATTTCCACGCCGGCGTCCGCTACGGCGCTCAATGCCGGGGTCGCCAGCGCGACGCCCGGACTGGCGACGATCAGATCCGCCGCCAGCAGCCAGTCCTGATTCAGATCGCCCAGATGGCGCTCCACGCTTTCAGGCAGTTTGTCCAACCCTGGCGGCGCGATACGGGTATCCATCACGCGCGGCGTCACGCCGCGCGCCATGAAGAAATCGACACAGGACAGGCCGGTGAGGCCCAACCCGATAATGACGACTTTTCTACCCTGATAGTCTGCCATGATTAACGCACCTTAAGCGTTGCCAGGCCAATCAGCACCAGCATCAGCGAAATGATCCAGAAGCGCACGATAACGCGCGGTTCCGGCCAGCCTTTCAATTCATAGTGGTGGTGAATCGGCGCCATGCGGAAAATGCGTTGCCCGCGCAGCTTGAACGATCCCACCTGCAGGATCACCGACAGCGTCTCCACCACGAACACGCCGCCCATGATCACCAGCAAGAACTCCTGGCGCAGCAGCACCGCGATGGTGCCCAGCGCGCCACCCAGCGCCAACGAACCGACGTCACCCATAAACACCTGGGCCGGGTAAGTGTTGAACCACAGGAACCCGAGGCCGGCGCCCACGATGGCGGTACATACGATCACCAACTCACCGGCATGACGCAGATACGGAATATGCAGGTAGTTGGCGAAGTTCATGTTACCGGTCGCCCAGGCCACCAGCGCGAAGCCGGCCGCCACGAATACCGTCGGCATGATCGCCAGGCCGTCCAGGCCGTCGGTCAGGTTGACCGCGTTGCTGGTGCCGACGATGACGAAATAGGCCAGCAGGATATACAGCAGGCCCAGTTGCGGCATCACGTCCTTAAAGAACGGCACAACCAGCTCGGTGGCTGGCGTGTCTTTTCCTACGGCGTACATGGCGAATGCGACAATCAGTGCAATCACCGACTGCCAGAAATACTTCCAGCGGGCGATCAGCCCTTTGGTGTCCTTACGCACCACCTTGCGGTAGTCGTCGACGAAGCCGACGATGCCGTACCCCACCAGCACGAACAGCACGCACCAGACATACGGGTTGGACGGGTAAGCCCACATCAGCACCGAAATGGTGATGGAGGTCAGGATCATGATGCCGCCCATGGTCGGCGTGCCGCGCTTGCTGAAGTGCGACTCGGGGCCGTCGTTGCGCACCACCTGGCCGAAGGACATTTCTTGCAGACGCTTGATCACCCGCGGGCCCATCCACAGCGACAGGAACAGCGCGGTCAGCAGGCTGACAATGGCTCGGAACGTCAGATAAGAAAAGACGTTGAAGCCTGAGTAATACTTGACCAAATGCTCGGCCAGCCAAACTAACATGGTGCTTTCTCCTGTAACGCGCGTACTACCTGCTCCATTGCGGCACTACGTGAACCTTTGATTAACACGGTAATGACCGCATGTTCCGACAGTAATTCCGCCACGCGCGCGATCACTGCAGTCTTGTCCTGATAATGTTCGCCGTTGCCGGAGGCTTCGCTCAGCACGCGGCTCAAACCGCCGACGCTGATCACTTTGTCGACGCCGGCCAGACGGGCGGCTTCGCCCACCTGACGGTGACACTCTTCCGCTTCCGCACCCAGCTCGGCCATATCGCCGACCACCATCACGCGGTAGCCCGGCATCTCTGCCAGCACCTGCGCCGCCGCGGTCATCGACCCGACGTTGGCGTTATAGCTGTCGTCCAGCAGCAGCTTGCCTTCGGCCAGCGCCACCGGGAACAGACGCCCCGGCACCGCCTGCAGCTGTTTCAGCCCCTGACGCACCGCTTCGAGGGTGGCGCCCACCGACATCGCCAGCGCCGTCGCCGCCAGCGCATTGGCCACGTTGTGGCGCCCCGGCAGCGGCAGCGCGATCTCGGCGGTGCCGAACGGGCTGTGCAGCGTGAACTGCGTGCCCGCGCCGTTTACCCGCACGTCGTCCGCGAAGAAGTCCACGCCTGCGGCGGCCTGCGGCGAGAAGCGCCAGACGGTTTTGCCGCCCAGCATGCTCTGCCAGTGCGGCCAGTCGTTGTTATCGGCGTTGATGATCGCCACGCCGTCGGCCGGCAGGCCGGTAAAGATTTCACCTTTCGCCTGGGCGACGCCGGCCAGCGAGCCAAAGCCTTCCAGGTGAGCCGCCGCCAGGTTGTTCACCAAAGCGGTCTGCGGCCGCGTCAATGCGGTGGTGTAAGCAATTTCGCCAATGTGGTTAGCGCCCAGCTCTATCACGGCAAAGTCATGCTGCGGTTCCAGACGCAGCAACGTCAGCGGCACGCCGATGTCGTTATTGAAGTTGCCGGCGGTATACAGCACTTCGCCGCATTCGCGCAGAATGGCGGCGGTCATTTCTTTCACCGATGTCTTGCCCGAGGAGCCGGTCAGCGCCACCACGCGCGCCGGCACCTGCTGACGCACCCAGGCGCCAAGCTGCCCCAGCGCCAGACGGGTGTCTTGCACCACCAGCTGCGGCACGTCCACCAATAAGCGCTTACTGACCAGCAGCGCCCCGGCGCCTGCGGCTACGGCATCCGCCGCGAAGTCGTGGGCGTCGAAACGCTCGCCTTTCAGCGCCACAAACAGGCAACCGGCGGTCACCTTGCGGGTGTCTGTCGTCACCTCGACAATTTGGCAATCGGCGCCAATCAGCTCAGCGCTCAATACCTCAGCCAGTGTCTGAAGAGAGACAGGGATCATGCCAGCACCCCCAGCAGTCGGGCGACCGTCGTGCGGTCGGAGTAATCCAGGCGGCGGTTGCCTACCAATTGGTAATCTTCGTGGCCTTTGCCCGCCACCAACACCACGTCCTGTTCCTGCGCCTGCATGATGGCGCTGGTTACCGCTTCGGCGCGGCCGTGGATCACCAGCGCCTGCCCGGCGTCCAGCAATCCAGTCAGGATATCGTTGATAATCGCGCGCGGCTCTTCGGTACGCGGGTTGTCATCGGTGATCACCACGCGATCGGCGAACTGTTCGGCGATGCCGCCCATCAGCGGACGCTTGCCCTTGTCGCGATCGCCGCCGCAGCCGAACACGCACCACAGCTGCCCCTGGCAGTGCAGGCGCGCGGCTTCCAGCGCTTTCTCCAGCGCATCCGGCGTGTGGGCGTAATCCACCACTACCGTCGGTTTGCCCGGCGCGTTAAACACTTCCATGCGGCCGCAGACCGGCTGCAGACGGCTGCCGGTATCCACCAGCGCCTCCAGCGGATAGCCCAGCGACAGCAGCGTCGCCAAGGCCAACAGCAGGTTGCTGACGTTGAAAGCACCCATCAGGCGGCTTTCGATCTCGCCGTCGCCCCAGCTGGAGCTGAAGCGAACAGTGGCGCCGTTGTCGTGATAGTCGACCGCCGTGGTTTTCAGCCAGCGGCCGTGGCCGCCCGGCTGCAGGTTGCCCTGCATCGTCACCGCCACCGCATCCGGCAGCTTGCTCAGCCAGCGCTGACCGACTTCATCGTCGGCGTTGATGATCGCCTGCCCCACGCTGTGGGCGGCGAACAGCGACCATTTGGCCGCCTCGTAATTAGCCATATCACCGTGGTAATCCAGGTGATCGCGGCTCAGGTTGGTGAAGACCGCCGCGGCGAACGGCAGCGCCGCCACCCGGTGTTGCACCAGACCGTGCGAAGAAACTTCCATGGCGGCGAAGGTCGCGCCTTGTTCCGCCAAATCGTTTAATACGTGTTGAACATCCACCGCAGAACCGGTGGTATTCTCGGTCGGACACACCTGGCCCAGCAGGCCGTTGCCGACGGTGCCCATCACCGCGCTGGTTTCGCCCAGCAGTTGGCTCCACTGCGCCAGCAGTTGGGTGGTGGTGGTTTTGCCGTTGGTGCCGGTCACGCCGACCAGACGCAGACGCTCGCCCGGCTGGTGGTAAAAACGCCCGGCCAGCGCGGAAAGGCGCTGGTTCAGTTGGCTCAGGTAGATCACCGGCACGCCGTGCATTTCAACGATGGCGCCGTCTTCGGCCTGACCGTCAGCTTCGGCGATCACGGCGGCGACGCCCTGCGCGATGGCCTGCGGAATATAGCGGCGTCCATCCGTTTGATGGCCGACAACGGCGACAAACAGATCCCCGGCAGCCGCCACACGGCTGTCTAATGTCATTTCCCGCAGCGCGCGCCCGGGTGCCGTCGGCACCCACGGGGCGAGTAAGTCGCGCAAATTACGATCTGCCACCTGAACCCTCTTTCTTGTTAATCACTAATTCGCTTTTGTCACCGGTAGGCAACGCGTCAGGCTCGACGTTCATGGTGCGCAATACGCCGCCCATGATGGCGCCGAACACCGGCGCGGAGATTGCGCCACCATAGTATTTCCCACCCTGCGGGTCGTTGATGACGACCACCAGGGCAAAACGGGGGTTACTTGCCGGCGCGACGCCGGCGGTATAAGCGATGTATCGGTTGACGTATTTGCCGTCCGGGCCCACTTTTTTCGCGGTACCGGTTTTGATGGCGATACGGTATCCCTTGATGGCGGCTTTCACGCCGCCGCCGCCCGGCAGGGCCACGCTTTCCATCATGTGCACCACGGTGCGCACCAGAGGTTCAGGGAAAACGCGCTCGCCGGCGACCGGAGGGTCAACCTTGGTGATCGACAATGGGCGATATACGCCCAGGCTGCCGATCGTTGCATAGACTCGCGCCAACTGTAACGGAGTTACCATCAGCCCGTAGCCGAAAGAGAAGGTGGCCCTCTCTATGTCAGACCACCGTTGTTTTTTTGGGTATATGCCACTGCTTTCTCCGACCAGCCCCAAATTGGTCGCTTTTCCCAGCCCAAAACGAGAGTAAGTATCTACTAACGCTGAGGACGGCATCGCTAACGCCAGCTTTGAAACACCGACGTTACTCGACTTCTGCAAGATCCCGGTCAATGACAGCTCCGAGTACCGCGCCACGTCTTTGATCTCGTGGCCCTGAATGCGGTACGGGATGGTGTTCAGCACGCTGTTTTCTCTCACCACGCCGTTTTGCAGCGCGGTCATCACCACCATCGGCTTCACAGTTGAACCGGGTTCAAAAATATCGGTGATAGCACGGTTACGCATGGTCTCTTTCGGCGTACCGGCCATGTTGTTCGGGTTGTAAGACGGGCTGTTAGCCATCGCCAGCACTTCGCCGGTGTTCACGTCGATCAGCACCGCGGTGCCCGACTCGGCCTTGTTGAACGCCACCGCGTTGTTCAGCTCGCGATACACCAGCGCCTGCAGGCGTTCATCGACACTCAGCACCAGGTTATGCGCCGCCTGGCTGTCGACGGAGGAGATATCTTCGATCACCCGGCCGAAGCGGTCCTTACGCACCGTTCTCTCGCCCGGTTGCCCGGTCAGCCAGCGGTCGAAGCTCTTCTCGACGCCTTCGATGCCTTGCCCGTCGATATTGGTCACGCCGATAATGTGCGACGTCACCTGCCCCGCCGGGTAGTACCGGCGCGACTCCTGCCGCAGGTAGATCCCCGGCAGCTTGAGCTTGTGGATGTAGTCGCCGATCGCCGGGTTCACCTGGCGCGCCAGATAAACGAATCGCCCTTTCGGGTTGGCGTTGATGCGGTTTGAGAGTTGGTCCAGCGGGATGTTCAGCGCATCGGAAAGCGCTTTCCAACGGCTGTCCAGCGTGATGCCGCCGCGCTCATTCAGCTCTTTCGGATCCGCCCACACCGCATTGACCGGCACGCTGACCGCCAACGGCCGGCCGGCGCGATCGCTGATCATGCCGCGCGCGGTCGGCACTTCCTGCACGCGCAGCGAACGCATGTCGCCTTCTTTCACCAGACGATCGGGGTTGATGACCTGCAGGTACGCGACGCGCAGCATCAGGCCGACCATCGCCAGCAAAATGCAGCCGCACAGCAACGCAAAACGCCAGCTGACAAAGCTGGCCTGATCTTCCTGGCGTCTCAACTTACCGGGGCGCGCTGCTTTCATGCGTTTCCTTTCTACTCCGTGTCATTATTCCGGTTAAACCATTCATTGTTTAACGATGATATTTTCCTGCGATGGATCAACGTGTTGCATCTGCAGTTTTTCTGTCGCGATACGTTCAACCCGGCTGTGATCGCCGAGGGCGTTCTCTTCTAAAATCAGGTTGCGCCACTCGATATCCAGCGCATCGCGCTCCAGCACCAGCTGTTCGCGCTCGGCGGTCAGCAGGCGGGTGCGGTGCGCGGTGGTCACCACGAAAACCGCGGAGACCAGTGACGCAATCAGTAAAATCAGGGGGATCTTGGCATTGCGCAGCAGATCGCCGCCAATCACCCCGACCAGGCCGTGACGTTCGTTGCCGATCACGCGGGCATCCTCTCAGCAATACGCAGCACCGAGCTGCGCGCACGCGGGTTGTCCGCCACTTCCGCTTCCGACGGCATCATTTTGCCCAGCGCTTTCAGCGTTCGCCCGCCCATGCCGCGCAGTTGCTCTTCGGTCAACGGAATGCCCGCCGGCACCTGGGCGCCGCGGCTGTGGTGACGCATAAAGCGTTTGACGATGCGGTCTTCCAGCGAGTGGAAGCTGATGATCGACAAACGGCCCCGTGGGGCCAGCACTTCCAGCGCGCCGTCGAGCGCACGCTCGATCTCTTCCAGCTCGCTGTTGATATAGATGCGGATCGCCTGGAAGCTGCGCGTCGCCGGATGCTTGTGCTTTTCACGGAACGGGCTGGCATCGGCAATCAGATCCGCCAACGCTTTGGTGCGCGTCATCGGCTCCACGCGGTTTCTTTCCACGATGGCGCGCGCGATGCGCTTGGCGAAACGCTCTTCGCCAAAGGTTTTCAGCACCCAGGCGATGTCGTCCGCTTCGGCCTTCATCAGCCACTCGGCGGCGGACAGGCCGGTGGAGGGATCCATGCGCATGTCCAGCGGGCCATCGCGCATAAAGGAAAACCCGCGCTCTGCGTCGTCAAGCTGCGGCGAAGAAACGCCCAGATCGAGCAGAACGCCGTCGATCTTGCCCACCAATTCACGTTCCCGCACGTAGTGCGACAACTCGGAGAATGGGCCGTGTACGATGGTAAAACGAGGATCTTCAATAGATTTGGCGGCTGCAATCGCCTGAGGGTCACGGTCAATCGCCAGCAAGCGCCCTTCCGGCCCCAGCTGGGACAGAATCAGACGAGAATGGCCACCGCGACCAAAAGTACCGTCGATATATATGCCGTTGCTGCGGATGTTGAGGCCGTTGACGGCTTCGTCCAGCAGGACGGTGGTGTGTTTATAGTTTTCCAACATGCTTATAGCGACAAGTCCTGTAGCCGCTCAGACAACGGTTCCTGAGTCGACTGTTCAGCGTCAATATCATCCTTGACTTGTTGATACCAGGTCTGTTCATCCCACAGTTCAAACTTGTTGAACTGACCGACCAGCATCACTTCTTTCGTGAGCCCGGCGTGTTGCCGCAGCGTATTGGCGAGCAGCAAACGACCGGCACTATCCATCTGACACTCACTGGCATGCCCCAGCAACAGGCGCTGAACGCGGCGCTCGGCGGGATTCATGCTCGACAGACGTGATAATTTTTGTTCAATAATTTCCCATTCGGGCAAAGGATAAAGCAGCAGGCAGGGCTGATGGAGGTCAATGGTACAGACCATTTGGCCTTGCGATTCCTCGTTGAGCAATTCCCGATATCGGGTAGGTACGGCGAGCCGCCCTTTGCTGTCGAGGTTGACCATCGTCGCTCCACGGAACATTCCTGAGCTACCCCTTAGTGACCGTTTTCACCACTTTACCCCACAAATTCCCACACAATGGAGTTTACGGAGGGTATGAAAACCTTGTCAAGCCAGAGCGCCAGCGCTTTGGCAATATTTCTCTGGTCATTTTGGGAGCTGACTCGCGAAAGAAACTCTGATTATTCGACGAATAAAAATTAACACCATGATAAACGGAGAGAATTTTCTAAGCGGAAAGAATCTGATTAAAAACCTGACGAACTGGCGATTAATTAACTCATTACTTCCTTCTGCAAGCCATGTCTCATTTTTCAGCTCGGCAATCTCAGTGCGGTAACCGCTGGCGAGCCGCGCCCGCCAAGGCTCGGCGCCTGGCGAATCGATCGCGGAATAAGGCCATAACTCCTTGAGTTAATAACGCTCAATCGTTATTCACCTTAAAACCGGGCGCTATTTTACTTCAATTTGCACTGCCGTGATGAGGCCGCGAAAAAAATAAATGGCTCGGATATTACGAGCAGAAGTAATTTCGATTTAAATCAATTTGGTAAGATTATTCCCAAAATACCTGTTTACAATTATGGTTTCATTTTCTTACACCTTTATTTCCACAATTTCTGCCGGAAAAAACCCTCACTTGAAGCAAAAAATCGCAACCACATGTTTTTAATGAATTTATTTTAAAATGCCGATTTTAATCCCTCCGCCCTCACCTCTTCCCCGGTTCCACGGGACAAAAACCGAACAAATGTTAAAAATAAAAATATAAACCTAGTTAAAAAACATAATTCAGATTAGTACACTATAAAAAACGCAAAAACTCAGACTTAACATCCAATTATTAATAATTTAACAGCATTTTAACCAAAGGGGATGACACATGCTTTCGCCCGCCGCTCACTGGCGTAGCGCCGCTGCCGATACGTTCGCACTGGTGGTGTACTGCTTTATCGCCGGCATGGCGATAGAAGTGTTGATCTCCGGCATGAGCTTTCAGCAATCCCTCTCTTCGCGCCTGCTGTCGATTCCGGTCAACATCCTGATCGCCTGGCCCTACGGCCGCTATCGCGATCTGTTTATCCGCACGGCGCGCCGCTGCCCGCGCGGCCAGTTCGTGCTGCGCAACCTCGCCGACCTGCTGGCCTACGTCAGCTTCCAGTCGCCGGTTT
Organism: Serratia sp. TSO36; assembly: GCF_057808395.1. Taxonomy (NCBI): domain Bacteria; kingdom Pseudomonadati; phylum Pseudomonadota; class Gammaproteobacteria; order Enterobacterales; family Yersiniaceae; genus Serratia; species Serratia sp. TSO36. The sequence continues at coordinate 226,161 of NZ_JBJZOU010000006.1, read as the reverse complement.
ATGCCGCCATTCTGTGGAGCGTAGGCGCCGACGGCCCACAAATGCTGGCGGCGGTGACCAGCAATGCGCTGGTCTCCATGGCGATGGGCGTGGTGTATGGCTATTTCCTGGAATATTGCCGGCGGCTGTTCCGGGTGGCGGGCTACGTCTAAACCAGGAGCCCGACAACGCGGGCTCCCGTAGAGCGAACTACTTGCGGCTCAGGCTGCCGCGGCGGAACAGATTGCGGCGAATACGCGTCAAACCCGGCTTGGGTTTACGCGGTTCGTCCAGGCTGGCCAACACCAGCTCGAGCACGCGTTCGGCCACGTCGCGATGGCGCTGCGCCACCGCGAGCACCGGGCACTCGAGGAAATCCAACAGTTCATGGTCGCCGAAGGTGGCAATTGCCAGATCGGTCGGCAAACGGCCACGTTGCTTCAGCGTCACGTCCATCACGCCCTGCAACAGCGAGAACGAAGTGGTGAACAGCGCCTGCGGCATCGGGTGCGTTTTCAGCCATTCGGCGAACAGCGCGCCGGCGGCTTCACGTTCATAGCTGTTGGCATACAGGTAATCGACATGGCGGGGATCCTCTTGCCAGGCCTGACGGAAGCCCTGCTCGCGCAGGAAGCTCACCGAAAGCTCCGGCAAGGCGCCCAGATACAGCACCGATTCAGCCGGGAAGGTGCGCAGCTCCTGCGCCAGTGCAAAGGCGTCTTCCTGATCGGCCCCGACGACGCTGATGAAATGCTCGCGATCCAGCGCGCGGTCCAGCGCGATGATCGGCAGCGGATCGTTGGCCCAGCGTTGATAGAAAGGATGCTCCGGCGGCAAGGCGGTGGAGACGATGATGGCGTCCACCTGGCGCTGCAGCAGGTGCTCGATACAGCGCATTTCGTTGTCCGGCTGATCTTCGGAACAGGCGATCAGCAATTGGTAACCACGCTGGCGCGCCTGGCGTTCCAGGTAGTTGGCGATGCGGGTATAGCTGGTATTTTCCAGATCCGGGATCACCAGACCGATAGAACGGGTACGCCCGGCGCGCAGCCCCGCCGCTACGGCATTCGGGTGATAGTTATGCTCCCTGACCACGGCCATCACTTTCTCGACGGTTTTATCGCTGACACGATACTGCTTCGCCTTGCCGTTGATGACGTAACTGGCCGTCGTGCGCGAAACGCCCGCGAGACGCGCGATTTCATCCAGTTTCACATTAACCCCTTAATGACGCTGAAAATAGAAGTGAAGGCTGTGCTCGGATTAACCATGACATCCCGTGCGGTTATTCAATCCAGCCTCTGCGATCTAACAGCAGAAAACACTGCCTAGCAACCGCTTTTGCCGAAAGGTGCCAGCAATCGGGCAAAAAATACCGAAAAACAAAGGGCGCAGCCACGCCGCGCCCCTGATTATTCACCGCCAGACCGCACTCAGCGCATGATTTTGTCGCCACGCGACACGCCGACCACCCCGGAACGGGCCACTTCCACGATCTCCGCCACTTCACGCACCGCGCTCAGGAAAGCGTCGAGCTTGTCGCTGGTGCCGGCCAGCTGTACCGTGTACAGCGTCGCCGTCACATCCACGATCTGGCCACGGAAAATGTCGGCGCAGCGCTTCACCTCTTCACGGCCGTAGCCGCTGGCCTGCAGCTTCACCAGCATGATCTCGCGCTCAACGTGGGCGCCCTGCACCAGCTCGCTGACGCGCAGCACGTCCACCAGCTTGTGCAGCTGTTTCTCAATCTGCTCCAGCACTTTCTCGTCGCCGACGGTCTGGATAGTCATGCGCGACAGCGTCGGATCGTCGGTCGGCGCCACCGTCAGGCTCTCGATGTTATAACCGCGCTGGGAGAACAGCCCGACCACGCGCGACAAGGCGCCGGATTCGTTTTCCAGCAAGACAGATAAAATACGGCGCATGATCAGGTCCTCTCCGTTTTGCTAAGCCACATTTCGTCCATGCTTCCGCCGCGGATCTGCATCGGGTAAACATGTTCGGTTTCATCGACGGTCACGTCGACGAACACCAGCCGCTCTTTTTCCGCCAGCGCCTGCGCCAGCTTGCTTTCCAGCTCATCCGGCGTGCGGATGGCGATGCCGACGTGGCCGTAAGCCTCGGCCAGCTTGACGAAGTCCGGCAGCGAATCCATGTAGGACTGCGAGTGACGGCCGGAATAAATCATGTCCTGCCACTGCTTTACCATGCCCAGATAGCGGTTGTTGAGGTTCACCACCACCACCGGCAGGTTATATTGCAGCGCGGTGGACAACTCCTGAATATTCATCTGAATGCTGCCGTCGCCGGTCACACACACCACGGTTTCCTCCGGCAACGCCAGCTTGACGCCCAGTGCCGCCGGCAGGCCGAAGCCCATGGTGCCGAGGCCGCCGGAGTTGATCCAGCGGCGCGGTTTATCGAACGGATAATAGAGCGCGGCGAACATCTGGTGCTGGCCGACGTCCGAGGTGACATACGCATCGCCTTTAGTCAGGCGGTGCAGGGTTTCGATCACCGCCTGCGGTTTGATGGTGCCGCTGTGCTTGTCGTAACCCAGGCAGTCGCGGGCACGCCACTGCTCGATAGACTGCCACCAGTCGCGCAGCGCGTCGTGATCCTGCGCTTTCTCGTCCTGTGCCAACAGCTCCAGCATCTGCACCAGCACCTGTTTGGCATCGCCGACGATCGGAATATCGGCGTCCACCGTTTTGGAGATCGAGGTCGGATCGATATCGATATGCAGCACGGTGGCGTCCGGGCAGTATTTGGCCAGATTGTTGGTGGTGCGATCGTCGAAACGCACGCCGACGGCGAAGATCACGTCGGCATGGTGCATGGTTTTGTTGGCTTCATAGGTGCCGTGCATGCCGAGCATGCCGACGCTCTGGCGATGGGTGCCGGGGAAAGCGCCCAATCCCATCAGGCTGCTGGTCACCGGCAGGTTCAGCTGCTCCGCCAAGGCCAACAGTTCGGCCTCGCAACCAGCGTTGATCGCGCCGCCGCCGACGTACATCACCGGCTTTTTGGCCGCCAGAATGGTTTGCAATGCGCGTTTGATCTGCCCGCGGTGGCCCTGCACCGTCGGGTTATAAGAACGCATGCTCACGTCCTGCGGGTAGGCATAAGGCATCCGCACCGCCGGGCCGACGATATCTTTCGGCAGATCGATCACCACCGGGCCGGGGCGGCCGCTGGAAGCCAGGAAGAACGCCTTCTTCAACACCGCCGGAATGTCTTCGGTGCGTTTTACCAGGAAGCTGTGCTTCACCACCGGGCGCGAAATCCCCACCATATCGCACTCCTGGAAGGCGTCGTAGCCGATCAGCGAGCTGGGCACCTGCCCCGACAGCACCACCATCGGGATCGAGTCCATATAGGCGGTGGCGATACCGGTAATGGCGTTGGTGGCGCCGGGGCCGGAGGTCACCAGCACCACGCCCACTTCACCGGTGGCGCGCGCGTAGCCGTCGGCCATGTGCACCGCCCCCTGCTCGTGGCGCACCAGAATATGATCGATCCCTCCAACCGTATGCAGGGCGTCGTAGATATCGAGCACCGCCCCGCCGGGGTAGCCGAATACATGCTTAACGCCCTGATCGATCAACGATCGGACGACCATCTCGGCTCCTGACAACATCTCCATGGGTTTGCCTCCAGGCTTGCTTATTCTTCTCTGGCGCCGGAACGTAGCGCCTGCTGCGGGGCAATGCCCCAAAGTTTTTATGGGTTGTCGCTATCGAATTAACATAACGTCAGAATTTGGGGCAGGCAAACGACAAAATGGCTTAGCGGAGGCATGGTTATTGCCAAGCGGCTGGATATCACGGCTTTATAAAAACAATGCGCTAGCCGCAGGGTTATCAGGCTAGGCATTGTTTCGAACAGGGGGAAAATTACAGAACTAAATCAGGTGAAGGATATGCCGCTTTTTTCGCCGGGCACATGGCCCGGCGGCGGCGTCAGGCCTGTTCCTGGTACATTGAATCGATTTCGCGCTGATAGCGCTGCAGGATCACTTTGCGGCGCAGCTTCAGCGTTGGCGTCAACTCCCCCAGCTCCATCGAAAAGGCCGCCGGCAGCAGCGTGAACTTCTTCACCTGTTCGAAGCGCGCCAGCTCCTTTTGCATCTCGCGCAGACGCTTTTCGAACATCTCGAGGATTTCACCGTTTCGCAGCAGCTCCAGGCGGTCCTGGTATTTCAGGTTCACTGACTTCGCATACTCTTCCAGCGACTCAAAGCACGGCACGATCAGCGCGGAAACGAACTTGCGCGCATCGGCGATGATCGCCACCTGCTCGATAAAGCGATCCTGCGCCAGCGTGCCTTCCAGCATCTGCGGCGCGATGTATTTGCCGCCGGAGGTTTTCATCAAATCCTTCAGCCGTTCGGTGATGAACAGGTTGCCCTCTTCATCGATCGCCCCGGCGTCGCCGGTTTTCAGCCAGCCGTCCTCGGTAAAGGTCGCGGCGGTTTCCAACGGTTTGTTGAAATAGCCGCGCATCACGATCGGCCCGCGCACCTGGATTTCATTTTCCTCGCCAATGCGCACCTCGACCTCAGGCAGCGGTTTGCCGATAGAGCCGAAGCGGAAATGCCCCTCTTCCCAGCAGGAGACGGTGGCGCAGGTTTCGGTCATGCCGTAACCGTACTTGATGTTGACGCCCATCGCCTGGAAAAACAGGATCACATTGTCGTCCAGCTTGGCGCCCGCCGCCGGCAAAAAGCGCACCCGGCCGCCGAGGATACCGCGCAGCTTGCTCAACACCAGCTTGTCGGCCCAGCGGTGAGTGAAGTCGAACACTTTGCCCAACGGTTTGCCGGCCCGCTCCTGCAGGAACTTGCGCTCGCCGCAGACGATCGCCCAGTGGAACAACGCACGGCGCAGCCAAGGGGCGCGCGCCACTTTTTCATGCACCGCGCTGAAAATCTTCTCGTAGAAACGCGGCACCGCACACATCAGCGTCGGGCGGACCTGCCCCATCGCTTCCCGCACCCAGTCGGTATTCGGCAGGAAGACGTTCTGCGCGCCGGAATGCATCACAAAGAAGCTCCAGGCCCGCTCGAACACGTGCGACAGCGGCAGGAAGCTGAGCGACACATCCTCTTCGCCGACCGTCAGCCTTTCATCATGCAGGTAGAGCTGCGCCGCCAGGTTGCGGTAGTCCAGCATCACCCCTTTCGGCTCGCCGGTAGTACCCGAGGTATAAATCAGGGTGAAGAGATCCTGCAGGTCGCACTCTTCAATACGCTGCCGACGTTGAGCGGCAAAAGCCGCCGGATCGGCAGCGCGCTCGAAGGCGCTCAGATGCTGTGCGATCTCGCAGCCGCGCAGATCGGCCCCCTCGTCGAAGACGATAATGTGCCGCAGCTGTGGGCAGACGCCGCGCAGCGCGATGGCGGCGTCAAGCTGCGCCTGCTCACCGACGAACAGTATGCGGATGTCGGCGTCGTTGGTGACAAACGCCGCCTGCGCCGGCGTATTGGTGGAATAGAGCGGTACGCTGACGCCACGCAGGTGCAGGATCGCGAGATCGGTCAACGACCAGGCCATCGTGTTATTGGCGAAAATACCGATGCGTTCTTGCACTTCGACGCCCAGCCCCAGCAGCCCGGCGGCGATGCGATCAATGCGGGCGGCGGCCGCTCCCCAGGTCAGTTGCAACTCGCCGTTGGGCGACCATTGGCGAAAAGCTGTGCGATCGACTCGGTGGGTGATTTGATGCTGTATACGATGGATCAGATGGTATTGCAGCAGATTAGTGATCATAGTGCTCTAAGCCTGAAATGAATCATACAGTTAAGCCTGAACGACGCCTTGCGGCCCTCATCTCAGCTTACACGTGTTTACTTTTTTCCGCGCAGTCTACCTACTCTCAGGCAGGGGGAAAAGCGATTTCAGCGTAGAAGTGTGAGCCAAAACTCAGGCCGGCTTTCGCGCTTTCATCAGTTGGACAGAACGGGAAGGAAAAGGTTTGCCGACGGCAATAAAACGCGGCCCATCCGGGCCGCCGCATCGAGTTAGTTTAAAATACTAGCCGGAAAGTAAAAATCAGAATATTAATTTATATTAATTATTTTTGCTGAACGAACAAACCCACTATGAAAATAAGTTATTTTATCGCCGTAAAACCAAGAAACATCTTAATAAAAACACAGATAGTTCTTAGTTTTTATCATGAGAAAAAAACGCTCAGTTGAATATTATCTTTATATGGCTCCCATTTTTTATCGCTTTACTTTGGGTTGCCTGCCTCAATCAGGACGGATTTCATCCACTGGTGGCCTTTATCCCGCTCGGAGGATTCATGCCAAGAGAGATAACAGGTGGCTTTATTATCATTGCTACATAAAGGAACCGCCTTTATTTTCAATGCCTCCGTCTGCTGTCGCACCAACCAAGCGGGCGCAATCGCCACCATTTCCGTTTGCGACACCATATTCAACACGCTGTAGAGATCCGTGCACTGTTGCGTCACGACGCGCAGCATCGGCTCCTCTAAATAAAAAGGTTTACTGAACGATCCAAAACTCTCCAGGGAAACTACGGCGTGCTGCTCGGCCAGCATGTGCTCCGGCGTCGCCTCCTCGCCCATTCTCGGGTGCGCCTGCGCAACCGCCAGCACTAATTCGTCGTCGAACATCGCCAGGCTGCGAAACTCCGCCGATTCGAAACGGCTGTAGCCGATGACAAACTCGACATCCTGATAACGCAATTGATGCTCAATATTATTGTTGATGTACGACTTTATTTGCAGGTTAAGCTGCGGCGCGATCTGTTTGACGTGATTGATTATCCCGGCGCCCAGACGCAAATCGAGCGGGCTGCACAGCGACAGGGAGAACGCTCGCGTGCTGGTCAGCGGCTCGAACTCGGCGCCCGGCAATTCATTCTGCACCAGCTGCAACGCTTGCCGCACCGGGCCAAACAGCTGCCTGGCCCGCATGGTGGGCTGGATCCCGCGCCCGCAGCGCACGAACAGTTCGTCGTTGAACATCACCTTCAGGCGCGCTACCGCGTTGCTCACCGCCGGCTGCGACATCCCTAGCGAATTAGCGGCTCGCGTAATATTTTGCATTTGCATCACGGCGTCAAACACCGTCAGCAAATTAAGATCGACGCTGCGCAAATGAATGTCCGCCGGCTCTTTGACCATAGTGATTTCTGAATCATATTCAGCCATATTTCACTCCACTAAATCCTGTGTAGATAATCCAATCCTTATGCTCGACAAACAATGAAACGCCGCATTGTCATATCTTTGCACGACAAATCCTGCCATTACCGTCATCAACCGATAAAAAACCTCGTGTTATCGACACGATATAAGTCGTATATGGAATACATGTCAGTAGTTTCTCCCGTCAGCGGGAAGAATGCCACCTGGGTAGTACTAATAATTAGGTATCAACAATGATTAATACAACTAAACAACATAGCTGCATTGTATGAGACAAACTATAAAAACACATCATAAGCAATCAAACCATCTAAAAACACCGCTCACTTTGTGTAAAATTACATTATTTTGTTATATTATGACTAAAATAATCAATTAATCATATGAATTCAATTTAAATCATTTGTATAAAAAATGTTATTTTGTTGCCCCCCGTGATTAATCCCTCTTATTTTTTCATCGCAAATCTTAACGCAACGAAATCCAGAAGCAATTAGCGCAGTATATATTCGATTCGTTTATGCTAAGCAGCACGCAAACTGGCCCCATTTTTTCTCTAAGGCGTCGCTTTTTTGCCGAATGATCCTCTGTTTGGCCAATGGCCGGGTGCATTGTCCCCGTATTCAATCAGGTGTTGACATCGCCAGGCCAATCACGTATCAAATTAGGCAGACACCCAATTTAAGAGAAGCTGAACCCTTATGATCCGTACTCATCGTCTACTAGGCCTACTACTCAACGCATCTTGTTTGCGCGGTATGCCTGTGGACGAAGTTCGGAGCTGACTCAGCCGATCACCCATAAGAAACCCGCGCTACTGCGCGGGTTTTTTTTTGCCCGCTTAGCGTGAAATCAACACGATAAGGAATGCACCGATGAGCCAACAAGTCATTATTTTCGATACCACGCTGCGTGATGGCGAACAGGCGTTGCAGGCCAGCCTGAGCGTAAAAGAGAAGATTCAGATTGCGCTGGCGCTGGAAAGAATGGGCGTCGACGTGATGGAGGTCGGCTTCCCGGTCTCTTCGCCGGGCGACTTCGAGTCGGTGCAAACCATCGCGCGCCAGATCAAGAACAGCCGCGTCTGCGGCCTGGCCCGCTGTGTAGACAAAGACATCGACGTGGCCGCCGAAGCGCTGCGCGTCGCCGAAGCGTTCCGCATCCACGTATTCCTGGCCACCTCGACCCTGCACATTGAATCGAAACTGAAACGCTCGTTCGACGAAGTGTTGGAGATGGCGGTGCGCTCGGTCAAACGCGCCCGCAACTACACTGACGACGTAGAGTTCTCCTGTGAAGACGCCGGCCGCACGCCGATCGACAATCTGTGCCGCGTGGTCGAAGCCGCCATCAACGCCGGCGCCACCACCATCAATATTCCGGACACCGTCGGTTACACCACGCCGAACCAGTTCGGCGGCATCATCACCACCTTGTATGACCGCGTGCCGAACATCGACAAAGCCATCATCTCCGTGCACTGCCACGACGATTTGGGCATGGCGGTCGGCAACTCCATCGCCGCGGTCCAGGCCGGCGCCCGTCAGGTGGAAGGCACCCTGAACGGCATCGGTGAGCGCGCCGGCAACTGTTCGCTGGAAGAGGTGATCATGGCGATTAAGGTGCGCCAGGACATCATGAACGTGCACACCAACATCAATCATCAGGAAATCTTCCGCACCAGCCAGATCGTCAGCCAGCTGTGCAACATGCCGATCCCGGCCAACAAGGCGATCGTCGGCTCCAACGCCTTCGCCCACTCCTCCGGCATTCACCAGGACGGCGTGCTGAAGAACCGCGAAAACTACGAAATCATGACCCCGCAGTCGATCGGCCTGAAGGACGTGCAGTTGAACCTGACCTCCCGCTCCGGCCGGGCGGCGGTGAAACACCGCATGGAAGAGATGGGCTACCAGGAGCAGGACTACAACCTGGATACCCTGTACGCCGCCTTCCTGAAGCTTGCCGACAAGAAGGGCCAGGTGTTCGACTATGACCTGGAGGCGCTGGCCTTCATCAACAAACAGCAGGAAGAGCCGGAGCACTTCAGCCTGGGCTACTTCAGCGTGCAGTCCGGCAGCAGCATCATGGCCACCGCCTCGGTGAAACTGATCTGCGGCGGCGAAGAGAAAGCCGAGGCCGCCACCGGCAACGGCCCGGTCGATGCGGTTTATCAGGCAATCAATCGCATCACCGACTACCCGATCGAGCTGGTGAAATACCAGCTGACCGCCAAGGGCCATGGCCGCGACGCGCTGGGCCAGGTGGATATCGTGGTCTCTTACAACGGCCGCCGCTTCCACGGCGTGGGTCTGGCGACCGACATCGTCGAATCTTCCGCCAAGGCGATGGTGCACGTGTTGAACAATATTTGGCGCTCACAGCAGGTAGAAAAAGAAAAGCAGCGCCTGCAGCAAAACAAACATCAAAATAATCAGGAAACGGTGTGAACATGACGAAGACTTATCACATTGCCGTCTTGCCCGGAGACGGCATCGGCCCGGAAGTAATGGCTCAGGCGCGCAAAGTGTTGGACGCGGTGCGTCAACGCTTTGACATTCGCATCACCACTGCCGAATACGACGTCGGCGGCATCGCCATCGATCGCCACGGCAGCCCGCTGCCGCCGGCGACCGTCGCCGGCTGCGAGCAGGCCGACGCCATCCTGTTCGGATCGGTAGGCGGCCCGAAATGGGAACACCTGCCGCCGGCCGAGCAGCCGGAACGCGGCGCGCTGTTGCCGCTGCGCAAGCACTTCAAACTGTTCAGCAACCTGCGCCCGGCACGCCTGTATCAAGGGCTGGAAGCATTCTGCCCGCTGCGCGCCGACATCGCCGCCCGCGGCTTCGACATTCTGTGCGTGCGCGAACTGACCGGCGGCATCTACTTCGGCCAGCCGAAGGGCCGCGAAGGCCAGGGCATGCAGGAGCGCGCTTTCGATACCGAGGTGTATCACCGTTTCGAGATTGAACGCATCGCACGCATCGCCTTCGAATCCGCCCGCAAGCGCCGCCACAAGGTGACGTCGATCGACAAGGCCAACGTGCTGCAAAGCTCCATCCTGTGGCGTGAAGTGGTCAATCAGGTCGCCAAGGATTACCCGGACGTGTCGCTGTCGCACATGTATATCGACAACGCCACCATGCAGCTGATCAAGGATCCGTCCCAGTTCGACGTGCTGCTCTGCTCCAACCTGTTCGGCGACATTCTGTCCGACGAATGCGCGATGATCACCGGCTCGATGGGCATGTTGCCGTCCGCCAGCCTGAACGAGCAAGGCTTCGGCCTGTACGAACCGGCGGGCGGTTCCGCGCCGGATATTGCCGGCAAAGGTATCGCCAACCCGATTGCGCAGATCCTGTCCGCCACCCTGCTGCTGCGTTACAGCCTGGGCGCCGATGAAGCGGCCGACGCCGTGGAGCGCGCCATCAACCAGGCGTTGGAACAGGGCTACCGCACCGCCGATCTGGCCGGTGACGGCAAAGCCGTCAGCACCGATGAAATGGGCGACATCATCGCTCGCTTTGTAGCTCAGGGGGCATAACATGGCCAAGACCTTATACCAGAAGCTGTACGACGCCCACGTGGTGCACGAAGCGCCGAACGAAACGCCGTTGCTGTATATCGACCGTCACCTGGTGCACGAAGTCACTTCGCCGCAGGCGTTCGACGGCCTGCGCGCCATGGGCCGCAAGGTGCGCCAGCCCGGCAAAACCTTCGCCACCATGGATCACAACGTGTCGACCCAGACCAAAGACATCAACGCCAGCGGCGAGATGGCGCGCATCCAGATGCAGGAGCTGATCAAGAACTGCGCGGAATTCGGCGTTTCGCTGTATGACCTGAACCACCCGTTCCAGGGCATCGTGCACGTGATCGGGCCTGAGCAAGGCATGACGCTGCCGGGCATGACCATCGTTTGCGGCGACTCGCACACCGCCACCCACGGCGCTTTCGGCTCGCTGGCGTTCGGCATCGGCACCTCCGAAGTGGAACACGTGCTGGCGACCCAGACCCTGAAGCAGGGCCGCGCCAAGACCATGAAGATTGAGGTCACCGGCGACGCCGCCGAGGGCATTACCGCCAAAGACATCGTGCTGGCGGTGATCGGCAAAACCGGCAGCGCCGGCGGCACCGGCCACGTGGTGGAGTTCTGCGGCAAGGCGATCGAAGCGTTGAGCATGGAAGGCCGCATGACCCTGTGCAACATGGCGATCGAAATGGGCGCCAAGGCCGGGTTGGTCGCGCCGGACGACACCACCTTCGCCTACCTGAAGGGGCGTCAGTTCGCGCCAACCGGAGAAAACTGGGAGCAGGCGGTCGCCTATTGGCGCACGCTGAAGTCCGATGCCGACGCCCAATTCGATACCGTGGTGACGCTGCGCGCCGAAGAGATCGCGCCGCAGGTCACCTGGGGCACCAACCCCGGCCAGGTGATCGCCGTCAATCAGGCGATCCCGGCGCCGGAATCGTTCAGCGATCCGGTCGAGCGCGCCTCCGCGGAAAAAGCCTTGGCCTACATGGACTTGAAACCGGGCATCAAATTGACCGACGTGCCGATCGACAAAGTGTTCATCGGCTCCTGCACCAACTCGCGCATCGAAGATCTGCGCGCGGCGGCGGCGATCGCCAAGGGGCGCAAGGTCGCCAGCGGCGTGCAGGCCATCGTGGTGCCGGGCTCCGGCCCGGTGAAGGCCCAGGCGGAAGCCGAAGGGTTGGACAAAATCTTTATCGAAGCCGGTTTCGAATGGCGTTTGCCGGGCTGCTCGATGTGTCTGGCGATGAACAACGACCGCCTGAATCCGGGCGAGCGCTGCGCATCCACCAGCAACCGTAACTTCGAAGGGCGTCAGGGCCGCGGTGGGCGCACCCACCTGGTCAGCCCGGCGATGGCCGCCGCGGCCGCCGTTGCCGGTCACTTCGCCGACATCCGTGATATTCACTAAGGGGCTAACGTGGCTAAATTTACTCAACATACCGGCTTAGTGGTGCCTTTGGATGCGGCCAACGTCGACACCGACGCCATTATTCCCAAGCAGTTTTTACAGAAGGTCACCCGCACCGGCTTCGGCCAGCACCTGTTCAACGACTGGCGCTTCCTCGACGACGCCGGCCAGCAGCCGAACCCGGAATTCGTGCTGAACAAACCGCGCTATAAAGGCGCCAGCATCCTGTTGGCGCGCGAGAACTTCGGCTGCGGCTCCTCGCGCGAACACGCGCCCTGGGCGCTGACCGATTACGGATTCAAAGTGGTGATCGCGCCGAGCTTCGCCGATATCTTCTACGGCAACTCGTTCAATAACCAGCTGTTGCCGGTGACGCTGAGCGAACAGCAGGTGGATGAGCTGTTCAACCTGGTCGGCGCCAACGAAGGGACGGAGTTCGTGGTGGATCTGGAGAACCAGACGGTCAACGCCGGCGGAAAAAGCTATCCGTTCGAAATCGACGGCTTCCGCCGCCACTGCATGATCAACGGGCTGGACAGCATCGGCCTGACGCTGCAGCACGAAGCGGACATCTCCCGCTACGAAGCGCAGCAGCCGGCGTTTCTGAATTAATCCCCTTCACCCGCCGCCCGGCGGGTGAATATTTTCCTCACCAGTAGCCCAACAGCTTCCACCACGCCCCGCCGATCAGCATCCAAATCAGCAGGTTAACCACGCTCATCACCAGCCCCGCTTTCCACCATTCCCCCAGCGTCACGTAGCCGGAGCCGAAGATGATCGGCGCGGTGCCGGTGCCGTAATGCGTCAGCGACATCATCAGCGAGGAAGAGAACGCCAGGATCAGGCCCAGCAGCGCCGGCGGCGCGCCGAGCGCGATGCCGGCGGCGAAGAAGGCGGCGAACATCGCCGTCACGTGCGCGGTGGTACTGGCGAAGAAATAGTGCGAATACAAATAGATGAGGGTCAGCAAGATCGTGCCGCCCACCCAGCTCATGCCCATATGGTCGATGCCGTTGCCCACGGTTTGCGACAGCCAGCCGATCAGCCCCAGCTTGCCGAGGAAGCTGGCCATCATCACCAGCGCCGAGAACCATACCACGGTGTCCCAGGCACCTTTATGCTTGAGCACATCCTCCCAGCTCAGCACGCCGGTGGCCAACAGCACCGCCAGGCCGATCAGCGCCGCGGTGGTGGGATTGACCGCCAGCGCCGGGCCGAAGATCATCGCCGGAATGCCGGCCCACAGCACCAGCAACAGCGCGAACACCCCGAGGGTGATTTTCTCCGGCAGCGTCACTGGCCCCAGCGCCTGCAGTTTTTCGCGCGCGAAGCGCGGCGCGTCCGGGGTCCTCTTCACCTCCGGCGGATACAGCAGATAGATGACCAACGGCATCACGATCAGCGAGCACAGCCCCGGCACCAGCGCGGCGACTGCCCACATCGACCAGGACAGTTCGAAGCTGCCGTGGGTGCCTTTGGCAATCAGGCTGACGATCAGCGGGTTAGGCGCGGTGGCGGTGATAAACATCGCCGAAGTGACCGGGTTGATGTTGTAGTTCACCAGCGACAGATAGCGACCGATCTTACCGGAGGTATTGAGCTCGGGTTTGGAACCGAAGCTGTCGGCGATCGACTTCATGATCGGGTGAATGATCCCCCCGCCGCGTGCGGTGTTGCTCGGCGTCACCGGCGCCAGCGTGGTTTCCGCCAGCGTCAGCGCATAGGCGATGCCCAGCGTTTTTTTGCCGAACAGCGAAATAAAGTAATAGCCTATGCGCGCGCCCAGCCCGGTTTTATTCAGGCTGAGGGAGATCATGATCGAAAAGCCGATCAGCCAGATCAGCGGGTTGGAAAAGCCGCTGAGCGCGTCGTCCAGCGCGGCGCCCGGCTTGCCGGGATTGGTGACGCCGGTCACCGCCACCAGGGCGATGGCGATCACCGAGACTGCGCCGATCGGCATCGCCTTGCCGATGATGGCGATGATGGTGCCGATAAACAGCGCCAGCAGCTGCCAGGCATTAGGCGCGACGCCCTCCGGCACGGGAATGAGGAACCAGATAATCAGCGTGGCGGCAAAGGCGCACAGGGAAGGAAGCGGTTTGAGCGGTGTGAGTTTATCCATAACGTTCCCACTGTTCTAAACGACAAGGCGGCATCTCAATAGCGAGATGGGCGTGGGCGCAACGATCGCGCGCCATATGTCTTCAGCTTGGGCGTCCGGTTCAGCCTTCTCAATGACTTGCATCAAGAATGCCGTCGTTTGACCTCACACTTCACGCACTTTGGCGCTCATCCCGAGCGCCGCCAGCGCCAACAGCGCCGCCATCCAATACACCGAGCCATGACCGAAATTCTCCACCAGCGCGCCCTGCAGCACCCCGGCCAGGATCACCCCGGTAGAGATGCTGTTGGTGAACAGCGTGGTGGCGGCGCCCGGCCGGCCCGGCATCAAATCCTGAAAATAGAGCATGCCGATACCGGCGACGATGCCGATAAACACCGCGTTGAGCAACTGCAGCGCGATCAGGGCCGGCTTGCTCTCCAGCACCGTCAGCCCGAGATAAAACAGCACGCCCGCCGCCACCGCCAGCAGCATCATGTTGCGTTTGCCGAAGCGTTGGACGTAATAACCGGCCAACAGCATCGCCGGGATCTCCAACCCGGCGGCGGTGCCCATCAGCACCCCGGCCAGCCCCTCCGGCAGGCCGAGATCGGCGGTGATATACAGCGGCATATCGATGATGTACAAGGTATTGCAGGTCCACATCAGCATCGAGGCGATGAACAGCAGCCGCACATCGCGATTGCGCCAGGCGCTGGCGGGCGCAATCGGCGCGGAAGCGCCTTCCCGCAACCCTTCGCCATCCGCCGCGCGCGGCACCGAAGGCAGCATGAATCCTACCAGCAGCACGCAGACCGCGAAGGTGGCGGCGGCGATCAGGAACATCACGGTGAACCCGTAGCTGAGCGCCAGCGCAAACGACAGCGGCGGGCCGATCACCCAGGCCAGCGATAGCTGGGCGCGCATCACCGAGCTGAACATCACCACTTCACGCGCCTCGCTGTCGGCGTATTCCCGCGCCAGCGCGAAAATCTGCGGCATGGCGGTGTTGGCAACGGCGGACATCAGCACCCCGGCGGTGATCAGCGTCAGGTAGTCGCGGTTAAAGGCAAACAGCAGACAGTTGCCGACCGCCATCAGGCAGCACAGCAGGATCAGCCTGCGCCGATCGCCGCGGGTATCGGAGCGTTTGGCCAGCAGAAAACTGACGACGATGCCGGCCACCGCGTTGGCGGTGTAAAACAGCCCGACCCACAGCGGCCGCACCTTGACCTCGGTGGTCAGAAACAGGCTGAGCGTCGGCGTCAGCAACGCGCCGGCGATGCCAGAAAGAAAAGCAATCAGCAGGAATGCGGCAAAGATGGGATTGATGCGCTGTGACAACCGGCTCAGGCGTTGCATATCGTCTTCCCTGACCTCAAAGCAGAAAAAAGAACCTTAGGCCACGGCGAGAAAAATGCAAGCGCATTGCCATGACCACGCATAAAAAAACCAGTGGGTCGCCCCACTGGCTGGTGAAACAGCACCATTACTCAGAAATTGGTTGCCGGAGCCCCTACAGGTGCTCGCGATACTGCTTATCGGTCATCTCTTTGATGTCCCATTGCGTCAGGTGCGCCAGCATCGCCAGCCGCGCCTGCTCGGGCACCACGCTCAGCCAGTCTGCGCGCTGGCGGCGCACCGCGCTGAAATAGCGCTGGTAGAACTGTCTGGATAAGAAAGCTTTCATCATTACGCCCTCCCCCTTTCATTGATGAAAATTATCGGCGTAATATAGGGAAAGAAAAATTGACGAGTTGAGGCAGGAGCGTTCCTCTTTTATGTCCACGTCCCGATTGCAGCAGCAGTTCATCCGTCTGTGGCAACGTTGCCACGGTGAAACCACCGACACCACGCTGCAGGCGCTGGCGGAGGTGCTGAGCTGCTCGCGGCGCCACGTGCGCTCCCTGCTGAGCGCCATGCAGCGGGAGGGTTGGCTCACCTGGCAGGCGGAGTCAGGGCGCGGCAAGCGTTCGCGGTTAACCTTCCACTATACCGGTCTGGCGCTGCAGCAACAGCGGGCCGAGGAGCTGCTGGAACAGGACCGCATCGATCAGTTGGTGCAGCTGGTGGGCGACAAAAACGTGGTGCGCCAGATGCTGCTGTCGCAGCTGGGGCGCAGCTTCCGCCAGGGGAAACACATCCTGCGGGTGCTCTACTACCGGCAGCTGTACAACCTGCTGCCCGGCTCGGCGCTGCGGCGTTCGGAGACCCATTTGGCGCGTCAGATCTTCAACGGCCTGACGCGCATAAATGAGGAAAACGGGGAACTGGAGTCCGATCTGTCTCACCATTGGCAGGCGCTGACGCCGCTGCACTGGCGGTTTTACCTGCGCCCGGCGATCCATTTTCATCATGGCCGCGAGCTGGAGATGGCGGACGTCATCACTTCCCTCTCGCGTCTGACCTCGCAACCGCTGTTCTCGCATATCGAGAGCGTCACCTCGCCGACGCCGTTCGTTATCGACGTGCAGCTGCGCAGCCCCGACCACTGGCTGCCCTGGCTGCTGGGCAGCGTGCAGGCCATGATCCTGCCGCGCGAATGGCGCGAACTGCCGGATTTCGCCCGCCATCCGGTCGGCACCGGCCCCTACCGCATGGTGCGCAACCATCCCAGCCAGATGAAGATCCACGCCTTCGACGACTATTTTGGCTACCGGGCGCTGATCGACGAGGTGAACATCTGGGTGCTGCCGGAGTTTTCCGAAGAGCTGGTGCACTCCGGCGTGCAGCTGCAGGGCGATGAAACCGGCAACAGCGAGCTGGAAAGCCGGCTGGAAGAGGGTTGCTATTTCCTGCTGTTCGATCAGCGTTCTCCGCTGGCCGCCGACCCCGCCATTCGCAGTTGGCTGTGCGAATTGATCAACCCCATTTCGCTGCTGAGCCACGCCGGGCCGCTCTACCAGCGCTATTGGTCGCCGGCGTACGGCCTGCTGCCGCGCTGGCACCACAACCGCACGCTGGCGCAGCAGCCCAAGCCCGCGGGCCTGACCGAACTGACGATGACCCACTTCAATGAACATTCGGAGTTTCACGCCATTCGCCAGGCGATCGAACCGCTGCTGGCGCAGCACGGCATCCGCCTGATCGTGCAAAGCGTGGATTACGCCACCTGGCACCAGGGCGACGCGCGCAGCGATCTGTGGCTCGGCAGCGCCAACTTCTATCTGCCGCTGGAGTTTTCGCTGTTCGCCACGCTGTACGAACTGCCGCTGATGCAGCATTGCATGAACGAAGATCTGGCGCAGGACGCGGCGCTGTGGCGCGCCAACCGCTTGCCGCTGGCCGAGTTTTGCCAGCGTCTGGTCAGCAACCACCAGCTGCATCCGCTGTTCCACCACTGGCTGCAGCTGCACGGCCAGCGCAGCATGCGCGGCGTGCGGATGAACACCCTCGGCTGGTTCGACTTCAAGTCCGCCTGGTTTGCCCCGCCGGAGGCATAAGCGCCTTTCGCCCGGGTCGGTTAATCTTTACAATAGCGCCGTCTCAACGGGGTGCGGTAAGTCGGGCCGCATGATAAGCCCGATTTTCCGCTGAGAGCACACCCGTCGAACCTGATCCGGTCAATACCGGCGGAGGGATTTGAGCCCAGCGAACCGGCGACGCCGCCTCGCCCCCTCAGATGCCCTTGCCCCCTTATTTTTCAGGAGTGCAACGTGGTCAAAACATATCTGCCCTGCTTATTGCTGCTGTGTGCCGCGCCGGTGTTCGCCAAGCCGACGCTGACGGTTTACACCTACGATTCCTTCGCCGCCGACTGGGGCCCCGGCCCGGCGGTGAAAAAAGCCTTCGAAGCCGAGTGCGACTGTGAATTGAAGTTCGTCGCGCTGGAAGACGGCGTCTCGCTGCTGAACCGCCTGCGCATGGAAGGTAAGAACAGCGCCGCCGACGTGGTGCTGGGGCTGGACAACAACCTGTTGCAGGCGGCGCAGCAAACCGGCCTGTTCGCGCCGAGCGGCGTCGACACCGCCAAACTGACGGTGCCGGGCGGCTGGCAGGACGCGACCTTCGTGCCTTACGACTACGGTTACTTCGCGTTCGTCTACAACAAAGAAAAACTAAAGAACCCGCCGAAAAGCCTGCAGGAGCTGGTCAGCAGCGATCGCAACTGGAAAGTGATCTACGAAGATCCGCGCACCAGCACGCCGGGCCTCGGCCTGCTGCTGTGGATGCAAAAAGTGTATGGCGACAAGGCGCCGGCCGCCTGGCAGCAGTTGGCGAAGAAGACCGTCACCGTCACCAAAGGCTGGAGCGAAGCCTACGGCCTGTTCCTGAAAGGCGAAGGCGATCTGGTGCTCAGCTACACCACCTCTCCCGCCTATCACCTGATCGAAGAGAAAAAAGATCTCTACGCCGCCGCCACGTTCAGCGAAGGCCACTACCTGCAGGTGGAAGTGGCGGGCAAGCTGAAGGCCGCCAAACAGCCGGAGCTGGCGGAGCGCTTCATGCAGTTCATGGTGACGCCGGCGTTCCAGAACACCATCCCGACCGGCAACTGGATGTACCCGGTGATCAACACCCCACTGCCCGTCGGCTTTGAGCAGATGAACGTGCCGCAGACCGCGCTGCAATACAGCGCCGAAGAGGTGGCCAAACAACGTGGCGGCTGGATCCGGGCATGGCAAACCGCCGTCAGCCGCTGATCCCCCGCTGGCTCTGGCCGGGGCTGCTGGCCGCCGGCGTGATCCTGCTGGTCGCCGCGCTGGCAATGGGCTCGCTGTGGCGTCACGCGCCGGACAGCGACTGGCACGGCCTGTGGCAGGACAGCTACCTGTGGCACGTGGTGCGCTTCACCTTTTGGCAGGCGCTACTGTCGGCGCTGATTTCGGTGCTGCCCGCCGTTCTGCTGGCACGCGCGCTCTATCGCCGCCGTTTCCCCGGCCGTCAGCTGCTGCTGCGGCTGTGCGCCATGACGCTGGTGCTGCCGGTGCTGGTGGCGGTGTTCGGCCTGCTCAGCGTCTATGGGCGCCAGGGCTGGCTGGCGACGCTGTGCGGCTGGCTGGGCATCGAATATGGCTTCTCGCCCTACGGTCTGCAGGGCATTCTGCTGGCGCACCTGTTCTTTAACCTGCCGCTGGCCACCCGCCTGTTGCTGCAGGCGCTGGAGAATATCCCGGTGGAGCAGCGCCAGCTGGCCGCCCAGCTGGGCATGAATGGCTGGCAGCAGTTCCGCTTCGTCGAATGGCCGGCGCTGCGCCGCCAGATCCTGCCGAGCGGCGCGTTGATCTTCATGCTGTGCTTCGCCAGCTTCGCCACCGTGCTGTCGCTGGGCGGCGGGCCGCAGGCCACCACCATCGAACTGGCGATCTACCAGGCGCTGAGTTACGACTACGATCTGGGTCGCGCCGCCATGCTGGCGCTGATCCAGTTAAGCTGTTGTCTGGGGCTGGTGTTGCTCAGCCAGCGCCTGAGCCAGGCGCTGCCGGTGGGCCATACCCACGCCCAGCGCTGGCGCAACCCGGAAGACAGCCTGTGGCGGCGCGTCGGCGATTTTCTGCTGATCGCCGCCGCGCTGCTGCTGCTGCTGCCGCCTCTGCTGGCGGTGATCGCCGACGGCGCCAATCAGGCTATCGTCAGCGTGCTGCGCCAGCCGGTGCTGTGGCAGGCGCTGTTCACGTCGCTGCGCATCGCCCTCGGCGCCGGGCTACTGTGCGTGGCGCTCACGATGCTGCTGCTGTGGAGCAGCCGCGAGCTGAAGCTGCGGCAGCATCTGCGCGGCGGCCAGGCGCTGGAGCTGAGCGGCATGGTGATCCTGGCGATGCCGGGCATCGTGCTGGCCACCGGCTTCTTCCTGCTGCTGAGCGATACGATCGGGCTGCCGCAGTCACCCTATGCGCTGGTGATCCTCACCAATGCGCTGATGGCGGTGCCCTATGCGCTGAAGGTGTTGGAGAACCCGATGCGCGACCTCGCCGAACGTTACAACCCACTGTGCCTGTCGCTGGATATCCACGGCTGGCAACGGCTGCGGCTGATCGAACTGCGCGCGCTGCGCCGCCCGCTGGCGCAGGCGCTGGCCTTCGCCTGCGTGCTGTCGATCGGCGATTTCGGCGTGGTCGCCTTGTTTGGCAACGAGCATTTCCGTACCCTGCCTTTTTACCTGTATCAGCAGATTGGCGCCTACCGCAGCAACGACGGTGCGGTGACCGCGCTGCTGTTGCTGCTGTTGTGCTTCCTGTTGTTTACCCTGATCGAACGCTTACCGGGGCGCCATGCTGACGCTTGAAAAACTGACCTATCTGTACGAACACCTGCCGATGCGCTTTGATCTGCGCATCCAGCCGGGCGAGCGCGTCGCGGTGCTCGGCCCCAGCGGCGCCGGTAAAAGCACTCTGCTGAGCCTGATCGCCGGTTTTCTGCCGGCGGCCAGCGGCCGGCTGCTGCTGAGCGGCGAAGACCACACCGCCACACCGCCGGCCAAACGGCCGGTGTCGATGCTGTTTCAGGAGAACAACCTGTTCGCGCACCTGACGGTAGCGCAGAACATCGGGCTGGGGTTGGATCCCGGTCTGCGCTTGACTGAACAGCAGCGCCAACAGCGGGCGCATATCGCTCGTCAGGTCGGCCTGGAAGAGCACCTGGAGCGCCTGCCGTCGCAGCTTTCCGGCGGCCAGCGTCAGCGCGCCGCGCTGGCGCGCTGTTTGATTCGCCAACGGCCGATCCTGCTGCTCGACGAGCCCTTCTCGGCGCTCGATCCGGCGCTGCGCAACGAGATGCTGCAGCTGCTGCAGGCGGTGTGCGAACAGCGCAACCTGACGCTGCTGATGGTGTCGCACAACCTCGACGACGCCGCGCGCATCGCGCCGCGCACGCTGCTGGTGGTCGACGGCCGCATCTACTACGACGGCCCGACGCAGGCGCTGCTGGACGGCAGCGCGCCCGAAGCGCGCGTGCTGGGCATTTCGGGTAAAGCGTGATCTGACGCGCGTTTTTTATGCTGCGCCAATAAACCTGTTGTGCGAATTTTGCGCCTGTGTTTTTATAAAAACCTGACTCTTTTTACTGATGATAAGGTTCCCTGTGATCGCATCCTCGCTGACTTCGACCCTACTAGTTACCGCGCTACCAGCCGCGGTGGTCGTCGTGCGTGTGGTGGTGGTCGTCGGCAATGCGCCGTAGGGTACGAATCAACGCATCGATTCCCAAACCCCGCCGGCGCAAACCGGGCGGGGTTTCTTGTTTTAGCACCCTGCCCAGAAAAGCTCACCGGCCTTGAGAAAGGACAGGAACATGGCAACTTCGGGCACGCCTCAACCGGGCACCAGCTTCACCGGCGCACAATTGATCGTTCATCTGCTGGAGCGGCAGGGTATCACCACCGTCGCCGGCATCCCCGGCGGCGCCGCGCTGCCGCTGTATGACGCGCTGAGCCAAAGCACCCGCATTCACCACGTACTGGCGCGCCACGAACAGGGCGCGGGCTTTATGGCGCAGGGCATGGCGCGCGCCAACGGCAAAGCGGCGGTGTGCATCGCTTCCAGCGGGCCGGGCGCCACCAACCTGGTCACCGCCATCGCCGACGCCAAGCTCGACTCCATTCCGCTGGTGTGCATCACCGGTCAGGTACCCTCCTCGATGATCGGCACCGACGCCTTCCAGGAGGTGGACACCTACGGCATTTCCATCCCAATCACCAAGCACAACCATCTGGTGCGCGATATCCGCGAGCTGCCGCAGGTGATCGGCGACGCGTTCCGCATCGCCGAATCCGGCCGCCCCGGCCCGGTCTGGATCGATGTGCCGAAAGACGTGCAAACCGCCACCATCACCCTGGAAGAGCTGCCGCCAATCGCCGTGCCGGACGCCGCCCCAACCTTCGATCCGGCGCTGGTTGCGCAGGCCGCCGCGATGATCAACCAGGCGAAACGCCCGATCCTCTACCTGGGTGGCGGCATCATCTGCGCCGAGGCTCACCGGCAGGCGCTGGAACTGGCCGAACGCGCCGGTCTGCCCACCACTATGACGCTGATGGCGCTGGGGGCGATGCCGGTGGAACACCCGCTGTCGCTGGGCATGTTGGGCATGCACGCGGCGCGCAGCACCAACTTCATTCTGCAGGAGGCCGATCTGCTGATCGTGCTGGGCGCGCGCTTCGACGATCGGGCAATCGGCAAAACCGAGCAGTTCTGCCCTAACGCCGCCATCATTCACGTGGATATCGACCGCGCCGAGCTGGGCAAGGTCAAACAGGCCAACGTGGCGATCCATGCCGACGTCGGCCAGGTGCTGCAACAGCTGCTGCCGCAGATCGACACGCAGCCGCGCAGCGAATGGCTGAGCACCGTCAACGACCTGAAACGCGAGTTCCCGTTCAACATGACGAACGCCGACGATCCGCTGAGCCATTACGGCCTGGTGCTGGCCGCCGCGCGCTGCGTGGACGACAGCGCCATCATCACCACCGACGTGGGCCAGCATCAGATGTGGGTGGCGCAGGCCTACCCGCTGAGCCGGCCGCGCCAGTGGCTGACGTCGGGCGGCCTGGGCACCATGGGCTTCGGTCTGCCGGCGGCGATCGGCGCGGCGCTGGCAGAGCCCGAACGTAAAGTGCTGTGCTTCTCCGGCGACGGCAGCCTGATGATGAACATTCAGGAAATGGCCACCGCGGTCGAACACGATCTGGACGTGAAAATCATTTTGATGAACAACCAGGCGCTGGGGCTGGTGCACCAGCAGCAAACCCTGTTCTACCAACAGCGCATCTTCGCCGCCGCCTATCCGAAGCGCACCGACTTCCTGAAGATCGCCGCCGGATTCGGGCTGGATACCTGCGATTTGAACGCCGCGGAAGATCCGCAGGCGGCGCTGGCCGAAGCGATCCAACGCCCGGGGCCCTGCCTGATCCACGCGCTGATCGATATCAACGAAAAAGTGTTCCCGATGGTGCCGCCGGGCGCCGCCAACATCGACATGATTGGAGAATAAGCCATGCTGCAACCACAAGATAAACCCCAGGTGATCCTGGAGCTGGCCGTGCGCAACCATCCCGGCGTCATGTCGCACGTTTGCGGGCTGTTCGCTCGCCGCGCGTTCAACGTCGAAGGCATTCTGTGTCTGCCGCTGAAGGACGGCCAGCAGAGCCGCATTTGGCTATTGGTCGCCGACGATCAGCGGCTGGAGCAAATGATCAGCCAGGTGGAAAAGCTGGAAGACGTGCTGCAGGTGAAGCGCCACAGCGAAGACGTGCGGGTATTTGAACAGCTGGAAGCGTTCTTCCAGTAATACGAAGGGGGCTTACGCCCCCGCAATCATTGCCCGGACAGCACCTGCCACAGCAGGTGCCGATACACCGGCATCAAGGGCTGCTGGCTCAGCAGATAACCGACCGCCAGCGCCGCCAGCCAGCTCAATCCGCAAACCACGCGTAGCCGCAGCGGCGTCAGCCAACGGCTCAGCCGATCGGCGCTGCGCTTATCCTCACGCCACCAGCGCCAGCTCAGCCACACAGCCAGCCAGATCGTGAGCGCCGCGGCGAGCAGCAGCCACTTGAACATCGCGCTGTTGGCGCCGGCGGGAATGTCGATCGCCACGCCCGCCAGGATACCGGGGAAGAAATAGACCGGCGGCCAGGTCAGGCAACCGATGATGTTCGGCAAGGCAAACTTGTACGGCGGCAGATCGAGCATGCCGGCCACCATCGGCACCAGCGGGCGCGTCGGGCCAACGAAGCGGCCGATCAGAATGGTCGCCATGCTGTGCTGGTGCAAGGCGTGTTCGGTTTTGTCGAGCAGCGCTTTGTTCTTCTTCAGGAACGACCAGCGGTGCAAGGGCCCTTTGAAGGCGCGGCCGACGAAATAGGAGATCCAGTCGCCGAGCAGGCAGCCGACGATCCCCGCCGCCCAGGCGTAGTAGAAGTCCACCTTGCCGCTGCCGATCAGCGCGCCGATGCTGGCCATCATCACCGTGCCGGGCAGCAGCAGCCCCACCAGCGCCAGCGACTCGAGAAAAGCGACCAGCAGGACGACCATCAGGGTGAAAGCCAGCGACTGGGTGATCAAATCTTGTAAATAGGCTTCCATTACACCTCTGCGGATTATTCGGCCAAACGGGGCCGAGGATTTTCCAGCGCCGCCGCTGGCGAGTCAATCGATGAATTGTATGCGTATTTGGCAGCGCCGAACGCCGATGGACAATGACTGTATAAAAACACATACTATAATTTATCTATATTAGCGCCAAAACCGACATCTCGCTGAATGTCGCGCACGCCGCCCGGCGGAAGACGAAGGGGTTATGACAGCACTGCAACAGGGTTTCCTGCTCACTCGCCACTGGCGCGACACGCCCGCCGGCACCGAGGTCGAATTTTGGCTGGCGACCGACGCGGGCCCGCGTCAGCTGCGCTTGCCGCCGCAAACCTCGGTGGCGTTTATCCCCGCCGAACAAAAGCCGCGCGCGGAACTGCTGCTGCGCGAAGAGCGGCAGGTGGAACTGAAACCGCTGGCACTGACGGATTTTCATCACCGCCCGATGCTGGGGCTGTACTGTCGCCAGCACCGTCAGCTCATCAAGCTGGAAAAACTGCTGCGGGAAGGCGGCGTTACGGTCTACGAGGCCGACATTCGCCCGCCCGAACGCTATCTGATGGAGCGCTTCATCACCGCGCCGGTGTGGTTCAACGGCCAGGCCAACGGCGGCGGGCCGTTGCTCAATGGCCAGATGAAGCCGGCGCCGGACTACCGCCCGACGCTCAGGCTGGTGTCGCTGGATATCGAAACCACCGCCCACGGCGAGCTTTACTCCATCGCGCTGGAAGGCTGCGGCCAGCGGCAGGTCTACATGCTGGGGCCGGCCAACGGCGGCGATGCGCCGCTGGATTTCGATCTGGAATACTGCGCCAGCCGCCCCCAACTGCTGGAACGACTCAACGCGTGGCTGGAGCGCCACGATCCCGACGCCATCATCGGCTGGAACCTGGTGCAGTTCGATCTGCGGGTGCTGCAAAAGCACGCCGAACGCTACCAGATCCCGCTGCGGCTGGGGCGCGGCGGCAACCTGTTGGAGTGGCGCGAGCACGGCTTCAAGCAGAACCACTTTTTCGCCGCCGCCGCCGGCCGCCTGATCATCGACGGCATCGAAGCGCTGAAGTCCGCCACCTGGAATTTTCCCTCCTTCAGCCTGGAATACGTTTCGCAGGAACTGCTGGGTGAAGGCAAGGCGATCGACAACCCTTATCAACGCATGGCGGAGATCGACCGGCGCTTCGCCGAAGACAAGCCGGCGCTGGCCCGCTACAACCTGAAGGACTGCGAGCTGGTGACGCGCATCTTCGCCAAAGCCGATCTGCTCAACTTCCTGCTGGAACGCGCCACCGTCACCGGGCTGGCGGCCGATCGCAGCGGCGGATCGGTGGCGGCCTTCAGCCACCTTTATATGCCGCGCATGCACCGCCTGGGCTTTGTCGCCCCCAACCTCGGCGAACAGCCGGAGGAACACAGCCCCGGCGGCTTCGTGATGGACTCCCGGCCCGGCCTGTACGATTCGGTGCTGGTGCTGGACTATAAAAGCCTGTACCCGTCGATCATCCGCACCTTCCTGATCGATCCGGTCGGGCTGGTGGAAGGCATGCGCCACCCAAACGACGCCGATTCGGTGCCCGGCTTTCGCAACGCCCGCTTCTCGCGCAGCAAACACTGCCTGCCGGCGATCGTCGAGCAGATCTGGCAAGGGCGCGAGGCCGCCAAGCGCCAACACAACAAGCCCCTGTCGCAGGCGCTGAAGATCATCATGAACGCGCTGTACGGCGTGCTGGGATCGAGCGGCTGCCGCTTCTTCGATCCGCGGCTGGCGTCGTCGATCACCCTGCGCGGCCACGAGATCATGCGTCAAACCCGCGAGCTGATCGAAGCCGAAGGTTATCAGGTGATTTACGGCGATACCGACTCCACCTTCGTGTGGCTGAAACAGCCGCATGACGAGCAGCAGGCGGCGCAGATCGGCCGGGCGCTGGTGCAGCGGGTCAACGCCTGGTGGCAGCAGCATCTGCAGCAGCAGTTCGGGCTGGAGAACGCGCTGGAGCTGGAGTTCGAAACCCACTATTCCCGCTTCCTGATGCCGACCATTCGCGGCGCCGAACAGGGCAGCAAGAAGCGCTACGCCGGCCTGATCGCGCGCGGCGGCGGCGAGGAAGAGATGGTGTACAAAGGTCTGGAAACGGTGCGCACCGACTGGACGCCGCTGGCGCAGCAGTTCCAGCAGCAGCTCTATCAGCGCATCTTCAAACGGCAACCCTACCAGGACTATGTGCGCGACTATGTCGGCAAAACCCTGAACGGCGACTTCGACGATCAGCTGGTGTACCGCAAGCGCCTGCGCAGGAAACTCGACGACTATCAGCGCAACGTGCCGCCGCACGCCCGCGCCGCTCGCATCGCCGACGACTACAACCGCAGCCAGGGGCGGCCGCTGCAGTATCAGAACGGCGGCTGGATCAGCTACGTGATGACCGTCGCCGGGCCGGAACCGCTGGAAACGCGCCATTCGCCCATCGACTATCAGCATTACCTCGAACGCCAGCTGCAACCGGTGGCAGACGCTATACTCCCTTTCTTGCACGACGATTTCACCACGCTGGTCACCGGGCAGATGGGGCTGTTTTGAGATTGCGCCAGGTTAAGAAAAATCATCCGGTTTTGCAGGTGACGAACGCGCCGCCTTCCATTACCATAGCGCCCTTCCCAAAACTGAACCACGCTTAGCCCTGCCGTCTCGCGACGTCTGCATGGCGTGAATGGCTATTGCCCGTCAAATTTAAAACAAACCGGGATAGCAGACGTTCAGTACAGGTGCCGCGGCCCTTCCCGCCCGGTAACAAGACTTACTTACAAAGAATCGAGCCGACAATATATGCCTTTTACTCTTGGTCAACGCTGGATCAGCGACACGGAAAGCGAATTAGGACTGGGCACCGTCGTGGCGCTGGACGCGCGCATGATTACCCTGCTTTTCCCCGCCACCGGTGAAAACCGCCTCTATGCCAGAAACGATTCGCCGATCACCCGCGTGATGTTCAACCCGGGCGATACCGTCAGCAGCCACGAAGGATGGCAGCTGCAGGTGGAAGAGGTGAAAGAGGAAAACGGTCTGTTGACCTATATCGGCACCCGCCAGGACACCCAGGAGAGCGGTGTGGCGATGCGCGAAGTCCTGCTGGACAGCAAGCTGACCTTCAGCAAGCCGCAGGATCGCCTGTTCGCCGGCCAAATTGACCGCATGGACCGTTTCGCGCTGCGTTTTCGCGCGCGCAAGTACCAGAGCGAGCAGTATCGCCTGCCGTTCGCCGGCCTGCGCGGCATGCGCGCCAGCCTGATCCCGCACCAGCTGCACATCGCCCATGAAGTCGGCCAGCGCCATGCGCCGCGCGTGCTGCTGGCGGACGAAGTCGGCCTCGGCAAAACCATCGAAGCCGGCATGATCATCCACCAGCAGCTGCTGGCGGGCCGCGCCGAGCGCGTGCTGATCGTGGTGCCGGAAACGTTGCAGCACCAGTGGCTGGTGGAGATG
The DNA here is from genome assembly GCF_057808395.1 of Serratia sp. TSO36. Lineage (NCBI taxonomy): Bacteria > Pseudomonadati > Pseudomonadota > Gammaproteobacteria > Enterobacterales > Yersiniaceae > Serratia > Serratia sp. TSO36. The sequence goes on along the minus strand of NZ_JBJZOU010000006.1, from coordinate 198,450 downwards.
ATGCGCCGCTTCAACCTCTACTTCTCGCTGTTCGACGACAGCCGCTACGCCGAAGCCAAGCTCGACAGCAGCAACCCGTTCGAAACCGAACAGCTGGTGATCTGCTCGCTGGACTTCGTGCGCCGCAACAAGCAGCGCCTGGAAGAGCTGGCGGACGCCCAGTGGGATCTGCTGGTGGTCGACGAAGCGCACCACCTGGCCTGGAGCGAAGAAGCGCCGAGCCGTGAATATCAGGTGATCGAGCAGTTGGCCGAGCATATCCCCGGCGTGCTGCTGCTGACCGCCACCCCGGAACAGCTGGGCCAACAGAGCCACTTCGCGCGCCTGCGCCTGCTCGATCCAAACCGTTTCCACGACTACGGCGAGTTCGTCGCCGAGCAGCAGAAATACCGCCCGGTGGCCGACGCCGTCACCCTGCTGCTGAGCGGTAAACGCCTGGCCGACGACAAATTGAACCTGTTGGGCGAGCTGATCGACGAGCAGGACATCGAACCGCTGCTCAAAGCCGCCAACAGCGAAGGCGACAACGCCGAGCAGGCGCGCCAGGAGCTGGTTTCCATGCTGATGGATCGCCACGGCACCAGCCGCGTGCTGTTCCGTAACACCCGCAACGGCGTGAAGGGCTTCCCGCACCGCAACCTGCACCAGATCAAGCTGCCGTTGCCGACCCAGTATCAGACTGCGATCAAAGTGTCCGGCATCATGGGCGCCAAGAAGTCCGTCGAAGCGCGCGCGCGCGACATGCTGTACCCGGAGCAGATCTACCAGGAATTCGAGGGCGAAAACGCCACCTGGTGGAACTTCGACCCGCGCGTCGAGTGGCTGCTGGACTACCTGCTGGCCAACCGCAACGAAAAAGTGCTGGTGATCTGCGCCAAGGCCGACACCGCGCTGCAGCTGGAGCAGGTGCTGCGCGAGCGTGAAGCGATCCGCGCCGCGGTGTTCCACGAAGGGCTGTCGATCATCGAGCGCGACCGCGCCGCCGCCTACTTCGCCTCCGAAGAGGAAGGCGCGCAGGTGCTGCTGTGTTCCGAGATCGGCTCCGAAGGCCGCAACTTCCAGTTCGCCAGCCAGCTGGTGATGTTCGATCTGCCGTTCAACCCGGATCTGCTGGAGCAGCGTATCGGCCGTCTGGACCGTATCGGCCAGATGCACGATATCCAAATCATGGTGCCTTACCTGGAGCACACCGCGCAGGCGGTGCTGGGCCGCTGGTTCCACGAGGGGCTGGATGCCTTCGAACACACCTGCCCGACCGGCCGCACCATCTACGACAGCTGCTACGAGCAGTTGATCGGCTATCTGGCCGCGCCGACCGAACAGGAAGGCTTTGACGAATTCATCCACGCCTGCCGCCAGCAGCACGATCAATTGAAAGCGCAGCTGGAACAGGGCCGCGACCGCCTGCTGGAGATGCACTCCAACGGCGGCGACAAGGCCCAGGCGCTGGCCGCCGCCATCGCCGAGCAGGATAACGACGTCAATCTGGTGGGCTTCGCGCTCAACCTGTTCGACATCGTCGGCATCAACCAGGAAGACCGCAGCGACAACCTGATCGTGCTGACGCCGTCCGACCATATGCTGGTGCCGGACTTCCCGGGCCTGCCGCAGGACGGCTGCACCGTCACCTTCGATCGCGATCGGGCGCTGTCGCGCGAAGACGCGCAGTTCGTCAGTTGGGAACACCCGATCATCCGCAATGGCCTGGATCTGATCCTGTCCGGCGATACCGGCAGCTGCGCGGTGTCCCTGTTGAAAAACAAAGCGTTGCCGGTCGGCACCCTGTTGGTTGAGCTGGTGTACGTGGTGGAGGCTCAGGCGCCGAAGCACCTGCAGCTGACCCGCTTCCTGCCGCCGACGCCGATCCGCATGCTGATGGATCGCAAGGGCACCAATCTGGCGGCGCAGGTCGAGTTCGAAAGCTTCAACCGCCAACTGAACGCGGTCAACCGCCACACCTCCAGCAAGCTGGTCAACGCCGTGCAGCAAGATGTGCACGCCATGCTGCAGCAGGCGGAAAGCCTGGTGGAAGCACAGGCGCGCACGCTTATCGAACAGGCGAAGCAAGAGGCGGACGACAAGCTGAGCGCCGAGCTGGCGCGTCTGGAAGCGCTGAAGGCGGTCAACCCGAACATCCGCGACGACGAAGTCGAAGCGCTGGAGTTCAACCGCCGTCAGGTGCTGGCCAACCTCAATGAAGCCGGCTGGCGTCTCGACGCCATTCGTCTGGTGGTGGTCACCCACCAGTAACCGGTGCGACGCGGGGCGGCAACCGCCTCCCCGTTCGGCCCTTTTCGCGGAGCCAAGATGGAACCCTACAATCCCCCGCAGGACCCGCTGCACATCCTGTATCAGGATGAACACATCATGGTGGTCAACAAGCCCAGCGGCTTGCTGTCGGTGCCCGGCCGCGCGCCGGAAAACAAAGACAGCCTGATGACCCGCATTCAGGCCGATCATCCGGCCGCTGAATCGGTGCACCGGCTGGATATGGCCACCAGCGGGGTGATCGTGGTGGCGCTCAACAAGGCCGCCGAGCGCGAGCTGAAGCGTCAGTTCCGCGAACGCGAACCGAAGAAATCCTATATCGCCCGCGTTTGGGGGCATATGGCGCATGACGAAGGGTTGGTGGACTTGCCGCTGATCTGCGACTGGCCGAACCGGCCGCTGCAAAAGGTGTGTTTTGACACCGGCAAAGCGGCGCAAACGGAATATCAGGTGCTGTCGCGCGACGCCGACGGCAGCACGCGCGTAAAGCTGACGCCGATCACCGGCCGCTCGCACCAGCTGCGGGTGCACATGCTAGTGCTGGGGCATCCGATCCTCGGCGACGGTTTCTACGCCCCGCCGGAGGCCAAGGCGATGGCGCCGCGGCTGCAGCTGCATGCGCAAGAGCTGCGCATCACCCACCCCGCCTTCCAGACGCCGATGCACTTTCGCGCCGAACCGGATTTCTGAGGCTAATCTCAGGGATACCCTAAATAATTCGAGTTGCAGGAAGGCGGCAACTAAGCGCTGCCCCGGGAGCGTACAAAAAGTACGTAACCGGGGTAAGCGCAGGCAGCCAACACACCTGCAGCTCGAAGTATGACGGGTATCGTTATTTGAAGCCTTTCTCGCGTTTGATCAGATCGTACGCCGCCTGAATTTCCTGCGCTTTCTGCTTGGCCATTTCCATCATCTGCGGCGGCAAGCCCTTCGCCACCAGCTTATCCGGATGGTGTTCGCTCATCAATTTGCGGTAGGCGCGTTTGATAGTGGCGGCATCGTCGCTGCTGCGCACGCCGAGCACCTTGCACGCATCGTCGAGCGTCGGGCCGCGCTGAGCCTGCTGATAGCCGCCCTGCGAATACCCACCCTGCTGACCGCCGCCGAACTGACGCCCGCCCTCCATCATGCTGAGAAACTGATCGAACTGCGCATGCGAAATGCCCAGCTCTTCGGCGATGACATACAGCACCTGGCGTTCATTTGGGTGCAGCGAGCCGTCGGCGAACGCCGCCTGAATCTGAATTTCCAGAAACATCCGAATCAAATCGAAGCGGCCAAAACAGATGCTGCGGAACTGCTGCAGCGTCTCACGCAGCGGGAACTGGCTCTGTTTCCCCTCGCGGAACGCCTGCTGCGCCGCGGTGCGCGCTTCGCCGTGCAGCTGCAGGCGATCCATGAACAGGCTGGCGATCTGGATATCTGCCTCGGTAACGCGTCCTTTGGATTTGGTCAGGTGGCCCATCACCTGAAAAGTGGTGCGGAAAAACAGCGTTTGCCGCGTTTGCTGGTCGGTGAAGAAACCCCGGCTGCGCTTATTGCTGCGCGCCGTATCGATCATATGACCGATAATCAGCCCCAGAACTACACCCCAGAATCCCGCGCCAGACCAAATGGCGACGATGACGCCGAGCAGTTTTCCCCAATACTGCATATACTCCTCAATTATCATGCCGAAAGCCGCCCGCCCCCTTCGCTTCAGGAAAGGGCGCAGGCGATTTTTCCCAGAATTTGGATTATCATACCTGTCATTTATCTTTGCGCCTAACGACGACGCAAGTAAACGGCTGGATTTAGCACTAGCGCAACGCAGATGAGTAATATAGTCTCTGACCGTTTGCCGGACATGACGCCTCTGATGACGGAACACCAAAACCGCGTATGAAAAAAAGTTTCCCAACACTGCTGGCCACGATGATTTGGACGGCACTCTACAGTCAGCACGCGCTGGCTGATCTGGCCGAGCAATGCATGCTTGGCGTTCCCGTTTACGACAAACCTTTGGTCAGCGGCGATCCGAACAGCCTGCCGGTCACCATCAATGCCGACGACTCGCGCGCCGACTATCCGAAAAGCGCCCTGTTCAGCGGTAACGTGCATATCGAGCAGGGCAACAGCACCCTGACCGCCAAAGAAGTAGAGCTGAACCAGACGCAAAACCCTGGCCAGGCGGAGCCGGTGCGCACGGTTACCGCCACCGGCGACGTGCACTACAGCGACAATCAGATCAAACTGAAAGGCCCGAAGGCCTGGTCGAACCTGAACACCAAAGATACCGACGTCTATGAAGGCGACTACCAAATGGTAGGCCGTCAGGGGCGTGGCGACGCCGACAAGATGAAAATGCGCGGCGCCAACCGTTACACCATTCTGGAAAACGGCACCTTTACCTCCTGTCTGCCGGGCGACGACAGCTGGAGCGTGGTCGGCTCCGAAGTGATCCACGATCGCGAAGAGCAGGTGGCGGAAGTGTGGAACGCCCGCTTCCGCATCGGCGGCGTGCCGGTGTTCTACAGCCCGTACCTGCAATTGCCGGTCGGCGACAAGCGCCGTTCCGGCTTCCTGATCCCGAACGCCAAGTACGGCAGCAACAACGGCTTCGAGTTCATGTTGCCGTACTACTGGAACATCGCGCCGAACTACGACGCCACCATCACGCCGCATTATATGTCCAAGCGCGGCCTGCAGTGGCAGACCGAGTTCCGTTATCTGGTGCAGCCGGGCCTCGGCCTGATGGAGTTCGACTGGTTGCCGGACGACAAGGAATACGGCAAAGATCATGACGACAGCAAGCGCTGGCTGTTCTACTGGAACCACAACGGCGTCATGGATCAGGTGTGGCGCTTCAACGTCGACTACACCAAGGTCAGCGATTCCAAATACTTCACCGATCTGGACTCCAAGTACGGTTCCACCACCGACGGCTACGCCACGCAGAAATTCAGCCTCGGCTACGCCAACGAGAACTGGAACGCCACGCTGAGTTCCAAGCAGTTCCAGATTTACGACGATACCGATCGCTCGCAGTCGGAATCGTATAAAGTTCAACCGCAGCTGGATCTGAACTACTACAAAAACGACATCGGCCCGTTCGACTTCCATATTTACGGCCAGGCGGCCAAGTTCACCAGCGTCAACCCGTACAGCCCGGACGCCACCCGTCTGCATATGGAGCCGACGCTCAACCTGCCGCTCACCAACGGCTGGGCCAGCCTGAACACCGAAGCCAAGGTGATGGCGACCCACTACCAGCAGGATATTCCTGACGGTTTCGCCGCCAACTACCAGAGCCGCAAAGGCGCCGTTGCTCCGGAGCTTGATGATTCGGTCAACCGCGTATTGCCGCAGTTCAAGGTCGACGGCAAGCTGGTGTTCGAACGCCCGATGATCTGGGCCGAAGGCGCCACCCAGACGCTGGAGCCACGCGTACAGTACCTGTACGTGCCGTACCGCGACCAGAGTAACATCTACACCTACGACACCACGCTGCTGCAGACCGACTACTCCGGCCTGTTCCGCGACCGCACCTACAGCGGCCTGGATCGCATCGCTTCGCAGAACCGCGTCTCCACCGGTTTGACCACCCGCATTTATGATGACGCGCTGGTTGAACGTTTTAACGCTTCCGTGGGTCAAATCTACTACTTCAGCCGTTCGCGCACCGGCGATCAGGTAACCGGGTACGACAACAACGACGATACCGGCAGCGTGGCCTGGGCCGGCGATACCTATTGGAAAATCGACGATCGTTGGGGCCTGCGCGGCGGCCTGCAGTACGACACCCGCCTGAACAGCGTCTCGCTGGGCAACGGCGTGGTGGAATACCGCCAGGACGCCGAGCGCGTGGTGCAGTTGAACTACCGTTACGCCACGCCGGAATACATCCAGACGGCGTTGAACACCAAAACGGTTCCGGCCTTCCAGGACGGCATCTCGCAGGTGGGCATCACCGGCAGCTGGCCGATCGCCGATCGTTGGGCTGTGGTCGGGGCGTATTACTACGACACCCGTGCCAAGCAATCCGCCGATCAGCTGGTGGGGCTGAAGTACAACACCTGCTGCTGGGCGGTGACCCTGGGCTATGAGCGCAAGATCACCGATTGGAACAACAGCAACAATACCAGCGTTTACGACAACAGAGTTTCGTTCAACGTCGAACTGCGCGGCCTGAGCAGCGATCATAGTCTCGGCTCCGCAGAAATGCTGCGCTCCGGCATTCTGCCGTATCAGCGCGCATTCTGACGCTTTGCAACACTTTGAAAACGAGAACTTTCACCCGCATTTGCGGATTACATAATGGGAAATGTATGAAGAACTGGAGAACGCTTATTCTCGGATTGGTGGTTTGCGCCAATGCCGCGTTCGCAGCACCCCAAGAAGTGGATAAAGTCGCCGCCGTCGTGGATAACGGCGTGGTACTCGAAAGCGACGTCAACGGTCTGTTGCAGTCAGTGAAGCTCAACGCCCAGCAGGCCGGCCAGCAATTGCCGGACGACAAGACGCTGCGCCATCAGATCATCGAACGCCTGATCATGGATAACATCCAGCTGCAGATGGCCAAGAAAATGGGCATCACCGTGTCCGACGCCGATCTGGACAAGGCGATCGCCAACATCGCCGCGCAAAACAAGATGAGCGTCGATCAGCTGCGCAGCCGCCTGTCGTACGAAGGGTTGAACTACAACACCTACCGTTCGCAGATCCGCAAAGAGATGCTGATCTCCGAAGTGCGTAACAACGAAGTGCGCCGTCGCGTCACCATCCTGCCGCAGGAAGTGGACGCGCTGGCCAAGCAGGTGGGCGCGCAGAACGGCAGCGACACCGAAATGAACATCAGCCACATCCTGATCCCGCTGCCGGAGAATCCGTCGCAGCAGCAGGTCGACAAAGCCGAAGAGCTGGCCAAACGCCTGGTGGGTGAGATCAACAGCGGCGCCGACTTCGGCAAGCTGGCGATCACCTACTCCGCCGATTCTCAGGCGCTGAAAGGCGGCAACATGGGCTGGGGCAAGCTGCAAGAGATCCCGACCCTGTTCGCGGAACGTCTGGTGAGCGCCAAGAAAGGCGACGTCGTCGGCCCAATCCGCTCCGGCGTCGGCTTCCACATCCTGAAAGTGAACGACATCCGCGGCGCCAGCCAGTCGGTGTCGGTCACCGAAGTACACGCCCGTCACATCCTGCTGAAACCTTCGGTGGTGCTGACCGACGATCAGGCGCGCGCCAAGCTGCAATCCGTGGCGGAAGCGATCAAGAGCGGCCGCGCCAAGTTTGCCGACGAAGCCAAACAGCTGTCGCAGGATCCGGGTTCTGCCATGCAGGGCGGCGATCTGGGCTGGGCTTCCCCGGACATCTACGATCCGGCCTTCCGCGATGCGTTGCTGAAGCTGAGCAAGGGTGAAATCAGCGCGCCGGTCCACTCTTCCTTCGGTTGGCACCTGATTCAGCTGCTGGATACCCGCCAGGTGGATAAGACCGACGCCGCGCAGAAAGATCGCGCTTACCGCATGCTGTTCAACCGTAAATTCGCCGAAGAGGCGCAGACCTGGATGCAGGAACAGCGCGCCCAGGCTTACGTGAAGATCCTCGATGGCAGCGATGCACAGCAATAAACGCGTCGTCATTACCCCCGGCGAACCCGCCGGGGTAGGGCCGGATTTGGTGGCAGCGCTGGCGCAACAGGATTGGCCTGTTGAGCTGGTGGTGTGCGCCGATCCGGCCCTGCTGCTTGAACGCGCCAAGCGTTTGGGCCTGCCGCTGACGCTGCGCGACTACCAGCCGCAGCAACCGGCCGAAGCGCAACGCGCCGGCACGCTGACCGTACTGCCGGTCCCGCTCGCTCACCCGGTCACCGCCGGGGAGCTGAACGTCGGCAACAGTGCCTACGTGGTGGAAACCCTGGCGCGCGCCTGCGACGGCTGCCTGAACGGCGAATTCGCCGCGCTGATCACCGGCCCGGTGAACAAGGGCGTGATCAACGACGCCGGCGTGCCGTTTATCGGCCATACCGAATTCTTTGCCGATCGCAGCCGCTGCGATCGCGTGGTGATGATGCTCGCGACCGAAGAGCTGCGCGTGGCGCTGGCGACCACCCACCTGCCGCTGCTGGCGGTGCCGGGCGCCATCACGCAACAGAGCCTGTTCGAAGTCATCCGCATCCTCGACCACGATCTGAAAACCAAATTTGGCATCGCCCGGCCGCACATTTACGTCTGCGGCCTGAACCCCCACGCCGGGGAAGGCGGCCATATGGGGCACGAAGAGATAGACACCATCATCCCGGCGCTCGACGCGCTGCGCGCTGACGGCATCCATCTTGTCGGCCCGCTGCCGGCGGACACCCTGTTCCAGCCCAAATATCTGCAAGATGCCGATGCGGTGCTGGCGATGTATCACGATCAGGGGCTGCCGGTGCTAAAATACCAAGGGTTCGGCCGCGCGGTGAATATCACCCTCGGTTTGCCTTTCATACGCACCTCGGTCGACCACGGTACCGCTCTGGAACTGGCCGGCACCGGCACCGCCGATGTCGGCAGTTTCCAAACGGCCCTGAATCTCGCCATTAAAATGATAATTAATTGTAATGAATAACAGAGTCCACCAAGGGCACTTTGCCCGCAAACGCTTTGGACAAAACTTTTTAACCGATCAGTTTGTCATCGATAGCATTGTCTCCGCCATTCATCCGCAGCCGGGCGAAGCGGTGGTCGAGATCGGCCCCGGCCTCGGCGCCTTGACCGAGCCGGTCGGCGCGCGCATGGACCGCATGACGGTGATCGAACTGGACCGCGATCTGGCCACCCGGCTTGAGAACCACCCGCGGCTGAAAGACAAGCTGACCATCCACCAGCAGGACGCCATGACGGTGAATTTCGCCGAACTGGCCGAGGAAGCTGGCCAACCGCTGCGCGTATTTGGTAACCTGCCGTACAATATTTCGACGCCGCTGATGTTCCACCTTTTCAGCTATACTCAGGCAATCCGCGACATGCACTTTATGTTGCAAAAAGAGGTGGTCAACCGTCTGGTGGCCGGCCCGAACAGCAAGGCCTACGGGCGTTTGACCGTGATGGCGCAGTACTACTGCAACGTCATTCCGGTGCTGGAAGTGCCGCCGACCGCGTTCGCGCCGCCGCCGAAGGTCGATTCCGCCGTGGTGCGTCTGGTGCCGCACAGCGTGCTGCCGAATCCGGTGGGCGACGTGCGCATGCTGAGCCGCATCACCACGCAGGCGTTCAACCAGCGGCGGAAAACCATCCGCAACAGCCTGGGCGACCTGTTCACGCCGGAGCAGCTGACGGAGCTGGGCGTCGATCCTTCGCTCAGAGCAGAAAATATTTCTGTGGCGCAGTACTGCAAGCTGGCGAACTGGCTGTCAGCCAATCCGGCGCCGCAGCAATAAGGAGTTGTTGTCATGATTGATTCGCCCCGCGTGTGTATTCAGGTTCAGAGCATCTATGTGGAATCACAGTCGATCCCTGAAGAAGAGCGTTACGTCTTCGCCTATACCATCACCATCCGCAATCTGGGGCGGACCGACGTGCAACTGCTGGGCCGTTACTGGCTGATCACCAACAGCAACGGCCGCCAAACCGAAGTTCAGGGCGAAGGCGTGATCGGCGAACAGCCCGTCATTCCGCCCGGCGGAGAGTTTCAGTACACCAGCGGCGCCATTCTGGAAACGCCGCTGGGCACCATGGAAGGCCATTACGAAATGGTTGACCACCAGGGTCAGCCGTTCCGCACCGCTATTCCCGTGTTTCGCTTAGCCATTCCAACGCTGATCCATTAATTATGTCGACATACCTTATCGGCGACGTTCACGGCTGTTTCGATGAACTGAAGTCGCTGCTGGCTCAGGTTGCTTTCGATCCCGAGCGCGATCAACTGTGGCTGACCGGCGATCTGGTGGCGCGCGGCCCCGCCTCGCTGGACGTGCTGCGCTTCGTGCGCTCGCTCGGCCCGGCGGTGCGCATGGTGCTGGGCAACCACGATCTGCACCTGCTGGCGGTTTACGCCGGCATCAGCCGTAACAAACCCAAAGATCGCATCACCCCGCTGCTGGAGGCGCCGGACGCCGACGAGCTGATCAACTGGCTGCGCCGCCAACCGGTGCTGCAGGTGGATGATGAGCAAAAGCTGGTGATGGCGCACGCCGGCATCACCCCGCAGTGGGATATCGACACCGCGAAAATGTGCGCGCGCGAAGTGGAAGCGGTATTAAGCAGCGACAGCTACCCGCTGTTCCTCGACGCCATGTACGGCGATATGCCGAACAACTGGACGCCGGAGCTGAGCGGCCTGGCGCGCCTGCGTTTCAGCACCAATGCGCTGACGCGCATGCGTTATTGCTTCCCCAACGGCCAGCTCGACATGATCTGCAAAGATGCGCCGGGCACCGCACCCGCGCCGCTGAAACCGTGGTTCGAGCTACCGCGCCTGGTGGATCCGGAATACACCATCGTCTTCGGTCACTGGGCCTCGCTGGAAGGCAAGGGCACGCCGGAAGGCGTAATCGGGCTGGATACCGGCTGTTGCTGGGGCGGCGATCTGACGATGCTGCGCTGGGAAGACCGCCGTTACTTCACGCAGCCCGCCAACCGTGGCGAAGCGCCTGACCACGACGGCAGACTGGCCGCGTCCTGAAAACAAACATAAAGGCGGCCCAGGCCGCCTTGGTTCTCTTTACCGCCTTACGCCCCAATCACCCCGCCATCTTCACGCGTGATCATCAATACCGATGAACGCGGGCGCGGGCTGTTGTTCGGGAAGTGCGAATCGCCCTCTTCTCCCGGATGCTGCACGTTGACGAACATCGTCTTGTAGTCCGGAGTGAAGGTGATGCCGGTCAGTTCGCAGGACTTCGGCCCCACCATGAAACGGCGAATTTCGCCGCTGACCGGATCGCCCACCAGCATCTGGTTGTTGCCCTGCCCGACGTAATCCCCCTTGTTGCTGTACTTGCCGTCGGTGAGGATCCACAGGCGGCCGGCGCGATCGAAGCCCAGCCCGTCCGGGCTGTTGAACGTGTTGTCCGCCGTGATGTTCGGCGTGCCGCGGTTGACGCCTTCCGGGTGGGCAATCGGGTTGCCACACAGCGCATAGATGTCCCAAGCGAAGGTGCCGGCGGTGGCATCGCCGCCCTCGTCCCAGCGAATGATCTGGCCATAGATATTGTTCGGCCGCGGGTTGGCGGCGTTCAGCGGCATCCCTTCCTCGCCGCGCTTGCTGTTGTTGGTCAACGTGCAGTACGCGCGGCCGTCATGCGGGTTCACCGCGATCCACTCCGGGCGATCCATTTTGGTGGCGCCGACCTGCTGCGCCGCCTTGCGGGCGAAGATCAGCACTTCGGCCTCGTCGCGGAAGCCGTTCTCCGGCGTCAGGCCGTTCTTGCCGAACTCGAGCGCAATCCAGCGCCCTTTGCCCTTCAGCGGCGTGCCGGCCTCATCGCCGTCGAACTGCGCCACGTACAGCGTCCCTTCGTCCAGCAGCGTGCGATTGTTGGCCGGATTGGCGGCGTCGACCACACCTTTGGAAACGTACTTATAGATATGCTCGCCGCGCTCGTCGTCACCCATGTACACCACCAAACGGCCATCTTTGGCCACGGTCACCGCCGCGTTCTCGTGCTTGAAGCGGCCCAGCGCGGTGTGCTTGATGGGCGTCGAGGTCGGATTCAGCGGGTCAATCTCGACGATCCAGCCGTGGCGGTTGAATTCGTTGGGGCTCTTCGCCACGTCGAAGCGCTCGTCATAGTCCGGCCAGTTGCGCTCCGGTTCGCTGACCTTCAGCGTGTAGCGCTTCTGTTCCGGCGTGGTTTTGTAATCAGCCTGATGAGTGCCAAAGTAGGTATCGAAGTTTTCTTCGCAGGTCAGGTAGGTGCCCCACGGCGTCTTGCCGTTGGCGCAGTTGCCGAAAGTGCCCAGCACCTTGCGCCCGCTCGGATCGGCGGCGGTCTGCAGCAGCGGGTGCCCGGCGGCTGGGCCGCTGAACTGCATTTCGGTATTGGCGGTGATGCGGCGGTTATAGCGCGACGGGCGCTCCACCTCCCAGCGCTGGCCGTCGCCGACGCGCTTTACTGCCACGATAGAGACGCCGTGCGCCGCCTGCGATTTACGCACCTCTTCCAGGCTGGTAGCCTTGGCGCCGCCGTGAGCGAACAGGTACTGCTCGTTAACGTATTCGTTATTGATGGCCATCACGCCATGATTGTCATCGATCGGGAAGAAGCTCATGCCGTCGTTATTGTCACCGAACTGTTTTTCCTGATCGGCGGCGCTGTTGTTGCCCTGCGGATCGAAGGCCGGCGCGCCGTCCACCAGCGGCTCGCCCCAGGAGATCAGCACCTCGGCGCGGTAGCCCGGCGCGATGGTCACCTCATCGGCGGTAGACGCGGCGATACCCTGAAAGCCCAACAGCTTGTTCGGCGGCAGATCCTCGGCCAACGCCTCACTGGAGACCGACCAGATGCCGCCGCCGAGAAAACCGGCCAGGCCGACGGCGCCGGCGCTGCCGAGCAGCAGTTTGCGGCGAGTGGGATCGATCAGGCGGTCGGCGTCTAATTGCTCAATTTGCTTGGTCATAGCGTGGTTACCTTTTTAGTTATGGCGCCGCGGTCAAGATTCACCAGAGTTGCCGTGGCGCTCGGAGTTGGGCTTCATACTAATCAGGTAATGTGACGGAAAGGTTACAAACGACGGACGCAAAAAGGCCGGGGGCGCAATTGCTTGCGCCCCCGGGGAGAGTTGGCTAACGCGCTTAAATCAGCGGCGCTGCAGGATTTCGAAGCAGTAGCTGTGCGAGTTGAGATCGTCGGCGTCGTGGAATTCGCTGAACGTGGTTTCCCACTCGTCCGGCTCGTAATCCGGGAAGTGGGTATCGCCGCCGACTTCGGCGTCGATGTGCGTCAGGTACAGGCGATCGGCGCGCGGCAGCAGCTGGGTATAGATGCGCCCACCGCCGATTACCATCACTTCTTCCACCTCGCCCGCGGCGGCCAGCGCTTCATCCAGCGAGGTCACCCAGGTCACCCCGGCGGCATTGCCCGGGCGGCTGCTCAAAACGATATTGTGGCGGCCCGGCAGCGGGCGGCCGATGGACTCGAAGGTCTTGCGGCCCATAATAACCGGCTTATTCAGCGTGTTGCGTTTAAACCACGCAAGGTCCGCCGGCAGGTGCCACGGCATGGCGTTTTCCATGCCAATAACGCGATCCGCCGCCAAGGCAGCGATCAGGCTGATAATCATTGTTTAACCCTGTGTAGGCAGCAAAATTGGTGACACTATACGTAAAGGCCTGAGTGCCGTCGATAGGCTAATCAAGCAAGATGAATATATAAGATAGCTCTTATCAGTATATCTAATAACCAACGATCTCCCGCCAGGTCATTTCACACGCCGGGGCGTTTACGGTACAGCCACAGGCCCGGCAACGACAGGCCGATCGACAATGCGCCAACGATAAAACTGGCCTTGAGGAAGTTGGTGATCATGGTCTCCATCAGGGCTTCGCTGTAGCCCAGATGCGAGATCTCCACCACCGTTATCATCGCGGTATAGGCGGAAATGCCGGGGAACATCGGGATCACCGCCGCCACGGTGAACACCTTCGGATGCGCCAGCAGCCAGCGCGACCAGTAGATACCGATGATACCGATCAGGATCGCCGCCAGCAGCGAGGCCCACTCAATGTTCATGCCGCCGTGCATCATCAGCATGCGCGAGCCGCGCCCGATAGCCCCGAGCAACGCGCAATAGCGCAGCGCGCGCAGCGGCACGTTGAACACCATGGCGAAGCCCAGCGCCGGCACCGCCGCCAACAGCATCTCCTGCAACAAGGCCCACAGCAGACTCATGACCACCCCCGCAGATCCCACAGCGACATCGCCATCACCACCCCGATGCAGGTCGCCAGCGTCAGCAGGCTGGCCATCGCCCAACGCGCCAGCCCGGTATTGACGTGCCCCTTGAACATGTCTGCCACCGCGTTGATCAGCGGGAAGCCCGGCACCAGCAACAGCACGCTGGCGGCCATCGCCACGCTCGAGGTGTCTTTAAACGCCGGCAGGCGCAGCAGCAGTCCGGAGATCGACGTAGCGACAAACGCCGTCAGGCAAAAATTGATCAGCGGATTCATATGGCGGGCGGTGAGGATTTGGCGCACCAGCATCGCCGCGCCGCTGGCGATAAAGGTCACCAGGAAAGCATCGCCGCCGCCGCCGTTGAGCATGCTGAAACACCCGCAGGACAACCCCACCATCAGCACCACCAGCCAGCGCGGGTAGCGTAACGGTCGGATCCTGTCAAAGCGGCGCGCCACGTCGTGCGCATCCGCCAGGCGATGCTCGGCGAGGATCACGATATGCTGCACTTCGGTCACCACCTGCATATTGATGCCGCGATCGACGTTCTTGCGGGTGGTGGTCAGGCAGGCGCCGTGGCTGAGGGTGGTCAACACCACCGCATTGGCGGAGATCGAGCTTTCCACGCTGTCCATCCCCAGCGCCAGCCCCAGGCGGGTCGACAGCTGTTCCACCACCGTGCTCTCGGCGCCGTGCTGCAACAGCAGCAGCGCGCATTGAATGCACAGGCGGGTAATTTCACGCTGTTGCCGGTGCGGCTCCGGCCGGTCTGTGGCGTTAGTCTGCTGCATGGTGCTCCGTTGCTGGCGGTAGATGAATTATTATCATAGAGCCTAACAATACCTCATTGGGTTGATGCGCATCAGAGGAAGCGGCGTTATTATCGCCAGAACTCTGTCTTTTGCGCGAGACGCTCCCATGCTTGAAACTTCGCTGTTCGTCGCCGGCATTGCCGCCCTCGGCATGCTCTCCCCCGGCCCGGATTTTTTCCTGGTGATCAAAAACGCCGCCCGCTATCCACGGCTGGCCGCCATGATGACCGCCTTCGGCGTGATCTGCGGCGTCGCCACCCACATGTCCTACTGCGTCGCCGGGCTGGCGGTGGTGATCACCACCACGCCGTGGCTGTTTAACCTGCTGAAATACGCCGGGGCGGTCTATCTGGTGTGGATCGGCATCCAGGCGCTGCTGTCGCGCGGCGGCGGCAAGATGAACGTCAGCAATCTGCCGCAGCAGCAGGTCAGCCTGAAGAGCGCCTTTGCGCAAGGCTACCTGTGCAACCTGCTGAACCCGAAGGCCACCCTGTTCTTCCTGGCGGTGTTCACCCAGGTGCTGCAGATCGATTCCGGTCTGGGCGACAAGCTGTGGTACGCGGGGATTATTCTCGGCCTGTCGGTTATCTGGTGGCCGCTGCTGGTGTTCCTGATCCAGAGCGGGCCGGTGCGCCGCGGGTTGGAAAAGACCCAGAAGATCGTCGACAAGCTGCTGGGCGGCATGCTGATCGCCTTGGGCATCAAGGTCGCGCTGAGCTAAGCAAAAGAAGGGGCGCCGATCTGGCGCCCCTACTCTTATCCTTTGGCTTCCACCACCTCGTCCTCCGGCGCCTTGCCGTCGATACTGCCGCGCCAGCCGGTCTGCTGCACCCGCGCCAGCCGATTCTGATCCTGCTCGATGGCCGCGCTGAGCATCTCCTTGGCCCGCTGCAGGCTGGCGATGCGGAACTCGGTGTCCTGATAATTCTCCAGCGTGTCTTCCAGCATCTTCAGGTTATAGCGGCGGAACGTGTCCGCCTTCTCGCGCGCCTCATAGGCGTCCAGCCCCAGCAGCTCCAGCGTTTCACGGCCGACGCGCAGCGAGCTTTCGAAGGTTTCGCGCTCCGGTTTTTCCACCCCAAGCTGCCGCAGCTGATACCAGTGATCGACGTCGCGCGCCCGTGCCACCACCTTCAGATGCGGGAAGTGCTGCCTGGCCAGCTCGGTTAGCGCCAGGCTGTCTTCCACGTCATCGATGGCGTTGATCAGCACCTTGGCGTGGGCGGCGCCAGCGGCCTCCAGCAGATCGGCGCGCGTGGCGTCGCCGTAGAACACCTTGGTGTCGAATTTGCGCAGCGTTTCGATATGGTCCGGATCGTGATCCAGCACCACGGTGTGTACGCCGTTGGCCAGCAGCAAGCGGCCGGCGATCTGGCCGAAACGGCCGAAGCCGGCGATGATCACGCTGGCATTTTCGTCGTCGATGACGTCCGCCGGGCGCTCCTCTTTCGGCGCATTTTTCTCCAGCTGCGCGGCGATCACCAACAGCAGCGGCGTGGCCGCCATCGACAGCGCCACCGCCAGCGTCAGCGATTTGGCCCATTCGACCGGCAGTACGCCGGCCAGCTGCGCGGCGCTGAAGATCACGAAGGCGAATTCACTGCCCTGCCCCAGCAGAATGGCAAACAGGCCGCGCTGGCGCTTCGGCACGCCGAGCAGCGGCCCAATCAGCCACAGCAGCGCCGCCTTGATCAGCATAAAGCCCAGCAACAGCGAGGCGATCAGCAGCGGGTGATGGAACAGCGTGCCGAAGTCGATCGACATGCCGACGCCGATAAAGAACAGCCCCAGCAGCAGCCCTTTGAACGGCTGAATATCGCTCTCCAGCGCGTGGCGGTATTCCGAGCTCGCCAGCAGCACCCCGGCGAGGAACGCCCCCATCGCCATCGACAGCCCGGCCATCTCCAGCAGGATGCCGAAACCGAACACCAGGAACAGCGCCACGGCGCTGAACACTTCGCGCATGCCCGAACGGGCGACGAAGTGCAGCAGCGGGCGGGTGACGTAGCGGCCGAGCAGCACCACCATCGTCAACGCGCCCACCACCTTGGCCGCCGACAGCACGAAAGCGCCCAGCGTGGTGGTGGCGCCGCTGCTGGCCAGCAGCGGGATCATCGCCACCAGCGGGATCGCCGCGATATCCTGGAACAGCAGCACCGCAAACGCGCTGCGGCCGATCGGCGACGGCGTCAAATTGCGTTCGCTCATCGCCTGCATGGCAATGGCGGTGGATGAGAGCGCCAGCGTCAGGCCGATCAGCAGCGCCACCTTCCAGTTGAGGCCGAGGAAGTAACAGAAGGCGCTCAGCGCCAGGCCGCAGCCCACCATCTGAATGCTGCCGCCGCCGAACACCGAGGCGCGCAGCGTCCACAGCCGCTTGGGATCCAGCTCCAGGCCGATGATAAACAGCATCAGCACCACGCCGATCTCGGCGAAGGTCAGGATCGACTCGGCGTCCGACACCAGCTTCAGCCCCCAGGGGCCAATGATGCAGCCGGCGATCAGGTAGCCGAGCACCGAGCCCAGCCCCAGACGCACCGCGATCGGCACGAACAGCGCGGCGGAGCCGAGGTAGATCAGCCCCTCGATCATCATGTGGTGATTATCCATGGCTGGCCTCCCGAGTTTCCGCTTCGGCATGTTCCATCAGATAGTCGACCAACCGCTGCCGGTAGGCTTCGCCGGCGGCGAGCAGCGCCGGTTCGTTGCAGGTAAAAGTATTATGTACGGCAAAATAGGGTTGCCAGTTCATGCCGCAGTAGATCGCCGTGGCCTGCAGCGGCTGCGCCAGCGCAGCAAAGTTGGGAAAGTCGCCCAGCTCGAAGTGGTGCTCGTCGCCGCCGCTGGTCACCGCCCACAGGCAGTCTTTACCCACTAGCGCGTTGCCGTCGTGGCCGTAGGCCCAGCCGTGCTCCAGCACTTTGTCGATCCACAGCTTCAACAGCGGCGGGAAGCTGTACCACTGCATCGGATGCTGCAGCACCACCAGGTCGGCGCGCTCCAGCGCCCGCTGCTCGGCGTTGATATCGATATTGAAATCGGGGTACAGCTCATACAGCGAGCGCACCTCTACCTCGGGGAGATCCCTCACCGCCTGCAGCAGGCGCTGATTGGCATGCGAATGCCGGGGATACGGGTGAGCGTAAATTATCAGAATCATTGTTATCGTCGTTCCTTCGTTCCTTGCCAATACACCAAGCATATACCAATCACACAGGGTGACAGTTTGGCCACTGATTGATAGCGGAAATTTTTAACGCCTGCCGACAAATTCGCTGAATAAAAAAGGGCGCTGCATTGAACTGCAGCGCCCCTGGCGTAGTGTTATCGCGCGGTTACTTGCCGATGCGCGCGTGCATTTCCTGCACCGACGTCACCTGCTCGGTCGGATCCGCTTTCAGCGCCATCGCGGTAGCGAAGCCGCCGTTCAACGTGGTGTCGTAGTGCACCTTGTACTGCAGGGCGCTGCGGCGAATCAGCTTGGAGTCCTCAATCGCCTGACGGCCGGCCGTGGTGTTGACGATGTAGGTGTACTCGCCGTTTTTGATACGGTCCTGAATGTGCGGACGCCCTTCGTGCACCTTGTTGACCAGGCGCGGGTTGATGCCCGCTTCGCCCAGCACCACCGCGGTGCCGTGGGTGGCATCCAGCTCGAAGCCCTGCTTCAGCAGGCTGGCGGCCAAATCGACCACGCGAGCCTTGTCGCCTTCACGCACCGACAGCAACGCGCGGCCCTGCTTCTTCATGCCCGAGTTACTGCCCAGCATCGCTTTGGAGAAAGCTTCCGCGAAAGTGCGGCCCACGCCCATCACTTCCCCGGTAGAGCGCATTTCCGGCCCCAGAATCGGGTCGACGCCCGGGAATTTGTTGAACGGCAGCACCACTTCTTTCACCGAGTAGTACGGCGGGATAATTTCTTCGGTCACGCCCTGCTCAACCAGCGTTTTGCCCGCCATCACGCGCGCGGCCACTTTGGCCAGCGGCACGCCGGTCGCTTTGGACACGAACGGCACGGTGCGCGCGGCGCGCGGGTTCACTTCAATCAGGTAGACTTCGTTGTCTTTCACCGCGAACTGCACGTTCATCAGGCCGCGCACCTGCAGCTCGAACGCCAGCTTTTCCACCTGGCGACGCATCACGTCTTGAATGTCCTGGCTCAGGGTGTACGCCGGCAGCGAACACGCGGAGTCGCCGGAGTGCACGCCCGCCTGCTCGATGTGCTCCATGATGCCGCCAATCAGCACGCGCTCGCCGTCGCAGATGGCGTCGACGTCCACTTCCACCGCGTCGTCCAGGAAGCGGTCCAGCAGCACCGGCGCATCGTTGGACACGCTGACCGCAGTCTGGAAGTAACGGCGCAGGTCGGTTTCGTCATAGACGATTTCCATCGCCCGGCCGCCCAGCACGTAGGAAGGGCGCACCACCAGCGGATAACCGATGCCCGCCGCCTTCTCCACCGCCTGCTCGATGGCGGTGACGGTGGCGTTGGCCGGCTGCTTCAGGCCCAGGCGGTTGACCGCCTGCTGGAAGCGCTCGCGGTCTTCGGCGCGGTCGATGGCGTCCGGGCTGGTGCCGATGATCGGCACGCCCGCGGCTTCCAGCTCACGCGCCAGCTTCAGCGGGGTCTGGCCGCCGTACTGCACGATCACGCCCTTCGGCTTCTCAATGCGCACGATTTCCAGCACGTCTTCCAGCGTTACCGGCTCGAAGTACAGGCGGTCGGAGGTGTCGTAGTCGGTGGAGACAGTTTCCGGGTTGCAGTTGACCATGATGGTCTCGTAGCCGTCTTCGCGCAGCGCCAGCGAGGCGTGCACGCAGCAGTAGTCGAACTCGATGCCCTGGCCGATACGGTTCGGCCCGCCGCCCAGCACCATCACTTTCGGCCGGTCGTTGGTCGGGTTGGACTCGCACTCTTCTTCATAGGTGGAGTACATGTAGGCGGTGTCGGTGGCGAATTCCGCCGCGCAGGTATCCACGCGCTTGTACACCGGATGCAGGCCGTGGCTGTGGCGTAGCTTGCGAATTTCGCTCTCGGCGACGCCGGCCAGCTTGGCCAGACGCGCATCGGCGAAGCCCTTGCGCTTCAGGGTGCGCAGGAACGCTTTGTCCAGGCCGTTGATGCCCGCTTCGGCCACCTGCTCTTCCAGGCGCACCAGTTCTTCAATCTGCACCAGGAACCAACGGTCGACATTGGTCAGGTTGAAGACGCCGTCAACTGACAGCCCGGCGCGGAAGGCGTCGGCGATGTACCAGATGCGGTCGGAACCGGCGTCTTTCAGCTCGCGGCGGATTTTAGTCAGCGCTTCCGGATCGTCCAGGCTCACTTTCGGGTCGAAGCCGGTGGCGCCCACTTCCAGACCGCGCAGCGCTTTTTGCAGCGACTCCTGCTGGGTACGGCCGATGGCCATCACTTCGCCGACCGACTTCATCTGGGTGGTCAGGCGGTCGTTGGCGCCAGCGAACTTCTCGAAGTTGAAGCGCGGGATCTTGGTCACGACGTAGTCGATAGACGGTTCGAACGATGCCGGGGTGCGGCCGCCGGTGATGTCGTTCATCAGCTCATCGAGGGTGTAGCCCACCGCCAGCTTGGCGGCGATCTTGGCGATAGGGAAGCCGGTGGCTTTCGACGCCAGCGCCGAAGAGCGCGACACGCGCGGGTTCATTTCGATAACGATCAGGCGGCCGGTTTTCGGGTTGACCGAGAACTGCACGTTGGAGCCGCCGGTTTCGACGCCGATCTCACGCAGCACCGCCATCGAGGCGTTGCGCATGATTTGGTATTCCTTGTCGGTCAGGGTCTGCGCCGGTGCGACGGTGATCGAGTCGCCGGTGTGGATGCCCATGGCGTCGAAGTTTTCGATGGAGCAGACGATGATGCAGTTGTCGTTCTTATCGCGCACTACCTCCATCTCGTACTCTTTCCAACCGATCAGCGATTCGTCGATCAGCAGTTCTTTGGTCGGCGACAGATCCAGGCCGCGTTCGCAGATCTCTTCGAACTCTTCGCGGTTGTAGGCGATGCCGCCGCCGGTGCCGCCCATGGTAAAGGAAGGGCGGATGATGCACGGGAAGCCGACGTCAGCGGCGACCGCCAGCGCTTCTTCCATGGTGTGCGCGATGCCGGAACGCGCGGTGTCCAGACCGATTTTCTTCATCGCCACGTCGAAACGGCGACGGTCTTCGGCCTTGTCGATCGCATCGGCGGTGGCGCCGATCATGGTCACGCCGAACTCGGCCAGCACGCCCTGACGCTCCAGCTCCAGCGCGCAGTTCAGCGCCGTCTGGCCGCCCATGGTCGGCAGCACCGCATCCGGGCGCTCTTTTTCGATGATCTTGCGCACCACTTCCCAGTGGATCGGCTCGATGTAGGTCGCGTCGGCCATTTCCGGGTCGGTCATGATGGTCGCCGGGTTGGAGTTGACCAGAATGACGCGGTAACCCTCTTCGCGCAGCGCTTTACACGCCTGGGCACCCGAGTAGTCGAACTCACACGCCTGGCCGATAACGATCGGGCCAGCGCCGAGGATCAGGATGCTTTTTATGTCTGTACGTTTTGGCATTTTTTACTGCTCCTGATTATTTGGCGTTAGAACGGTAAGTCTCAATCAGTTCGATGAAGTGATCGAACAGCGGCGCGGCATCGTGCGGGCCTGGGCTGGCTTCCGGGTGACCCTGGAAGCTGAACGCCGCTTTGTCGGTGCGGTGAATGCCCTGCACCGTGTGGTCGAACAGCGATTTGTGCGTGACGCGCAGGTTCGCCGGCAGGTTGTTTTCATCGACGGCGAAGCCGTGGTTCTGCGCGGTGATCATCACGGTGTTGTTGTCCAGATCCTTCACCGGGTGGTTGCCGCCGTGGTGGCCGAGCTTCATCTTCATGGTTTTCGCCCCGCTGGCCAGCGCCAGCAGCTGGTGGCCCAGGCAGATGCCGAACACCGGAATGTCGGTTTCCAGGAACTGTTTGATGGCGGCGATGGCGTAGTCGCACGGCTCTGGGTCGCCCGGGCCGTTGGACAGGAAGATGCCGTCCGGACTCATTTTCAGCACCTCGTCGGCCGGGGTCTGCGCCGGCACCACGGTCAGGCGGCAGCCGCGATCCACCAGCATGCGCAAGATGTTGCGCTTGGCACCGTAGTCGTAAGCCACCACGTGGAACGGCAGTTCCGCGGCGGTCTTGGCTTCAGGCAGGTCGCCTTCAAGCGTCCAGCTGCCTTGCTGCCAGCTGTAGGCCTCTTGGGTGGTGACCTCTTTCGCCAGATCCATGCCCTTCAACCCCGGGAAACCTTGCGCCTTGGCCAGGGCCAGCGCGGCGTCCGGCGAGTCGGCGGCGATGATGCAGCCGTTCTGGGCGCCCTTCTCGCGCAGCAGGCGGGTTAATTTACGGGTATCGATATCGGCGATCGCCACGATGTTGTTACGCTTGAGGTAGTCGGACAGGCTTTCTTCGTTGCGGTAGTTGCTGGCGATCAGCGGGAGGTCACGAATGACGAGGCCTTGGGCGTGTACTGCGGAGGATTCTTCGTCGGAAGCATTGGTGCCGACATTGCCGATATGAGGATAAGTAAGAGTAACGATCTGGCGGGAATAGGAAGGATCAGTGAGGATTTCTTGATAACCGGTCATCGACGTATTGAAGACCACTTCCCCCACTGCCGTTCCCTCTGCCCCGATGGCCCGACCGTGGAATTGGGTTCCGTCTTCCAGAACCAATAGCGCTGACTTTATCAAAACATCCTCCGAGGAATAATCAATCACAATATTTGCATATTAATTCAGATATCGCGATCTAAATCAATGCAAAAACCGTCCGCGAGGCCAATTTTTGGCAAATTGGGCGCATTTTAATGATGAGTGCCCGGCTTGTCTACCCAAACTGCCGTTTTTTGTTTTATTTTTGCAGTTCTCGGCGCTCATGAGGCTTGAGCGTCGATAAAAACACAGAAAACCGAGGCTGGAAAACGGTTGCGAAGCTGAATGACGGAAAATGGCGCCAGAATGGGCTTAAAAAGACGCTGAAATGGGATCTGGTGGATGAAAACGGGGTGATTAGCGAGATAATTATCGATAAATAACAATTACGACAACAAAAACACACCAACACTCCATTTTTCATGTTAAAAAAAAGGACAATAAATTTATTGTCCGATTATCATATCATTATGATCAATACAACCACATCACGATGGTATGCAAATCAATTATAATTGGTCCAAATTCAACACGTCGTGCATATCAAACAGACCTTTATCACGGTTATGTAACCAGGAAGCCGCGCGCACCGCGCCGCTGGCAAAAGTCATACGGCTGGAGGCTTTATGGGTGATTTCCACCCGTTCACCGATGTCAGCGAACATCGCGGTGTGCTCGCCGACGATGTCGCCGGCGCGAATGGTGGCAAAGCCGATGCTTTTCGGATCGCGCTCGCCGGTATGGCCTTCGCGCGCATAGACCGCGCAGCTTTTCAGATCGCGCCCCAGCGCGCCGGCGATCGCTTCACCCATGGCCAACGCCGTGCCCGACGGCGCATCCACTTTGTGGCGGTGGTGCGCCTCAACGATTTCGATATCGGTATAGTCGCCCATCACCTGCGCGGCCTTCTCCAGCAGTTTCAGCACCAGGTTGACGCCGACGCTGAAGTTGGCGGCGAACACGATGCCGATATGCTGCGCCGCATCGCGGATCGCCTGCTTGCCGGCGTCATCGAAGCCGGTAGTGCCAATCACCATCGCCTTGTGGTGCGCCACGCAAAAATCCAGGTAGCCCCGGGTGCTTTCCGGGCGGGTGAAGTCGATCAAAATATCGAACTCGTTCGCCACCTTCTCCAGACTGTCGCTCACCTTGACGCCCAGCGCGCCAATGCCCGCCATCTCACCGGCGTCGACGCCGATCAGGCTGGAACCCGGGCGCGACAGCGCCGCCCCCAATACCACGCCTTCCGCCTGCTGCACCGCCTGGATCAACTGACGGCCCATCCGGCCGCCGGCGCCCGCAATCGCAATGCGGATTTGTGTATCACTCATGCTTGCTCTCTTCTTGATTTGACGCCTATCCCATTAGGCTATCGATTCAGGGTAACCGCCCCGCTTCAGCGTCGCCAGAGGATTCATTTCATAATTAGAAAATTATGATATTCCCCCGCTTTCATCAGCGGCGCTGTCGTGAGATTAACATTCAACCGATTTGGCGGCCTGCGACGATTGTACATAATCATGCAGTTTCCATCGCAAAAAAATGCGGAAAAAAGGCGCCGAAAACGGCGCCTGGGGAAGGAAGAGCGGCGAGGTCAGGCGGTAATGGCGGCCACTTCGTTGGCGATCGCCGTCAGCGCGTCGTGGCGGGCATAGTCCTCACGCACCAGCGCCGCACGTTGCCGATAGATCGGCTGCTGCAGAATGCGCGTCGCCGCCGCCAGGATCTGTTCGGCGCTCGGCGTGCTGGTGTGCAGGCTGATGCCGCAGCCGGCGGCCACCACGCGCGCGGCCGCCTCCAGCTTGTCCTCGCCGGTGCCGGCGACGATCAGCGGCACGCCGCTGTCCAGCGCATAGTTGATCGAGCCGTAGCCGCCGTTAGTGATCAGCAGCGCCGTCTCCGGCAGCCAGCGTTCGAAGGAGATAAACTCCCGCACTCGGGCATTGCCCGGCAGCGCGTCCATCAGCCCTTCCGTCGCCCGTCCGCCGGTGGTGGCCAGCACCCGCACCGGCAGATGCGCCAGCGCTTGCAGCGTCGGCACGATCAGCTGATGCAGATCGACATTGGCCAGCGTGCCCTGAGACACGATCACCAGCGGCCGACGATCGTCCGCCTCCCACAGCGACTCTTCCGCCGCCGGCTGGCCGCCGCTGCGCAGCGGGCCGACGAATCGCACGCCGCTCGGCAGATCGTCACGCTCATATTCCAGCGCCGTGGTAGCCAGCTGCAGGAAACGCTCGCAGCCGCCGATCAGCGCGTCGGTGAACGGGCGATCCAGCGCCCGTCCGCCCGCCTGCAGCAGCGCCGCATCGAAGCTCTGCTGCACGTCATCGATCAGCACGCGCGTTTCCTCATCCACCAGCTGCTCACGGGTCAACGCCTGCGGCAACAGCGCCGGGGGGATACGCGGACCATAAAAAATAGCGTCGCGCGAAGAATACGACAGCGGCGTAACGCCGATACCGAAGACCGGCGGCCGCGCGGCGGACTGCAGCAGCGGCAGCACGCCGTAGAAGCAGTTCTCCACCATCAGCAGATCGGTCTTTTCGGCGGCGATGGCCGCACGCAGCTGCCGATCCAGCAACGGGATCGGTGCGGCGAAGAAATCCTTCAGCGCCAGCGCCATCTGCGCATTGCCCGGCGGCAGCGCGGCGCGCTCGGGGAAGTGCTCTTCCAGGTGGCGGTAATCGAAATCCACCTGCGCGTCGAACGGCACGAAGCTCGCGCCCGCCGCCTCGGCGCGTTCGCGAAACAGCGCGCCGGTCATCACCCGCACCTGATGCCCTTGGGCAATCAGGTGGCGAGCGATGGCTAACATCGGGTAGACGTGCCCCGGAGTGGCGACCGCCGCCATCAGTATCCTTGCCATAATGCTCCTTTACGCTTCTGCGTTGGCCGGCTTCAGCGCCAGATTGGCGCACACCGGGTTGCTCTGAATATGCACGCGCTGCAAATGACGCGCGGAACGGGCAGTAAAACCTTCACGGCCGTGCAACAGCGAGAAGTTGTCCGCCACCACCACGTCGCCCTGTTGCCATTGGTGGGCATAATAGTGACGCGGATCGTACAGATGCTGCTGCAGAGTGTGGTGGAACTGTTCCTGCTGCTGTTCCGGCACGCCGTGATATTCCAGCGCATGCTGGTTGAGGAATTTTTTCCCTTCCGTCGGCGGTTCATTGTAGCGCATGATCAAGCCCCTGCCGTTCGGGTGCTGCACCACCAGCGGCGAACAGACTTCGCCGCCGTAATGCACCACCTGCTTGATGCGGTAGGTGATCGAGACCGACAGCCACTGATCCAGCAGCGCTTCTTCCGCATTGGCCAACAGCCGCGTGGTGTCGACGAAGGTGGTGCATCCGCCTTCGTCCGGCGACGGCGCCGCCACGCAGTGGAACAGCTGGAACTCGGGGATGGTCGGCTTATACATGCCATCCCAATGCAGCGGGACGTAGCTGCTGTCGAAAATATGATCCTTGGCGTCCGGATGTTCCTTCACGTCCAGCACCGCGCCGAACGGCCACATCATGATCTCGCCCCACTGCTCGGCATAGCGAGTCAGAACTTCCGCCTCGCTGAAACCCGAGTCGAATCCGCGCAGCACCAGCAAGTGGTGTTCCTGCGCCAGCGCCCGCAGCGCCGCCACCGGCAGCTCGCCGATCTTTTGCCCCGGATGCTGCGGCGTCAGGATCGCGCCGAACGGGGTATTCGGTTGAATATGGCAATTAAGCGGTTGGTTGTTCATCGGTGATTCTCCTTGCATCGAATGTGCTGCTCACACGGCAACGTGCCGTCAAAAACGCGCCCGCCAGGATTTCGGGCGCAAAAGCCCGCCACGGCCTCAGGCCATCTGCGGTTGTTCGATCAGGTAATGGCTCGGCGTGCCGCGGATCTCCACCAGTTCGCCGTCCAGGCTCTGCGCGTCTTTACGCTTCATCAGCACGAACTGGCCGTTCACGTTGGCCGCCACGCCGTGCCACGGCGTCAGCCAGTCGTCTTTGGTCGGCATCATGTGGATGCCCATTTTCAGGCTGTCGGCCGGCTGCGGGTGAATCGACAGGCGGATCGCCGCCGGGAAATGCTGCGCCAGCAGGTTGCCCCAGGCCCAGCTGCGCTGGATCACGCCGCAGGCGCGTTGTTTGGCGTCTTTCTGCAGCGCGGCGTTGGAACCGCTGTAGCCCGGCAGCTGGCTGTCTTCATACAGGAAGCGCGTGATGGCGCGGTACAGCAAGAGGCCCTGTTCGTCCTGCATCAGCTGTTGCTTGATCGCCTCTTCCGATTCGGCATAGCCCTCCACCAACAGCCGGCGCAGCAGATCGTAATCATCGGTATGTTCCGCCAGGCCTTTGACGTCGCCGAGGTTGAACACGCTCAGGTGCGTCGCGCCCACTTCATGCAGCAGGCTTTCAATCTCACGCTGATAGTGGTTGATCGCTTCATCGCTGACGCGGATCAGATCGCCGAACACGTGGCCGTCGGAGCAGATAACGATATGCGCCCCCGGCGGGTAATAGAGTTGAATGCGCTGGCACAGCGAGTTGAGGAAGATCAGCGACAGCCGCTCCGCCATGTCCGGCACCGCGCCGATCACCTTGTTGGTGTTGGGCGACTTGGTGGGAAAGGCCGGCAGCACGAATTCGATACGTTGCTCGTTTTCAATGAATGCCCGAATGCGCGGCAATTGCACCTGAGTGACCCGCCGTTCTTCTTCGGCAATCGAGGTATCGTCGCCGGGGAAGCGGCGGCGGTATTGCAATAATTCACGTAGGATTTTTAACGATATTTCTTCTTTCTGAACGCTGTCCACAATGAGCTCCTGTTGCGATGTGGCGCGGGTGCATTATTGATAAGCGCAATAAGATTTATCAAAAAGAGAAAAAACTCTGCGAAATAATAATCAGCCCGGCGTTTATGTGCTTCAGGCAATATAGAAGAGATAGTGCTATATTATTAGCCCGTATAATTCACAATCTTGGTTAAGTTGTGCTTAACAAACTATGAGCAATATTTTAAAACGCATGGCCATTTTCTCAAAAGTGGTCGATTGCGGCGCATTCAGCATGGCGGCAAAAGAATTGGGCATGACGACTTCCGCCGTCAGCCAGCATATTCGCCAGTTGGAGGAACATCTGGGCATTCAATTACTGCTGCGATCGACGCGTTCATTGAGTCTGACCGAAGCCGGATTGTGCTTTTATGAAGATTGCCTGCTGATGATCCACGCCGCCGAACGTGGCCAACAACGGATCGCCGCGCTGCGCGGCGAACTGGTCGGTGAGCTGCGCGTCGCCACCTCCACCGAATTCGCCACTCACTATCTGGTGCCGGCGCTGCAAAGTTTTCTCGACGAACATCCCCGTCTCACGCTGCGGCTGGAAATTCACGATGAGAAGATAGATCTCATCACGCAGCGCATCGATCTGGCGATACGCGGCGGCGTGCTGGCCGACTCCAGCTACGTTTCCACGCGGCTGGCGGGCTGCCGCGAAGTGCTGTGCGCTTCGCCGGCTTACCTGGCGCATCACGGCGTGCCGGATTCGCCGCAGGCGCTGACGCACCACCAATGGGTCACCTTTACGCCGCTCGGCAACCCGCAGTTTGTCCGTCTGATCCATCGCAACGGCGGTGAACACCGCATGCGTATGACCGGGCGCTTGTTCACCAACAGCGGTATGGCGATGAAGGAGTTGGCGCTGACCGGCAAGGGTATCATTCGCAATTTCTTCGCCAACGTTGAACGTGAATTGCGCAGCGGCGAGCTGATTGAAATATTGCCCGATTGGCGGTTACCGGAAATTAATTGCTATGCCATTATGCCGCGCAGGGAGATCCAGCCATTAAAAGTCAGACGATTGCTTGAACATATGAAACTCTATTTGCAGGAGAAGGGATTAAGCGCCGTAGAACATATTCGGCAGAAATAAAATAAGAAACATCTGCAACATCTATTATTGTAATTATTGTAATCACCTTGCCAACACCAGGCCCCATTTAGATTGCAGCCTAATGATATTTTTATTAATGACTTTTCGCCAGCCTATATAATTAATCACATCGACGTTATTTCAAATACTCAGAATAAATTTGACTTTAGTTAGCAGAAAATTTGAATATGCATGGAATATTATTTTTTTACGCGGCGCGCTTTCCAAAAAAAACGGGAAGCCTAAGCTCCCCGTTGTCATCCGCCGGCGCATGTCAGTCGATCTGACGAACGTCCACGCGCAGCTCTTTAGGCACTTCAAACACGATGTTCTCTTCACGCCCGCTGATTTCATGCACGTCCAGGCCACCCAGCGCTTTCAGGCGAGAGATCACCTCCTGCACCAGCACGTCCGGTGCCGAGGCGCCGGCGGTAACGCCGATATTGCGCGCTTCGCTCAGCCAGCTTTCCTGAATATCCGCCGCCGAGTCGATCAGATAAGCCGGTTTGCCGACGCGCTGCGCCAGTTCCGCCAGACGGTTGGAGTTGGAGGAGTTCTTCGACCCCACCACCAGCACCACGTCCGCATCGCCGGCCAGGTTGCGCACCGCTTCCTGACGGTTGGTGGTGGCGTAGCAGATATCATCCTTACGTGGCCCGATAATTTTCGGGAAACGCTGACGCAAGGCGTCGATCACGTCCGAGGTATCATCCACCGACAGCGTGGTCTGCGTCATGAAGCACAGGTTGTTTTCGTCTTTCACCTGCAGCTTCCACACGTCTTCCGGCGATTCGACCAGGTACATGCCACCCTGCGGGTTGCTGTACTGGCCCATGGTGCCTTCCACCTCCGGATGCCCGGCGTGGCCGATCAGGATCGCTTCGGTGCCGCGGCGGCTGGCGCGCGCTACTTCCATATGCACCTTGGTCACCAGCGGGCAAGTGGCGTCGAACAGCATGGTCAGATCGCGCGCCTTGGCTTCGGCACGCACCGCCTGAGAAACGCCGTGCGCCGAGAAGATCAGGATAGAGCCGTCCGGCACTTCGGCGATCTCTTCGATAAACACCGCGCCGCGCTCACGCAGGCTGTCGACCACGTAGCGGTTGTGCACCACTTCATGCCGCACGTAGATCGGCGCGCCATACAGCTCCAGCGCGCGTTCCACGATGCTGATCGCACGATCAACCCCGGCGCAGAAGCCGCGCGGGTTAGCCAGCAATATTTGCATGCATCTCCTCCTGCTGCGGATCGATCTCCAGCACTTCGATATCGAAGGTCACCGGATGGCCCGCCAGCGGATGGTTGAAATCGACGGTGATTGAATCCTCCGCCACCGCGCGCACCACGCCCGGCATTTCACTGCCGTCGATGGCGGTAAACAGCATGATGGTGCCCACGTCCGGCACGCCGGTTTCCGCGAAGTCGCGGCGCGAGAAGAACTGGACCAGATCCGGGTTCTCCGCGCCGAACGCCGCTTCCGGCTGCAGGGTAAAGGCGCATTTGTCGCCCGCGCGCAGGCCGAGCAGCTGCGCTTCCAGCGGCGCCGACAGGCTGCCGTCACCCAGGCGGAACAGCGCCGGCTTGCCGCTGCTGCGGGTGGATTCGGCGGTCGAACCATCTTCCAGTTTCAGCGTAAAGTGAACCAGCACCGCGCTGTCACTGATAACCTGAGCCGTCATATTACTCACCTTTACTCTTTGCGCTTTTGTTCGCCGGCGACAGGAAACCTTCCAGCACGATCATCGCCGCGCCCACGCAGATAAAGCTGTCCGCCAGATTGAAGGTCGGGTAGTGCCAGTCGCCGACGTAGAAGTCGATGAAATCGACCACGAAACCGTGCCACAGGCGGTCGAACAGATTGCCCAGCGCCCCGCCGATGATAAAGGCGTAGGCGATGTTGTTCAGCTTCTGCTGCGCCGCACTGCGGTACATCATCACCAGCAGCACCGCAACGATGGCGATGGCGATGCCGGCGAAGAACCAGCGCTGCCAGCCGCCGTGATCGGCGAGGAAGCTGAACGCGGCGCCGTAGTTGCGCGCGTAAAACAGGTTGAACGACGGGATCAACGGCTGGGACTGGCCCAGAGTAAAGTTAGCGAGGATCCACTGCTTGCTGCCGAAATCCAGCGCCAGCACCGCCACCACAACCCACAGCCAACGCAGGCCGGTCGAACAAATTGATTTACTCATCAGGCGCGAGTTCTCAGGCAAAGTTACGCTTCTCGCCGTCACCGGCGACGTTGCTTACACAGCGGCCGCAGATGTCTGCATGCTCCGCCACCAGGCCGATATCGGTGGTGTAATGCCAGCAGCGCGGGCACTTCTCACCCGGTGCCGTGCTGAAGGCGATCTTCAGCCCTTTCAGCAGCTCGGAAGCCTGCGCGTCGGCCGGCGCCTCCGCCAATGGCGCCACGCTCGCCGCAGAGGTCAGCAGCACGAAGCGCAGCTCATCCTGCAGGCTGTTCAGGCGCGCCGCCAGCTCGCTGTCGGCATACAGCGTTACCGCCGCTTCCAGCGAACCGCCGAGGCGTTTGTCGGCACGCGCCTGCTCCAGCACCTTGTTCACTTCGCCGCGCACTTTCAGCAGCTCGGCCCAGAAAGCGTCGTTCATCGGCTCGCCTTCCGCCAGCCCGAACAGGCCGTCGTACCACTCTTCGGTGAACACGTACTGCGCGCGCTTGCCCGGCATGAAGCCCCAGATCTCGTCCGCAGTGAACGACATGATCGGCGCCATCCAGCGCACCAGCGCTTCCACGATGTGATACAGCGCGGTCTGGCAGCTGCGGCGGGCGACGCTGTCGCTCTTCGCGGTGTACTGACGATCCTTGATGATATCCAGGTAGAAGGAGCCCATCTCGACCGAGCAGAACTGCATCAGACGCTGCACCACTTCATGGAAATCGTAGTTGGCGTAAGCCTGCTCGATATCCTGCTGCGCCGCCAGCGCACGGCCGACCGCCCAGCGATCCAGCACCACCATGTCTTCCGGCGCCACGCAATCGGTGCTCGGCTCGAACCCGTTCAGGTTGGCCAGCAAGAAGCGCGCGGTGTTGCGGATGCGGCGATAAGAGTCGGCGGAACGCTTGAGGATCTCGTCGGACACCGCAATCTCGCCGGTGTAATCGGTCGACGCCACCCACAGACGCAGAATGTCGCCGCCCAGCTTGTTCATCACGTCCTGCGGGCTGACGGTGTTGCCGATCGACTTGGACATCTTGCGGCCCTGGCCGTCAACGGTGAAGCCGTGGGTCAGCACTTCTTTATAAGGCGCCTTGCCTTTCATCGCGGTGGAGATCATCAGCGATGACATGAACCAGCCGCGGTGTTGGTCGGAGCCTTCCAGATACATGTCGGCGCTGTGGCCGTGGAACTCAGGACGCACGTCGACCACCGAAGCGTGGGTGGAACCGGAGTCGAACCACACGTCCAGCGTATCCGGCACTTTCACGTAGTCGGCGGCGTCCGCGCCGAGGATGTCGGCGGCGTCCAGATCCCACCAGGCCTGAATGCCGTCTTGCTCGACGCGCTTGGCCACTTCTTCCATCAGCTCAACGCTGCGCGGGTGCAGCTGCTCGGTTTCTTTATGCACGAACAGCGACATCGGCACGCCCCAGGTGCGCTGACGCGAGATGCACCAGTCCGGGCGGTTGGCCACCATCATTTCGATGCGCGCCTGGCCCCAATCCGGGATCCACTGCACGCCTTTGATCTCTTCCAGCGACTGCTGGCGCAGGCCTTTCTGATCCATGCTGATGAACCATTGCGGCGTGGCGCGGAAGATGATTGGCGTCTTGTGGCGCCAGCAGCACGGATAGCTGTGCAGGAACTTCTCGACGTGCAGCAGCGCGCCTTTCTCGCGCAGCAGATCGACGATCAGATCGTTGGCCTTGAAGACGAACTTGCCGTCCAGCAGCGGGTAGGTGCCGGTCAGGTAGCAGCCGTTCGGCCCTACCGGGTTGGCCACTTCCAGGCCGTATTTCTGGCCGATCACGAAGTCGTCCGGGCCGTGACCCGGCGCTGTGTGCACCGCACCGGTACCGGCGTCCAGGGTCACATGCTCGCCGAGGATTGCCGGCACGTCGAAGTCCATGAACGGGTGTTTGAAGCGCAGCAGCTCCAGATCGGCGCCTTTGCAGCTGCCCAGCACCGTCCATTCGGTGATGCCGGCGCGTTTCATCACGCTTTCCACCAGCTCGGCCGCCAGGATCAGGCACTGGCCGTCAACCTGCACCAGCTGATAGGTGAAGTCCGGGTGCAGCGAGATCGCGCGGTTGGCCGGCAGTGTCCACGGGGTGGTGGTCCAGATAACCAGGGAGATGGCGCCGCTGAAGTTGCTCACGCCGAACTTGGCCGCCACGGCAGCCGCGTCGGCCGCATGGAAAGTCACGTCGATCGACGGCGAAGTCTTGTCGTAATACTCCACTTCCGCTTCCGCCAGCGACGATCCGCAGTCGGTGCACCAGTGAACCGGCTTGGCGCCTTTCAGCAGGTGGCCGTTGCTGATGATCTTGCCCAGCGCGCGGATGATGTTGGCTTCGGTTTTGAAGTCCATGGTCAGGTACGGACGATCCCAGTCGCCCAGCACGCCCAGGCGGATGAAGTCCTTTTTCTGGCCTTCAACCTGTTCGGCCGCGTACTCGCGGCACTTCTGGCGGAACTCGGCCGCCGTCAGCTTCTCGCCCGGCTTGCCGTACAGCTGTTCAACCTTCAGTTCGATCGGCAGGCCGTGGCAGTCCCAACCCGGCACATAAGGCGAGTCGAAGCCGGCCATCCCTTTCGACTTGATGATAATGTCTTTGAGAATCTTGTTAACCGAGTGACCAATGTGAATGCTGCCGTTCGCATACGGAGGGCCGTCATGCAAAATGAAGGTTTTTTTGCCCTTTTTGGCAGTACGAATAATCCCGTACAGATCCTGTTCATACCAACGTTGCAGCATGCCAGGTTCGCGCTTGGCGAGATCGCCGCGCATCGGGAACCCTGTTTCCGGCAAGTTCAGGGTATTCTTGTAGTCACTCATTAGATTCTCGGTTCCGTTTTCGGCTATAGAGATTAAACCGGTGTCTGTAGCCCGAAGAACTTCCGGGCCGTCACCACATCATTGGCGATTTGCTGCTTCAGGGCATCGAGCGAAGCAAACCGCTGTTCATTGCGCAATTTTGCGCGGAGCACCACCTCAATATGGCGCCCGTAAAGATCCATTGTGACATCCAGCAGATGCACTTCCAGCTGCTGGCGCACGCCGGCGACGGTCGGGCGCGTACCGATATTGGCCACGCCCGGCAGCGGCTGCGGCCCCAGGCCGTACACTTCCACCGCATACACCCCTTTCACCGGCGCCACCAGGCGCTTGAGCGGCAGGTTGGCGGTCGGGAAGCCGATGGTGCGGCCCAGCTCGTCGCCATGCACCACGCGCCCGGAGATGCTGTACGGGTGGCCCAGCAGGGTCTCCGCCAGCGGCAGATCGTCCTCGCTCAGCGCGGTGCGGATCGCGGTGCTGCTGATGCGCCGATCGCCTTCG
Organism: Serratia sp. TSO36; assembly: GCF_057808395.1. Lineage (NCBI taxonomy): Bacteria > Pseudomonadati > Pseudomonadota > Gammaproteobacteria > Enterobacterales > Yersiniaceae > Serratia > Serratia sp. TSO36. Next base: position 164,385 of record NZ_JBJZOU010000006.1, on the reverse strand, counting down.
CGGAAGGTCGGGGTGCTGACCACCTCGAAGCCGTACTCTTTTCCGGCCTGCTGCAATAGCGGAAAATCGCCCTGGCGCCCGGCGCCAAAGCGAAAATCATCCCCCACCATCAGGAATTTGACGCCCAGTTTTTCCACCAGCAGCTCGGCGACGAACGCCTGCGCGGTGTTGGCGGCAAAACGCGGATCGAACTTGACGCACAGCAGGTAATCGACGCCCGCCTGCGCCAGGTAGTTGGCCTTGTCGCGCAGGCGCGTCAAGCGGGCCGGCGCCTTGTCTGCGGCGAACATCTCCAGCGGCTGCGGCTCAAAGATCATGACCATCACCGGCAGCCCGAGGCGTTGCCCTTGTTGCTTCAACTGCTCCAGCAACGCCTGATGACCGCGATGCACGCCGTCAAAGTTGCCGATGGTGAGCACGCAACCATGGTGGCGCGCCCGGATATTGTGAATGCCGCGAATTAGCTCCATAGCTGGCTCAAAACAGTGGAAATCGGCGGATTATACCTTGTACAGCCGGTAAGGTTAACCCGCGATTGGTGCCTTTATGTAATAGACACACCATACCGGAGATAATCTGCGCGTGAAACGGCTTCACCGCAGTTTATCCGGCGCCGCCGGGCCGATTCTCGACCGCAGCCAACGGCTTGCGCCCGCCGCGGCAAAACATTGGCGAATTTTCTCGCGAAACACTGTATTCCCAAGAGCGAAGCTGGTAAAATCCTGCGCCATCACAACGTAGCGAGTGCCGCCTGTACAAACGGCGCTTATTTGCACAAATCCATTGACAAACGAAGGCTAAAAGGGCATATTCCTCGGCCTTTGAATTGTCCTCAATAGAATATATTTGGGAGTTGGACCTTGGCTAATATCAAATCAGCTAAGAAACGCGCCGTACAGTCTGAGAAACGCCGCAAGCATAACGCAAGCCGTCGCTCAATGGTGCGTACCTTCATCAAGAAGGTAGACGCAGCTATCGCAGCTGGCGACAAAGAAGCAGCACAAACTGCATTCCTGGTAATGCAGCCACTGGTGGACCGTCAGGCAGCTAAAGGCCTGATCCACAAAAACAAAGCAGCGCGTCATAAGTCAAACCTGACTGCACGCATCAACGCAATGCAATAAGCATTTCGTTATCTGCTTGATAAAAAAACCGGCTCAGGCCGGTTTTTTTACGTCCTGCGTTCAGTGAACCGCTAGCAGGAAAACAGCGCAGAAAAATCTTTGTTGCACACGCGCTGCACCGCCGGATGCTGGATCATGCGCTCGGCGAAGATGATGTAATACTCCTCCTGCACGCTGTCGATGCGCCCAATCTCCACCACGTTGTCATCGTTGTAGGTATCCTGCGCATACAACGTCGGCGCCACGAAAATCGCATTGTGATACATGCCGAAGGCCTTCATCAGCGCCGCATCGTCGAACTCGCCCAGGATCTCCACCTGAATACCCTGCGTATTGAACCAGTTGAGCAGCTTGCGCCCCAGCATCGAGCGGCGGCCGGGGATCAGCAGTTTGCGCTGCTCCAGACAAGCCGGGAACGGCAGCTCCGGCGCCGGCTGGCGGCAGAAGAAGCTGATGCCGCACTCGCCCAGCTTCAGCGAGAACAGCCCTTCCTGCTGGCTGGAGTCCACCGGACAATCCGACAGGATCATATCCAGCTTGTGCTGGCTGAGCTGCTCCAGCAGCATCTCGTGCGTCGATTCAAAGCAGCGCAGGTGGATCTGTTCGTTGTCCACCACCACCGCCGTTTCCAATACCTGGCTGACCAGGCGCTTCGACAGCGCATCGGCCACGCCGACGTCGAACAGCAGATTCGACTCTTTGCGGTAGTTGACGATATCCAGCATTTCCTGGCTGAGCATAAACATCTTGTCGGCATAACGAAACACCAGTTGCCCCAGCTCTGAAGGCACCAACCCGCGCCCCTGACGTTTGAACAGCTTGCCGTCCAAGCGCTCTTCCAGCGCTTTGATCTGGCCGGTGATGGTCTGCGGCGTCAGAAACAACGCTTCGGCGGCACCGACCACGGAACCGGCCTTGCAGACCTGCCAGAAATAGTAAAGGTGATTAAAGTTGATATGCGACATCCTCACGAGCGGCTCTCCTTAACAACGTTTCGCAGCGGCAAACGGTGTGCCGTGACGAGCGACAAACTTCCTTTCCCTGCTTCAGACAACGTATAGCCCCATTAGTCCCAACGAACAACGGCCGAAGCTGCACATATTTTATACCGTACAGCTCCGACCAGCCATTTTATTATGTGCCCTTACCGGGCACATTCAGGATTAACGTACGCGCGGCAACGCCAGACGCAGCAATCCATACCCTACCACCGCCGCAGCGGTGGAGCCCAACAAGATCCCCAGGCGGGAATAGGTGCTGAGCGCCGCATCCGCATCGCCGAACGCCAGCGAGGCGATAAAAATCGACATGGTGAAACCAATGCCGCAGAGCACCGAAACGGCAAACACCTGTTTGAAGCCGATGCCTTCAGGCAAACGGGCGATGCCCATTTTCACCGCCAGCAGGCTGAAGAGGAAAATCCCCAGCGGCTTACCGATAAACAGGCCGGCCGCAATCCCAACCGGCAGCAGCGACGTCAATCCTTCCAGCGATACGCCCTGCAAAGAAACCCCGGCGTTGGCGAAAGCGAACAGCGGCAGGATCATAAACGCAACCCAGGGGTGCAGCTCATGTTCCAGCGTTTCCGACGGCGACGGCCCCTTCTTCACGTTCAGCGGGATCATAAAGCCGACGATCACCCCGGCCAGCGTCGCATGCACCCCGGACTTGAGGATCGCTACCCACAACACCAGGCCGACCATCATATACAGCGAGGTTTTACCCACGCCACGCCAGTTCATTACCGCCAATAGCACCGTCGCCGCCGCCGCCACGCCCAGCGCCACCATCGACACTTCGTGGGTGTAGAACAGCGCGATGATGATAATCACGCCCAGGTCATCGATGATCGCCAACGCCAGCAGGAACACTTTCAGGCTGGTCGGCACCCGGTTGCCCAGCAGCGCCATTACGCCCAGCGCGAAGGCGATATCAGTCGCGGCCGGGATCGCCCAGCCCTGGCGGGTGACTTCATCCGCGCCGTTGAACAACAGGTAAATCAGCGCCGGCGCCAGCATGCCCCCCAGCGCGGCGATCGCCGGAAACACCGCCTTGTCGCGCCCGGACAGCGAGCCTTGCATCAACTCGCGCTTGACCTCCAGCCCCACCACCAGGAAGAAGATGGCCATCAGGCCATCGTTGATCCACAGCAGCAGCGGCTTGGCGATCTCCAGCGAAGCAATCTTCACCATCACCGGCAGGTTAAGGAATGCCTGATAGATCCCCTGCGCCGGGGTGTTGGCCATGATCAGGGCGACGATTGCCGCCGCGATCAGAATGATGCCGCCCGCAGCTTCCTGACGTAAAAATTGACGAATGATATTGGTCACAGTACGTCTCTCCAAATCTGTGCAGGGCGTAGCGCCCTGCAAACCACAGTCATGAAGTGAGTATAGAGGGCGTTTTAGTTCGAAAAAATAAGTTTATAAATGCTAAATAGCTCGATAAAACCGATCAAAAGCACGAATAAGTCACATTATTTATAGGGAATTAGGGGCATGGCGTGCAAATAAAAACCCCGGGACAAACGCCCGGGGTTAGAACATAAACCAACAGAAACAGCAGGTTAGCGAGTCAGGTCGTCAAAGAACTTTTTCACCCCGTCGAAGAAGCTCTTCGAACGCGGGCTGTTCTTGTCGCCGGACGGGCCACCCAGGCTCTCTTCCAGCTCACGCAGCAGCTGCTTCTGCTTGTCGTTCAGATTGACCGGGGTTTCCACCACCACGCGGCACAGCAGGTCGCCCTGGCTGCCGCCACGCACCGATTTCACACCCTTGCCGCGCATGCGGAACAGCTTGCCGGTTTGGGTCTCCGAAGGCACCTTCAGTTTCACCCGGCCGTCCAGCGTCGGCACTTCAATCTCGCCGCCCAGCGCCGCCATGGCGAAGTTGATCGGCACTTCACAGTACAGGTTATTGCCTTCACGCTCGAAGATCGGGTGCGCCTTCACCTGCACCTGAACGTACAGATCGCCCGCCGGTGCGCCGTGCTCGCCGGCTTCGCCTTCACCCGCCAGGCGGATGCGGTCGCCGGTATCGACGCCGGCCGGAATTTTCACCGACAGCGTTTTGGATTTCTCTACCCGGCCGTGGCCGTGGCACTTGTTGCACGGATCTTTGATGATCTGACCGCGGCCATGGCAGTGCGGACACGCCTGCTGCACGGTGAAGAAGCCCTGGCGCATCTGCACCTGGCCCTGGCCGTGACAGGTTGGGCAGGTCACCGGCGAGCTGCCCGGCTTGGCGCCGCTGCCGTGGCAGACGTCGCACTCTTCCAGCGTCGGGATGCGGATCTCTTTGGTGACGCCACGTACCGCTTCCTCGAGGGTCAGCTCCATGTTATAGCGCAGATCGGAACCGCGGCTGGCGCGCTGACGGCGGCCTCCGCCGAAGATGTCGCCAAACACGTCGCCAAAGATATCGCTGAAGTCGGCACCGCCGCCAAAGCCGCCGCCGCCCATGCCGCCCTGTTCAAAGGCCGCGTGCCCATACTGGTCGTAGGCCGCGCGTTTCTGGTCGTCGGTCAGGACTTCGTAAGCTTCTTTAACTTCTTTAAACTTGATTTCGGCGTCTTGTTCTTGGTTGCGGTCAGGATGGTATTTCATCGCCAGGCGTTTGTACGCCTTTTTGATCTCACGTTCATCCGCCGTCTTGCTGACGCCGAGAATCTCGTAATAGTCTTTCTTCGCCATTCTTTTACTTACCCTTAACATGCGTGCACGGGCGCAGAGTTGCCTCGACGCCCGTGCTGGTTTCCGGGAACGGCACCTCGGCCGCCCCGTGCCCGCTTAAGGGCGATTATTTTTTGTCTTTAACTTCTTCGAACTCAGCGTCAACCACGTCGTCGTCTTTCTGCGCCGCGTTGTCCGCGCCGGCGTCAGCACCCTGCTGAGCCTGCTGCGCCTGAGCCATTTCCAGCAGTTTGCCGGAAACCTGCACCAGAGCCTGAGTCTTCGCTTCGATCTCGGCTTTATCTTCGCCTTTCACCGCCGCTTCCAGATCTTTCAGCGCCGCTTCGATCGCCGTTTTGTCTTCCGCCGGCAGTTTGTCGCCCGCTTCTTCCAGCTGCTTGCGCGTGCCGTGGATCAGGTGATCCGCCTGGTTACGCGTCTGCACCAGCTCTTCGAACTTGCGGTCGGCTTCAGCGTTCAGCTCGGCGTCGCGCACCATTTTCTGGATTTCGTCTTCGTTCAGGCCAGAAGATGCCTTAATGGTGATCTTCTGCTCACGGCCGGTGTTCTTGTCTTTGGCAGACACGTGCAGGATGCCGTCGGCATCGATATCGAAGGTCACTTCGATCTGCGCCATGCCGCGCGGTGCCGCCTGGATGCCGTCCAGGTTGAACTGGCCCAGAGATTTGTTATCGCTGGCGCGCTTACGCTCACCCTGCAGCACGTGGATGGTTACCGCAGACTGGTTGTCTTCAGCGGTAGAGAACACCTGGCTGTGCTTGGTCGGGATCGTGGTGTTTTTGGTGATCAGCGGCGTCATCACGCTGCCCATGGTTTCGATACCCAGCGACAGCGGGGTCACGTCCAGCAGCAGAACGTCCTTCACATCACCGGCCAACACGCCGCCCTGTACCGCCGCGCCCACGGCAACCGCTTCGTCCGGGTTCACGTCTTTACGCGGTTCTTTGCCGAAGAAGTCTGCGACTTTCTTCTGCACCATTGGCATACGGGTCTGGCCGCCCACCAGGATCACGTCCTGAATGTCGGAAACCGACAGGCCTGCGTCTTTCAGCGCCACTTTCAACGGCTCGATAGAGCGCGCAACCAGATCTTCAACCAGCGACTCGAGTTTGGCGCGAGTCACTTTGATGTTCATGTGTTTTGGACCGGTCGCGTCTGCAGTGATGTACGGCAGGTTAACGTCGGTCTGCTGAGCGGAAGACAGTTCGATCTTCGCTTTCTCAGCAGCTTCTTTCAGGCGCTGCATCGCCAGCGGATCGTTGCGCAGATCGATACCCTGATCTTTCTTGAACTCTTCCACCAGGTAGTTGATCAGACGGCTGTCGAAGTCTTCGCCACCCAGGTGGGTGTCACCGTTGGTCGCCAGCACTTCGAAGGTTTTTTCGCCGTCAACGTCGTCGATTTCGATGATGGAGATATCGAAAGTACCACCGCCCAGGTCATAAACCGCGATGGTGCGGTTGCCGACTTCTTTGTCCAGGCCGTAGGCCAGGGCCGCAGCGGTCGGTTCGTTGATGATGCGTTTTACTTCCAGACCCGCGATGCGGCCGGCGTCTTTGGTCGCCTGACGCTGGGCGTCGTTGAAGTAAGCCGGTACGGTGATAACCGCTTCAGTTACCGGTTCGCCCAGGTAATCTTCCGCCGTTTTCTTCATTTTTTTCAGCACTTCCGCAGAGATCTGCGGCGGAGCCATTTTCTGGCCTTTCACTTCCAGCCAGGCGTCGCCGTTGTCGGCTTCGACGATTTTGTACGGCATGATCGCTTTGTCGCGCTGCGCTTCTTCATCCTGGAAGCGGCGACCGATCAGGCGCTTGATGGCGAACAGGGTGTTTTCAGGGTTGGTCACTGCCTGACGCTTAGCCGGCTGGCCAACCAGAGTTTCACCGTCCTGGGTATATGCGATAATAGAAGGAGTGGTGCGGTCGCCCTCGGCGTTTTCCAGCACGCGTGCCTTGGCACCATCCATAATTGCTACGCAAGAGTTGGTAGTACCCAGGTCGATACCAATAATTTTGCCCATCTAAACGTCTCCACTAAAAAATTCATAATCAGTCAGGTTGCTAACCTATATGCGGGCGATTTTTTGCTTTTCAACTGCCCGATATCTCAGTGCGACCCGCGGTTAGCAGCTGCGGTTGCAAATAAGATGGGGCCATCCAATCCGGCATCAAGGGGCAAGGCGAAAAAAATTTCTTTTTTTATCGTCATTCAGATCATTGTTTCCGGCTGCGGGGATCATTATGATGCGCGCGCTCTGGTGGAAAACTTCGATTTTTTGGCCATTCAGACCATTTATTATTTTACTTCGCTGTTTCCGTTAATTTTCTGTTATCGCAGAGGACTTATGCACACCAACAAGTTGGCGAATCCCGGCCCTCTCGGCCTGATGGGCTTCGGGATGACCACCGTCTTGCTGAACCTGCACAACGCGGGCTTTTTCCCACTGAACTCCGCCATCATCAGCATGGGGATTTTCTTCGGTGGCCTGGCCCAGATCCTGGCCGGTCTGCTGGAATACAAGAAGGGCAACACCTTCGGCATGACCGCCTTCACCGCCTACGGCAGCTTCTGGCTGAGCCTGGTCGGCCTGCTGCTGCTGCCGCGTCTGGGCCTGGCTGAGGCCACCGAGGCGCACGTGCTGGGCATCTACCTGGCGCTGTGGGGCATCTTCACCCTGTTCATGTTCTTCGGCACCCTGGGCGCCAACCGCGTACTGCAGTTCGTGTTCGCCAGCCTCACGCTGCTGTTCGCCCTGCTGGCCGTCGGCAACATCACCGGCAACCACGCGCTGCTGACCTTCGCCGGTTATGAAGGCATCATCTGCGGCGCCAGCGCCATTTACCTGGCGATGGCCGAAGTGCTCAACGAGCAATACGGCCGCACCGTGCTGCCGATTGGCGAACCGGCCCCGGCACGCGTCGCGACCTCACCGGTCACCGCATAATCGCCCTTCCCTGACGAAAAAGCCCTGCATTGCAGGGCTTTTTTTTAGCTGTAGGAATCGGCTTGCCGCTCCCCGGCTTCGCTGTTCAGGTCGCGATGCAGGTAGACACCGAGCAACAGCCCGATGAGCGACAGCGCCAGCACGTAGTAAGCGGGTGCTAACGGGGTTAATTTCATGATCAGCGTCACAAAAATAGGGGTTAAACCGCCAAAAATAGCGTACGAGACGTTATATGAGAACGAGATACCGGTAAACCGCACTTCCGCCGGGAAAGCCCGCACCATCACGTACGGCACGGCCCCCACCACGCCTACGCTGAACCCCACCAGGGCATAGCAGGCGAACAGCATTTCCGGGCGCACGCCCACCGTTTGATAGAACAGCCAGCTGCAGCCGGCCAGCAGCACGCTGCCGACCACCAGCGTTTTGCTGGCGCCGAAGCGATCGGCCGACAAACCAGCGACGATGCAGCCGGCGATCAGCATGATGGTGGCGATGCTGTTGGCCTGCAGCGTCAAGGCCGGCGCGATGCCGAACTGCTTTTGCAGATAGGTCGGGGTCATCAGGATCACCACCACGATGCCGGCGGAGAGCAGCCAGGTCAGCAGCATCGATACCGCCACCTCCCGTTTGTGGTTGAGCACCACCGACTTCAGCGGCAGCTCTTCGGCCAGCGCTTTACGCGCCTGCATCTCGATGAAGATCGGCGTTTCCTGCAGCCAGCGGCGCAGGTACATCGCCACCAGGCCGAACATACCGCCCAACAGGAAAGGAATGCGCCAGCCGCCGCCGGCAATGCTCTGCGGGCTGAGCGTGGTGTTGATCACCGTCGCCACCACCGAGCCCAGCAGGATGCCCACCGTCAGCCCAGCGGTCAGCGTGCCGCAGGCGAAGCCGATACGCCGACGCGGCACGTGTTCGGCGACGAAGACCCAGGCGCCCGGCACCTCACCGCCGATCGCCGCCCCCTGCAGCACGCGCATCAACAACAGCAGCAGCGGCGCAGCGATGCCGATGCTGGCGTAGGTCGGCAGCAGGCCCATCGCCAGCGTCGGCAACGCCATCAGCAGAATGCTCAGGGTAAACATCTTTTTGCGGCCGACCAGATCGCCAAAGTGCGCCATCACGATACCGCCCAGCGGACGGGCCAGATAGCCGGCGGCGAAGATGCCGAAGGTTTGCACCAGCCGCAGCCATTCCGGCATGTCCGCCGGGAAGAACAGATCGCCGACCACGGCGGCGAAGAACACGAAGATGATGAAGTCGTAAAACTCCAGCGCGCCGCCCAACGCGGCCAACGTCAGCGTTTTGTAGTCTTGCCGGTTCAGCCGGCGATTATTGTCGTGAGGCATAGGGCACCGTCGGTAAAGGCTGTAAAAATAAAAGCCGCAGGCTTTCTGTAAAAGAATCATTACTATAGCGGCAAATTATTTTCACACCAGACGGGCTGAAGCCGATCTCGCAGAACGCTGAAATTTAGAGGTTTATCTCGCGACGCGCGCTCTTTGGCCGAAATGCTGCTACCACCGCGGCGTGCGTTTCGACGTAAGGCCCGTCGAGCAGTTGAATGCAATAAGGCACGCTGGCGAAGATGCCGTGCACCACCGCATTGCCCTGCTCATCTTTTACCCCTTCCAGCGTTTCCTTGATCGACTTCGGCTGGCCGGGCAGGTTGATGATCAGCGCCTGCTTGCGGATCGCCCCCACCTGGCGAGAAAGAATTGCCGTTGGCACATAGTGTAGGCTGATCTGACGCATTTGCTCGCCGAAGCCAGGCATCACGCGATCGGCGATCGCCAGCGTGGCGTCGGGGGTGACGTCGCGTCGCGCCGGCCCGGTGCCGCCGGTGGTCAGCACCAGATGGCAACCCATTTCGTCCACCAGCTCGCACAGCGTCTGTTCAATTTGCGTCTGCTCATCGGGGATCAGCCGGGTTTCCAGCTTGAACGGCGTCGCCAGCGCGCCGCTCAGCCATTCCTCCAGCGCCGGAATGCCTTTATCCTGATAAACGCCGCCGGAAGCGCGGTCGGAAACGGAAACCAAACCAATACGTAAAATATCCATGCGTAACCTCTACAGCCTGATGGGGTCCGAACGGGTTCGTCCCCGTTCTGTTGTCATTGCCGAGAGTATAAGGGCTTCCCCCGCCGGCGGGTGCGTCGGGCATAAAAAAAGGTGGCCTGAGCCACCTTTTTACTGCGGGATCTGCCGGAATTACAGCAGGTCGGCGATCATTTTTTCCAGTTTGCCCTGGTCTACGGCGAACTTGCGGATGCCGTCGGTCAGTTTCTCAACCGCCATCGGATCCTGGTTGTGCTGCCAGTAGAACTCAGGTTCGGTCAGTGCGGCAGGACGCGCCTTCACTTCACCGGTGTAAGACAGTTTGCGCTCCAGCGCGCCTTCGCTCTCCGCCAGCTCTTTCAGCAGCGCAGGGGCGATGGTCAGACGGTCGCAGCCGGCCAGTTCGATGATTTCGCCGACGTTACGGAAGCTGGCGCCCATCACCACGGTGTTGTAACCGTGCTGTTTGTAGTACTGGTAAATCTCGGTCACGGAGATCACGCCCGGATCTTCATGCGGGGCGAACTCTTTCTTGTCGCCGTTGGCTTTGTACCAGTCGAGGATACGGCCGACGAACGGCGAGATCAGGTAAACGCCGGCTTCGGCACAGGCGCGAGCCTGAGCGAAGGAGAACAGCAGCGTCAGGTTACAGTTGATGCCTTCTTTCTCCAGCTGCTCCGCCGCGCGGATACCCTGCCAGGTCGAGGCCAGTTTGATCAGAATGCGATCGTTGCTAATGCCGGCTTCGTTGTACAGCTTGATCAGGCGCTTGGCCTTGGCCACGCTGGCATCGGTGTCGTAAGACAGACGTGCATCCACTTCGGTGGAGATGCGGCCCGGAACCAGTTTGAGGATTTCCAGACCGATGTTGACCGCCAGCTTGTCGGCGGCGTCGGCGATCTGCTGCTCGCGATCGCTGCTCTGGCCGCGCGCCCAGGCGATGGCTTCGTCAATCAGTTTACGGTATTCAGGAATTTGGGCTGCATTGAGGATCAGCGAAGGGTTGGTTGTGGCGTCCTGCGGTTGATACAGCTTCATTGCCGCGATATCACCCGTATCTGCAACCACCGTGGTCAGCTGGCGCAGGGAAGTTAATTTGTCGGTCATGTTGGCATTATCTCATCGTTTGTGCATGAACTTTTGGCATTGTTCAACCATGCCCTGCCCTGATAATAACATGCGCCAAGCCCGGTGCAAGGCTGGAAAACCGCGGCGCGCAGGCATCTGTTTTATCCTTGGGCGAGCAACCGTTTACGCCGATATCTTTCGCCATTACCGAGCGTATGGAAAGGCAATAACGTGCTATTGTCCGAATAAATTATGTTAAATTCGAAAAAATTGATGCAATTCGTCCGCTAATCTGCGAAAAATCTTAATCGACTGACGCCGGACAGATTCCAGCTAAGCTCTTGTAAAAAATAGGCCAATGTTTTTCACCTGCGGTGGATGCTGCAAGGTGCGCATTAAATTTCGATAAAAGGAGGGATCCCTTGACGGACCTGATGAATTTTATAAACAACATTTTGTGGGGGTCGGTGCTGATTTATCTGCTGCTCGGCACCGGCATCTACTTCACGTTGCGCACCCGCTTTATCCAGCTCCGCCACTTCAGCCACATGTTCTCGGTGTTGAAAAACAGCAATAAAAGCGACAGCGCCGGCATCTCCTCTTTCCAGGCGCTGTGCACCACGCTGGCGGCGCGCGTCGGCACCGGCAACCTGACCGGCGTCGCCATCGCCCTGACCGCCGGCGGCCCCGGCGCCATCTTCTGGATGTGGGTGGTGGCGTTTATCGGCATGGCCACCTCCTTTGTGGAAAGCTCGCTGGCGCAGCTCTACAAAACCAAAGACGATAACGGCAACTACCGCGGCGGCCCGGCCTACTACATGGAAAAGGGCCTCGGCATGCGCTGGATGGGCGTGCTGTTCTCGATCTTCCTGATCATCGCGTTCGGCCTGGTGTTCAACGCCGTGCAAGCCAACTCCATCGCGCAGGCCTCCGCCGTCGCCTTCCATTTGCAGCCGCTGCACGTCGGCATCGGCCTGGTGCTGCTGAGCGGCGTGGTGATCTTCGGCGGCATCCGCTCCATCGCCAAAGTGGCCGAGCTGGTGGTGCCGCTGATGGCCGGCGCCTACCTGTTGCTGGCCCTCTGGGTGATTGGCCATAACATCGAACACATGCCGGCGATCCTGACGCTGATCTTCAAAAGCGCCTTCGGCCTGCAGGAAGCCGCGGCCGGCGCCGTCGGTTACGGCATCTCCCAGGCGATGACCCAGGGCGTGCAGCGCGGCCTGTTCTCCAACGAAGCCGGCATGGGCTCGGCGCCCAACGCGGCGGCGTCCGCTTCACCTTATCCGCCGCATCCGGCCTCACAGGGCTATGTGCAAATGCTCGGGGTGTTTATCGATACCATCGTCATCTGCAGCGCCACCGCGGCGATCATCCTCTCCTCCGGCATTCTCGATCAGCCGACCGACAGCATCAGCGGCATCGATCTGACCCAGCGCGCGCTGTCGACCGCCGTCGGCAGCTGGGGGGCGCCGTTCGTCGCCATCGCCATTTTCTTCTTCGCCTTCACCTCGATCATCGCCAACTATGCCTATGCCGAGAGCAACCTGGTGTTCCTCGAGCACAACCATCCGGGCGGCCTGCTGATTTTCCGCTGCGTGGCGTTGGGCATGGTGATGTTCGGCGCGCTGGCGGAGCTGCCGCTGGTGTGGAAAATGGCGGATACCTCCATGGCGCTGATGGCCATCACCAACCTGACGGCCATCCTGTTGCTGTCGCGGGTGGCGCTTAAGCTGGCCGACGACTACCATCGCCAACGCCGTCTGGGCAAGCTGCCGACCTTTGACGCCAACCGTTATCCGGAGCTGAAGTCGCAGCTGGAGCCGGGCGTGTGGGACGACCAAAAGCCGCCGCGCTGAGTTTTCCGGGGCGCGTGCGATGCGCGCCCCTGCCTATTGGACCGATTGCCCCTTTTTCCCGCGCTTTTTGCTACAGTATCCGCACTTGGATAAACAGGATCTGGCCATGCTCGTTATTATTTCCCCTGCAAAAACTCTCGATTACGACAGCCCGCTGGCAACAGAACGCTTCACGCAGCCCGAAATGCTGGACAAGTCGAAACAGCTGATCAAAATTTGCCGCGAGCTGACGCCGGCGCAAATCGCCAGCCTGATGAGCATCAGCGACAAGCTGGCCGGGCTGAACGCCGCGCGCTTTAGCGAGTGGCAGCCGAAATTTACCCCGGACAACGCCCGTCAGGCGCTGCTGGCGTTCAAGGGCGACGTTTACACCGGCCTGCAGGCGCAGGATTTCAGCGAAGCCGATTTCGACTTCGCCCAGCAGCATCTGCGCATGCTGTCCGGCCTGTATGGCGTGCTGCGCCCGCTCGATCTGATGATGCCGTACCGGCTGGAGATGGGCATCAGGCTTGAAAACCCGAAAGGCAAAGACCTGTACAGCTTCTGGGGCGATAAAATCACCCAAAAACTCAACGAAGCGCTGGAGCAGCAGGGCGACGACGTGGTGGTCAACCTGGCGTCCGACGAGTATTTCAAGGCGGTGAAGCCGGCCAAACTGCACGGCGCGCTGATCAAACCGGTGTTCCTCGACGAGAAGAACGGCAAGTACAAGGTCATCAGCTTCTACGCCAAGAAAGCGCGCGGGTTGATGAGCCGCTTTATCATCAAGAACCGCCTGACGCGCAGCGAGCAGCTGGTGGACTTCAACCTGGAAGGCTACGCCTTCGACGAAGCCGCCTCGCAGGGCAATGAACTGGTGTTCAAACGCCCGGAGCAGGCATAAAAAAAGCCGTCGCAAGACGGCTTTTCGCATTCTAGCCTGCCGAACCTCAGGCCGGCAGCGCCATCAGGAACTTGCGCAGCTCGGCAAAGCCGGCCGGCAGCGTGTGCGACAGCAGCGGCAGATCGGCCCGCAGCGCCAGCGCTTTCGGCAACGGCAGCTCCTGGCCGAGGATCGCTTCCACGCTCTCTTTAAACTTGGCCGGATGCGCGGTGCCGAGGAACAGGCCGAACTCCCCTTCCTGCAGCCGATCGCGCAGCGCGCGATAGGCAATGGCCGCGTGCGGTTCGGAGATATAACCCAGCTCGGCCAGTTCACGCATCGTTTCCTTGGTGGTCTCATCGCTGACCGCCGCGTGGCCCAGCTCTTTCAGCTGCCAGACCTTACGACGGAACAGCTCTTCCACGCGCGGCCAGTTGTTCGGCTGGCTGACGTCCATGGCGTTGGACAGCGTCGCGACCGTGGCGTGCGGCTGCCACTGGCCACTGGTCAGGAAGCGCGGCACGGTGTCGTTGGCGTTGGTGGCGGCAATAAAGCGCTTCACCGGCAGGCCCAGCGACTTGGCCAGCAGCCCGGCGGTCAGATCGCCGAAGTTGCCGCTCGGCACCGAAATCACCAGCTGATTGCGCGCTTCCTGCGGCAGCTGCGCCACCGCTTCGAAGTAGTAGCAGATCTGCGCCAGCAAGCGGCTGATGTTGATCGAGTTGGCCGAGTTCAGGTGCAGCGCGTCCTTCAATTCCCGATCGTCGAACGCCTGCTTCACCAGCGCCTGGCAAGCATCGAAGTCGCCGTCGATCGCTACGGTGTGAATGTTGCCGCCCAGAGTACAGAACAGCTTCTCCTGCAGCGGACTGATTTTGCCCTGCGGATAGAGGATCACCACCCGGACGTTTTTCAGGCCGTAGAAGGCGTGCGCCACGGCAGCGCCGGTGTCGCCGGAGGTGGCGGTCAAAATGGTCACCGGCTGATCGCCGGCCACTTCCGCCAGCATCTGCGCCATAAAGCGGCCGCCGAAGTCTTTGAACGCCAGCGTCGGGCCGTGGAACAGCTCCAGGCAGGAGACGTCTTCGGTCACTTTCGCCACCGGCGCCGGGAACTCAAAAGCGGCCTGCACGCGTTTCTTCAGCGCCGCTTCCGGTACCTCTTCGCCGATAAAGGCCGACAGAATGCGGCTGCTGCGGGTGACAAAGTCCTGCTCCAGCAGCTGGTCTATCTCGGTCAGTTCGAACTCCGGCAGCTCCAGCGGGAAGAACAGCCCCTGCTGCTTGCCCAGGCCTTGTTTGATCGCCTGCGCGAAGCTGACCTGCTCGTTGTGATCCTTAAGGTTGTACAGTTTCATGCGTTATCCCAGTAGTCGAGCGCCTGCGGTATCCAGACGGCAAATATGAACAAAACCTTCGTCGTTTTGCAGATAGTGTTGTTGCAGCCAGGCGGCCATGCGCTGCGCGGTGGCGCCGTCGTTGCAGACGGCGAACAGCGTCGGGCCGGAACCGGAGATGCCGCAGGCCAGCGCGCCGATCTCCTGCGCCGCCTTGCGCGCTTCCGCGAAGCCCGGCAGCAGCCGGGTGCGGTACGGTTCGGCTATCACGTCCTGCATCAATTTGGCGGCCAGCTGCGGCTGACGGGTGTGGCAGGCATGGATAAAGCCGGCCAGATAGCGACCGTGGCTGATGCAATCCTGGCGACGGTATTGCGCGGGTAAAATGGCGCGCGCTTCGGCGGTGGAGACCTTGATGCCCGGATAGGCCATGACCCACAGCCAATCGTCGAAGCACGGCACCTCCTGGCTGATGATGCCTTCTTCTTCCAGCATCAGCTGCAGGCCGCCAAGGTAGCAAGGCGCCACGTTGTCGTAATGCACGCTGCCGGAAATGCGGCCTTCCAGCTCGCCCATCAGGCCGAGCAGCGTCGTCTCATCCAGCGGCCGATCGCAGAATTCGTTCATCGCCATCAGCCCGGCCACCACCGAACAGGCGCTGGAGCCCAGCCCCGATCCGATCGGCATGTTCTTTTCCAACCGCATCGCCACCGGCACTTCGCGGCCGATCTCCTGGCAGAAGCGCTCCCAGCATTGATAAACGATGTTCTCTTTCGGCTCGGCCGGCAGCTTGCTGACGAAGCGCCCGGCATTCTGCAAACTGAACGTCTCGGCGGCTTCTACGCTGACGCAGTCGCCCAGCAGCGTGCCGTCGATCGGCGAAACCGCCGCGCCCAGCACATCGAAACCGACGCTGACGTTACCGATCGAGGCCGGTGCATACACCTTAACCATATTAAACTCCCAACTTCCATGACAGTGTGCGCAGCAGATCGGCGAACACGCCCGCTGCGGTCACATCGTTACCGGCGCCGTAGCCGCGCAGCACCAGCGGCAGCGGCTGATAGTAGCGGCTGTAGAAGGCCAGCGCGTTCTCACCATTCTTCACTTTATACAACGGATCGTTGCCGTCCACCGCCTCGATGCGCACCTTGCAGCGGCCTTCGTCGATCAGGCCGACATAGCGCAGCACCTTGCCTTGCTCGGCGGCGTTGGCCACGTTGCGCGCGAACTCTTTATCCAGCTCCGGCAGGCGCGCCAGGAACTGATCCACGTCGCCCGACGCGTCGAAGGACGGCGGCAGCACCGACTCGACCTCGATATCGCTCAGCTCCAGCTTGTAACCGGCCTCGCGCGCCAGGATCAGCAGCTTGCGCGCCACGTCCATACCGGACAGATCGTCGCGCGGATCCGGCTCGGTGTAGCCGTTGGCCCGGGCCTGCAGGGTCGCCGCCGACAGCGACAGCCCTTCATCCAGCTTGCCGAAGATAAAGGACAGCGAGCCGGACAGGATGCCGGAGAAGCGCACTAGCTCATCGCCGGCGTTCAGCAGGTTTTGCAGGTTCTCAATCACCGGCAAACCGGCGCCGACGTTGGTGTCGTAGAGGAACTTGCGGTGCGAACCGGCGGCCGCCGCGCGCAGTTGCTGATAATAGTTCATCGACGAGGTGTTGGCCTTTTTGTTCGGCGTCACCACGTGGAAACCGTCCGCCAGGAAGTCCACATACTGATCGGCCACCGCCTGGCTGGAAGTGCAGTCGACGATCACCGGGTTCAGCAGGTGATACTCCTTCACCAGCCGGATCAGGCGGCCGAGATTGAACGGCTCCTGCGCGCCGGCCAGCTCGTCGCGCCAGCTGTCCAGCGCGATGCCGTGTACGTTGGTCAGCATCACGCGCGAGTTGGCGATGCCGCACACCCGCAGGTCGATATGCTTTTGCTTCAGCCACGGCTGCTGGCGGTAAATCTGTTCGATCAGCGCTCCGCCGACGCCGCCGACGCCGATGACGAACACTTCGATAACCTGATCGGTGTTGAACAGCATCTGGTGACTGACGCGCACGCCGGTGGTGGCGGATTCATTGCTGACCACCACCGAGATTGAACGCTCGGAAGAGCCCTGGGCGATGGCGACGATATTGATGTTGGCACGCGCCAGCGCGGAGAAGAAGCGCGCGGAGATGCCGCGCAGGGTGCGCATGCCGTCGCCGACTACCGAGATGATCGCCAGGCGTTCCATCACGTCCAGCGGATCCAGCACGCCGTCTTTCAACTCCAGATAGAACTCCTCCTCCAGCGCGCGGCGCGCGCGCAGCAGTTCGCCCTGCGGCACACAGAAGCTGATGCTGTATTCGGAAGAGGATTGGGTGATCAGCACCACCGAAATGCCGGCGCGCGACATCACGGCGAACACCCGCGCGGCCATGCCGACCATGCCTTTCATGCCCGGGCCGGAAACGTTGATCATCGCCATGTTGTTCAGGTTGGTGATGCCTTTCACCGGCATCGCGTCATCGGTGCTGTCTTTGCCGATCAGCGTGCCGGGGGCCTGCGGGTTGGAGGTGTTTTTAATCAGGCAAGGGATTTGGAATTGGGCAATCGGCGTGATGGTACGAGGGTGCAGCACTTTGGCGCCGAAGTAGGAGAGCTCCATCGCCTCCTGGTACGACATCGATTTCAGCAGCCTGGCGTCCGGTACGGTGCGCGGATCGCAGGTATACACGCCGTCGACGTCGGTCCAGATTTCGCAACAGTCGGCGCGCAGGCAGGCGGCCAGCACCGCGGCGGAATAGTCGGAGCCGTTGCGGCCCAGCACCACCAGTTCACCCTTGTCGTTACCGGCGGTGAAACCGGCCATCAGCACGATGTGGTCAGCCGGGATCGCCGCCGCGGCGATGCGCAGCGTGGACTCGGCGATGTCCACGGTGGACTCCAGGTAGTGGCCCTGCGCCAGCAGTTTCTCCACCGGATTGATCACCGTGACCGGGTAGCCTTTGGCGCGGAACACCCCTTCCATGATGGCGATGGAGAGCTTTTCGCCGCGGCAGATGATCGCCGCGTTTACGCTATCCGGGCACTGCCCCAGCAGCGAAACGCCGTGCAGCACCTGTTTGAGCTGCGCGAACTCCTGATCGACCACGCCTTTCAAGCGATCGTATTCAAAGCCCGGCAGCGCCTGCGCCAGGCCGCTCAGCAGATCGGCAAAGATCCGCTCGGCGTCGCTGATATTCGGCAGAATGTCCTGGCCCGCCACCGTTTTGTCGATCATCGCCACCAGATGGTTGGTGATCTTTGCAGGGGCGGACAAGACCGTGGCTACCTGTCCCTGACACGCATTACTCTCCATGATGTCGGCAACGCGCAGAAAACGTTCTGCATTCGCCACCGAGGTTCCGCCAAATTTCAGCACTCGCATGTGTGATCTCTCCGAATTTAAGCCGAAAAAAAAGCCCGCACTGATTAGGTGCGGGCTTTTTTCTGTGTTTCCTGTGCGCGTCAGCCCGCCCCGTTACCTGTGGTATCGGTGGTGGTAATAATTGTGGTTTTCAGGCTGATGTTGCGCATGTTGTCTGTCTGTCTCATGAAATACTCTGTCCCCTCTATTGGTTAAAGCAATCGCTATCCCAAGTCAAACGATTTCTTTTTTTTGCTTATTTTCCGTTCAGCGGCGGTAATGCGCGATGCAACAGGTGAAAAGCAAAACGACAGAACAAAAAAACAACTTAAAGCCGATTTACCAGTGGATCACGCTGGGTAACCGTCTGATGGAGCCGCTATCACTTGGCGAGTTTTTTTTCGATGTCGTGCAGCAGCGTATGCAACATCGCCGTATCGCGCTGTTGCAGCGCGCCGAGCCGCTGGTGCAGCCAGTCGCGCAATTTTTGATCATCGCCGACATCCAATGCGTTCAACAAGGCATCGGCGCGGTGGCGCAGCGCCTTGAGCTGCCCTTCCGACGCCGCCGTTTCCTGCGGCGTGCTGACGCCCATCAGGCTCGCCAGCTGGTAGCAGTAAACCATCACCGCCTGGCCCAGGTTAAGCGACGGATAGTCCGCCTGCATCGGCACGCCGGTCAGCAAATCCGCCAGCGCCAGCTCTTCGTTGGTCAGGCCGGAATCTTCGCGGCCGAACACCAGCGCGGCCTGGCCGACCCACTGCTTGCGCTCGCTCAGCTGTTCCAGCAGCTCGGGCGGCGTGCAGTAATAGTGAAAACGCGCGCGGCTGCGGGCGGTGGTGGCGACGGTGAAATCCACGTCCGCCAGCGCCAGTTCCAGCGTGGCGAACGTTTGCACGCCGTCGAGGATCTCGCCGGCTCCGTGCGCCACCCAGCGCGCCGCCGGCTGCAGGTGCGCCTCGCTGTCGACGATGCGCAACGACGTGAAGCCCATGGTTTTCATCGCGCGCGCCGCCGCGCCGACATTTTCCGGCCGCGCCGGAGCCACTAAAACAATATGAAGCTGCATCACTCTTCCACCGAAGGCAGGCCTGCGCTTTTGACGATGGCGCAGCGCCCGCTTATATTTACAATTGCGTAACAATAAACGCGTTAATAGCAACAAACAAGATTAAACGGCTCGTTGAGCTAATAAACCCGTCGTAATAGTCATTATTCGTGCTTATGTTTTACTGCATTTATTTATCAATAAGTTAAAACAAGGCGATGATCAATAAGCGAATAATTGTATCCTATCGGGCCGGATAATGCTGAATCGTTCACAGAATTTGAGGTTCTGTGACTTAAACTGGCATTTCTGTAAGTGTTTTTCACAAATCTGTTAACGTGCTACAATTGAATTTGATATATGTCAACAAAGCGTAGTTTTGTTGGGTGATGAATTCGGCACGCGCTGTTATATTGCTGTTAATGGGGTTAGGATATGCGCCAATTTGGCACCCCAGGGGTTGTAGGGAACAGCATCCCCACCAGGCTAGCGATCTTGTTGACATGAGATGGAAAGTGCATCAAGAACGAGTTTACGTACTTTAGTCATTTGCTGAGAGGGAACGTGGCGCTATCTCTGCCCTCCTCTAAGAAAACAAAGACTTCTGTACTTCCTATTTTCTATTTTGTTGGCAATTTTAGGTAGCAAATATGCAGACCCCGCACATTCTGATTGTCGAAGACGAGTTAGTCACTCGTAACACCCTGAAGAGCATTTTCGAGGCGGAAGGCTACATTGTTCATGAAGCCAATGATGGTGCAGAGATGCACAATATCCTGTCTGAAAATGATATCAATCTGGTCATCATGGACATCAACCTGCCAGGCAAAAACGGCCTGCTGTTGGCGCGCGAACTGCGTGAACAGGCCAGCGTCGCCTTGATGTTCCTGACCGGTCGCGATAACGAAGTGGACAAAATCCTCGGCCTGGAAATCGGCGCCGACGATTACATCACCAAGCCGTTCAACCCGCGTGAGCTGACCATCCGCGCGCGCAACCTGCTGTCGCGCACCATGAACCTGGGCAGCCTCGGCGAAGAGCGCCGCCTGGTCGAGAGCTACAAGTTCAACGGTTGGGAGCTGGACATCAACAGCCGCTCGCTGATCAGCCCGGCCGGCGAACAGTACAAGCTGCCGCGCAGCGAATTCCGCGCCATGCTGCACTTCTGCGAAAACCCGGGCAAGATCCAGTCCCGCGGCGAACTGCTGAAGAAAATGACCGGCCGCGAGCTGAAGCCGCATGACCGCACCGTGGACGTCACCATCCGTCGCATTCGCAAACACTTCGAATCGACGCCGGACACGCCGGAAATCATCGCCACCATTCACGGCGAAGGCTACCGCTTCTGCGGCGATCTGGAAGAGTAATTCCGGCCTGCCGTCATGAAAACGGGGTTCAGCATGCTGAACCCCGTTTTTTTATTTCGTCTCGGCCCACGGCATGATCGGCACCGCGCTCAGCGCGTTCTTCGGCGAACCGTCGATCACCTTGTCGGAGTAGCTCAGGTAAATCAGCGAATTGCGCTTGGCGTCGTAGAAGCGCACCACCTGCAGCTTCTTGAACACCAGCGAGGTGCGTTTCTGGAATACCACCTCACCTTCCGACTTGCCGTTTTTGATCTTGTCGCTCAGCTCGATAGGCCCCACCTGCTGGCAGGAAATGGCCGCGTCGGCGGTGTCTTCCGCCAGCCCCAGGCCGCCTTTGATGCCGCCGGTTTTGGCGCGGCTGATATAACAAGTTACATTTTTAACATCCGGATCGTCGAACGCTTCCACCACGATTTTGTGGTCCGGCCCCAACAATTTAAACACGGTATCAACGGAGCCCACCTGCTCCGCCTGCGCGCTGCCAACGGTTGCGCAAACCAAACCGAATAAAAATATCCAGCCTTTTTTCATTTACTTAACTCCGATATAACCTTGCCGCAAAAATAGGTTCGGCGATCGCCATTATTTATGTCTAAGCTCACGGAATCGGTTTGTTACGGGTCCGCACCGTCCGTTTTAGCACAGAGCGTGACAAAAATCTTTGAGAGTCGCGGAGTAAAAAAATTGCTATGATGCGGCGTCGTTATTTCTTTGCGCCCACTACGGTGTACCCCAATCCAACTCTGGCGCGGCAAGCGCAGCAGAGGCAAAGAGTGCAACGCATAATGGCTCATGGATCGGTCTGATAGCGCAGCACCAGCGTGACGAATCAACAGTTCGGGTTCCTACCCCCAAGCTTTACGAGGAAGATCTATGGATCAAGCCGGTATCATTCGTGATCTGCTTAGCTGGCTGGAAAGCCATTTGGACCAACCCTTGTCGCTGGATAACGTGGCGGCCAAGGCCGGCTACTCCAAATGGCACCTGCAACGGATGTTCAAAGATATTACCGGTAACGCCATCGGTGCTTACATCCGGGCAAGGAGGCTGTCCAAAGCCGCCGTCGCGCTGCGTTTGACCAGCCGGCCGATTTTGGATATCGCCCTGCAGTATCGCTTCGACTCGCAGCAGACCTTCACCCGCGCCTTCAAAAAACAGTTTGCGCAAACGCCGGCGCTGTACCGCCGCGCCGAGGACTGGAACGCATTCGGCATCTGCCCGCCGATCCGTCTGGGGGCTTTCACCCTGCCGCAGCCGGAATTCGTCTCGCTGCCGGACAAGCGCCTGGTCGGCCTGACCCAAAGCTACTCCTGTACGCTGGAACAGATCACCACCGTGCGCACCGAGCTGCGCTCGCAGTTCTGGCGCCAGTTCCTCGGTGACGTCGAAACCCTGCCGCCGGTGCTGTACGGGCTGCACCACTCGCGGCCGAGCCAGGAGAAGGACGACGAACAGGAAGTGCTGTACACCACGGCGCTGGAGCCGGATCAGGTGCCTGACAAGGCGCAGGAAGGCCAGCCGCTGGTGTTGCCGGGCGGTGAGTTTGCGATGTTCAGCTACGAAGGGCCCACTGAGGGCCTGCAAGACTTTATTCTGACGGTCTACGGCACCTGCCTGCCGGCGCTCCAGCTGACACGCCGCAAAGGGCACGACATCGAACGCTTCTACCCGAAAGGCGAGCGCCGTCCGCATCAGGCACCTATCGAGATCAAGTGCGATTACCTGATCCCGATTCGGCGTTAACGCTGCAGTTCGTCCAACGCGGGCATGTCCAGATGCGTGACATCGCCCGCCGTCTCCACGATCCAGCCGGAAGCCAGCCACGGGCTCTGCTGGTGATCGACGCGCGACAGTGAACAGTTGCGCAAGCGCAAACGGCGTTCCGCATAGGCCGGCAACCCCAGCACCGTACTGATCAAACACCCCAACGCGATGCCATGGCTGACGAGCAGCGGTTTGCTGCCTTCCGGCAGCATCAGGCAGCTCTCCAGCGCGGCGCGCATGCGCTCGCCCAGTTCCTCCATGGATTCGCCTTGAGGGATACGGCCGTCAGGAGTACCATCGACCATCTGTTTGCGCCACTGCTCTTCCTGCGGCGTCAAACTGTCGATCAGGCGTTCTTCCAGAACCCCCATGTGCAGCTCACGCAAACGCGGATCGCCAATCACTTCGCAGCCACAGGCTTCGGCGATGATCTGCGCGGTGCGGCGCGTGCGCCCCAGATCGCTGGTAATGATGTGCGTAATGCCTTCCTTGCTGACGCGCCTGGCGACCAGACGGGCCTGGTGTTCACCCATGGCGGTTAACGGGCTGTCGGACTGACCCTGGATGCGGCGAGCCGCGTTCCATTCCGTTTCGCCATGGCGAACGAGGTATACCTGTAACATTTTTGTTTTCCGTTATACTGCGTGAAATTTGCGTTTATCCCCGGCCCGGCGGCGCTTTTGCCGCTGCCCGGCGTATCGGCCAGAAGGATATCAAACCCGTTATGTACCATGTTGTCGCTGCAACTACCAACCCGGCAAAGATCAAGGCTATTCAACTGGCCTTCGATGACGTCTTTGGCGCGAACCAATACCGCATTGAATCCGTTGACGTCGCCAGCGGCGTCTCGCTGCAGCCGATAGGCAACCACGAAACCCGCACCGGCTCGCGTCAACGCGTCATGGAAGCGCGCCAGGTCAGGCCCGAGGCCGATTTTTGGGTCGGCGTGGAAGCCGGGATTGAAGAGAATATGACCTTCGCCTGGATGACCATCGAGAACCCGCACATCCGCGGCGAATCCCGCTCGGCGAGCCTGATGCTGCCGGAAGTCATCTTACAAGGTATTCGCGCCGGTCGCGAATTGGGCAGCGAAATGGCGGCGATCACCGGCAATGCCGAGGTGAAGCGCCAGGGCGGCGCCATCGGCGTCTTCACCGACGGCCGGCTGAGCCGCACCAGCGTTTACCACCAGGCGCTGCTGCTGGCGCTGGTGCCGTTTCACAACGCCATCTATCAGCAATAGCACCGAGCCCGCTAGGGCGCGTCGTGCAACAGCTGCTGCTCAAGCCACTGTTTCAGCTCGGGTGAAGCCGCTTTCAGGCTGTTCGAGCCGCGGGTGATGGTGGCGATCCCCGCGCCCAGTTCATTTTTCAGCTCGCGCTGGCTCATCTCGCCGCGCATCAGTTCCTGAATGATCCGCACCCGGGTGCCCAGCGCGGTGCGTTCGTCCGGCGTCAGCATCAGCTGCAGCAGCGGTTGATGCAGCTCTTGCGCAAACGAATTCTGCAGCAGCGCGACGAAGCGCAGCCAATCCTCATTGCCTTGTTCTGAAAGAGCGGGGTCGTTTAACGATAATTGCGTCATGGCAGCCACCATACTATTTAACTAGTACAGCAGCATACCATAGGGCCGTCAAAATCAATAACGTCTCTGCCACTCGGCGTCGGTCAACACCT
This sequence comes from Serratia sp. TSO36, assembly GCF_057808395.1. NCBI lineage: Bacteria > Pseudomonadati > Pseudomonadota > Gammaproteobacteria > Enterobacterales > Yersiniaceae > Serratia > Serratia sp. TSO36. The sequence continues at coordinate 140,191 of NZ_JBJZOU010000006.1, read as the reverse complement.
TGGCCGGCCGGTGCGTCAGATAACGGTAAAACGCATCGTAGGCCAGCACATTCTTGACGTAGCCGCGGGTTTCCGAGAACGGAATGCTTTCGATGAACGCCACCGGATCGATACGCCCCGCGCTGTTGCCCAGCCAGGTGTTCACCCGTGACGGGCCGGCGTTATAGGCGGCGCTCGACAGGATCCGGTTGCGGCCGAACTGCTGATAGACCGACTCCAGATAGCTGGTGCCGATGGTAATGTTGGTCTGCGGATCGAACAGCTGGCTCGGGCCGACGTAGCCGGGAATATTGAACATCTGCACCGTATGCTGCGCGGTGCGCGGCATCACCTGCATCAGGCCGGAAGCGCCAACCGGCGACTGCGCCTTCGGATTCCAGGCGCTCTCCTGACGCGCTATCGCCATCGCGTAGCTGGTGGTGATCCCCTTGTCATCGGTGGCGCGGCGGAACTCCTGCGGCCAGGCGACCGGGAAGCGCTCCTCCAGATGATCCCACAGCTTGCCGACGATGGTCGCCTGCACGCTCAGATCGGCCCATTTTTGCTCAAAGGCGTAGCGCGCCAGCGCCTCTTGTTCCGGTCGGCTGCGGCTGGCGACGTAGGAGCCCCACTCGCTGCGAGCCAGGTTGTCCATGTTCCAGTACATCAGCTCGCGCACCCGGGCGACCTCCGGCCCGTCGACCAGCGACGCGCGCGGCTTGGCCGCCACCGCCACCATCACCGGATAAGTGGCGTTCAGCTTCTGCGCCGCCGCCATCGGATAGAAGCCGCGTTCGGTCATCAGGTTACGCAATATCTCCTCGCCTTCGGCGCGTTTGCCTTCGTCCATCAACTGACTGGCGCGCCAGTAGCGCCACTCATCCTTGTTGCGCGACGCTTCCGGCAGGCGGGCCAGCCAGGTCGCCACGCCCTGCCGATCGCCGTTGCCCAGCGCCATGCGCACCCGGCGCTCCAGCAGCGAAGGCGAACGGCTGCGCAGAATCACCCGATCGCGCCACTGCGCCTGTTCATAGGTGGCATCGCTGCCCATCAGGCGCCAGGCCACCGCCTCTTCCAGCCCCAGCCGCTCGTCGTCGCTCATTTTCTGCAGCCGCGCGAGCGTCGGGATCATCGCCCGCGCGTTTTCCACATCCTGCCGCGCCAGGCGTTCAAAGGCGATGCCGGTGGCGGCGCGGGTAAAGTCGGTCGGCCCCACGCTGCGGGCGAAGGCTTCCACGGTGGTCGGATCGTTTTGCAAGCGCACCAGGGCGTTGCCCATGGTCTGGTAGTCGGCCGGCAGCTGGCTGTAGAGGTTGCTGACCAGCGAACTGTTGCCCTCCTTCAACGCCAGCTTCATGCGCGCCAGAATATCCAGCGGCGTCTGCTTGCCTGCGCCGCGCCAGACGCTGAACAGCCGATCGCAGGCGCCCGGCAGCGTTTTGCCGTTCAGCCACAGTTCGTCGGCGCCGCTCCAGGCCGCCTGCTGATCGCCGGTGGCCCACTTGGCGTAGTAATAATTGCAGCGCGCCGCCACCGCTTTGGGCGGCTGCGGGCTGAAGGCCAACAGGGTGCGCCAGTCTTCGCGCCGCGCCAGCTCATTGACGAAGCGCGGGGCCAGTGATTTCGCCGGCGGCAGCGTCGGGTTGCGTTTGATAAAGTCGTTCACCTCGGAGAACCCCGCCTGGCTCAGATCCTGTGTCAGCTCGCGGTATTCCAGGTAAGGATAAAGCGGATAATCGCGCAGCGTCGGCATCAGTTGCGCCACCACGCCCATCTGATTGCCGTCCCATGCCTGTTTGATCTGCTGGTAGCGCTGACGTTGCGCATCCAGAGAATCCGCCAGCGCCGCGCCTGAAAACGCCGTCAGGCACAGGCCCATTGCCAACAGCCGTCGCTTGTCCACCTTGACCATCCTCGCTCTTTCCTCACTGGTTGGACCGCAGGAGCCGCCCAGCTCCCCGGTGACCGCCGCGCCACGGCACAGCGGGACAAAATAAAGCCGGGCGCACGGCCCGGACGCAGATATCTACCATAGACAGCGCAATCGCTCATCCATTCAATACTGTAGAAGAAGAAGTGTATCGCCATGACGGGAGCCAGGTAAAAAACGTTTACTTTGGCTGACAAATCAGGCCGACGGGATATTTCCAGTCACCGGATTTTTATTAGCCGCCCCGGCATTTATAAGAGATATAAGAGAAGTAAAATAATTTTTAATTATTAGCTATGACATTATTGCATTTTCGAGATGACGCCGCCGTTGCGCAAATCGCCTGACAGCTGGCCAAACGCGCCAACTTTGCAGAAAAGCGGTGGCAAACCCGGGTAGGCATTTTTATACTATCAAAAATAAGTAGGATAATTCCGAGAAAACAGCACATAAAGCGCCCAACGAAGACATCTTATAATACAATCCGCGCCAATTATGGGTGAGATAGTGTTCATTGGGCAGTGCGACTGACAGCTTTCAGCAAAACGATTGTCCCTTCAAGCGGGCCGAACTTTTCCTTGTCAGGCCACGGCCTGCGGGCGGTGGATCAGGCCGGAATGGCGGGTGAAGATGGCGAATAAGACCGCGATAGCGATGCGTTGCGCAAAAAGCCCCGTGCCGGGCTTCCTTGGCGCACGTCTGAATATCGGTCGCCTGCTGCTGATCGTGTTGTTGGTGCTGCTGACGTTGTCCGGGCCTGCGCGCGCCGCCGATGATCCCTATCAAAAACGCACGCATGCCGTGACGACCGTGGTGGTAGGCATCATCAGCTACGCCCGCTGGTCGCGTGAACCCAATCCGATCCGCTTGTGCGTGACCGCACCCACCCAGTATGCCGAAGGGCTGTTCGATCCGATCCTGCTGAGCGCGCCGCGTCCGATTAAAGCCGAGCGTGTGCCGTTCGACAGCCCAACGCTGAGTACCGGCTGCGATGTCATCTACTTAGGGAACATCACCGCCGCGCAGAGACAAAATTTCATGCAGCGCATTTCCGGCAACTCCATTCTCAGCATCAGCGAGAACGATAGCGAATGCTCCGCCGGCAGCGCATTTTGCCTGCAGATCGATGGGGATCAGGCCAGTTTCAAGGTCAACCTGGACGCTCTGGCGCGCAGCGGCGTGCGCGTTCACCCCAACGTGCTGCAGCTGGCACGCAAACAGGCGCCGCCGCTATGAGGCTGTTGCACAGAAACCGCGCCGGCAATGCGCGCCCGACGCTGGGCCGAGTGCTGCAGCGGGTGCATCTTGGGCTGGCGCTGATCGCCGTCGGCACCGCAGGCATCTTTTTGACGCTGGTGGCGCTGTTTGCGCTGCGCGCCTATGCCGACCACAACCTGCACCTGATCGCGCGCTCCATCAGCTATACCGTCGAGGCCGCCGTGGTGTTTGAAGACGGCGTCGCCGCGCGTGAGGCGCTGATGCTGATCGCCTCCAACGAAGAGATCCTGGAGGCGCGCATTCTGGATAATAAAGGCAAGATGCTGGCCAGCTGGCGCCATCCCTCCGACAGCCCGCTGCACGGTCTTGAGCAGATGGTTGCGCACTGGGCGCTGCCCGAGCCGGTCATCCTGCCTATTTCTCACGGGGGCAAACAGGTCGGCCAGGTCTGGTTGAGCGGCAACGGCGGCAGCCTGTTGCGTTTCCTGTTGCGCGGCCTGGTCGGCATGATCGCCTGCATGGTGCTCAGCACCCTGTGCGCCCTGGTGTTGTCGCGCCGTATGCTGGTCGGCATCGTCAGTTCGCTGGACGACATCGCCAACGTGGCGCACGCGGTGCGCCGCGATCGCACCTTCGGCCTGCGGGTGCCGTCGGCGCCGATCGCCGAGCTGCATGAGCTCAGCAACGATTTCAACGGCTTGCTCGACGAGCTGGAGGCCTGGCAGGCCCATCTGAAGCAGGAGAACGACTCGCTGGCTCACCGGGCGACGCACGACAGCCTGACCGGCTTGCCGAACCGCGCCTTCTTCGAAGGGCGGCTGAGCCGGGCGCTGGGCGATATCGAACCGCCGGCGAAATTGGCGGTGCTGTTTATCGACGGCGATCGCTTCAAGGAGGTGAACGACAGTTACGGCCACGCCGCAGGCGATGCGGTGCTGACCACCATTGCCGGGCGCATTCGCGCGCAGCTGCGCGAGACCGATCTGGTCGCGCGTCTGGGCGGGGATGAATTCGCCGTGCTGCTGGCGCCGGTACACGGCACGGAAGATGTCCTGCAGATCGCTGACAACATCATCGACTGCATGACGCAACCGGTCATTTTGCCGAACGACGAGGCGGTCATTACCTCTCTGAGTATCGGTATTGCGCTGTACCCTGATCACGCGTCGACGCCTCAGGGTCTTTTGCACGAAGCTGACGATGCGATGTATCAGGCAAAGCATCGTTATAACGGAGGCTGGCGGCTGGCTATACATAAATAAGAGCCCCGGCTATAACACTTGAACTAGGGATTTTGACTATGATACAGCAACTGTTTAAAGGTCGTTTTTCACTGCTGACGATGGTGTTCGTCGCCCTGCTGGCGCTCGCCGGCTGCCAGAGCAAACCGCAGGGCCTGACGGCCGAGCAGATCGCGCTGCTGCAATCGCAGGGCTTCAAACTGACTGATAACGGCTGGGAGTTCGGCCTGTCGGATAAAGTGCTGTTCGGCAACAACATCGGCAAGCTGAACCCGGAAAGCACCGAGACGGTGCAGAAGATGGGCCGCGCGCTGCTGAGCGTCGGCATCACCAAGTTCCGCCTGGACGGTCATACCGACAACTACGGTGAAGACAGCTATAACGACCAGCTCTCCCTGCGCCGCGCCAATGCGGTGGCCGATCTGCTGGCCAGCGTCGGCATTCCGCGCGCCAATATCGAAACCCGCGGCATGGGCAAACGCGATCCCGTTGCCGACAACCGCACCTCCAGCGGCCGCGCGGAAAACCGCCGCGTCGCGATCGTCGTCACGCCATAAGCCACCAATATGCGCCTTTATCGGCGCATAAACGGTTATACTTAGCGATCGCTGAGCGATGTCTGGGATCCGAGATCGAAACGGGCTACACTCATGCCGCCAGACATCCTATAAATACTGATATAGAGAGGCTTAGAGCAACGTGGCTCAATACGTCTATACCATGCACCGCGTCGGCAAGGTGGTACCGCCGAAGCGTCATATTTTGAAAAACATCTCCCTGAGCTTCTTCCCCGGGGCCAAAATCGGCGTACTGGGCCTGAACGGCGCCGGTAAGTCCACCCTGCTGCGCATCATGGCCGGCATCGATACCGATATCGAAGGGGAAGCGCGCCCGCAGCCGGGCATCAAGATCGGTTACCTGCCGCAGGAGCCGCAGCTTAACCTCGAACACACAGTGCGTGAGTCGGTGGAAGAAGCGCTGGCGGAATTGGTCGGCGCGCTGAAGCGCCTGGACGAAGTGTACGCGCTGTACGCCGAAGAAGGTGCAGACTTCGACAAGCTGGCCGCCGAACAGGGCCGCCTGGAAGAGATCATTCAGGCGCACGACGGTCACAACCTCAACGCCCAACTGGAACGCGCCGCCGACGCGCTGCGCCTGCCGGACTGGGACGCCAAAATCGCCCACCTGTCCGGGGGTGAACGCCGCCGCGTCGCGCTGTGCCGCCTGCTGCTGGAAAAACCGGACATGCTGCTGCTGGACGAACCGACCAACCACCTGGACGCCGAGTCCGTGGCCTGGCTGGAACGCTTCCTGCACGACTTCGAAGGCACCGTGGTAGCGATCACCCACGACCGTTACTTCCTGGATAACGTGGCCGGCTGGATCCTCGAACTGGACCGCGGCGAGGGCATTCCATGGGAAGGCAACTACTCTTCCTGGCTGGAGCAGAAAGACGCGCGTCTGGCGCAGGAAGCGTCCGCCGAAGCTGCTCGCCGCAAGTCGATCGAGAAAGAGCTGGAGTGGGTGCGTCAGGGCGCCAAAGGCCGTCAGTCCAAAGGCAAGGCCCGTTTGGCCCGCTTCGAAGAGCTGAACAACACCGAATACCAGAAACGTAACGAAACCAACGAACTGTTCATTCCACCTGGCGCACGCCTGGGCGACAAAGTGGTCGAAGTCAGCAACCTGCGCAAGTCCTACGGCGACCGCCTGCTGATCGACGACCTGTCGTTCTCGGTGCCGAAAGGGGCAATCGTCGGCATCATCGGCCCGAACGGCGCGGGTAAATCCACGCTGTTCCGCATGATGTCCGGCCAGGAACAGCCTGATTCCGGCAGCATCGTGCTGGGCGACACCGTCAAGCTGGCCTCCGTCGATCAGTTCCGCGACAGCATGGACGGTTCGAAAACCGTGTGGGAAGAAGTCTCCGGCGGGCAGGACATCATGCGCATCGGCAACACCGAGATGCCGAGCCGCGCCTATGTCGGCCGCTTCAACTTCAAGGGCGTCGATCAGGGCAAACGCGTGGGCGAGCTGTCCGGCGGTGAGCGTGGCCGTCTGCACCTGGCCAAGCTGCTGCAGGTTGGCGGCAACGTGCTGCTGCTCGATGAACCGACCAACGACCTGGATATCGAAACCCTGCGCGCGCTGGAAAACGCCCTGCTGGAATTCCCTGGCTGCGCCATGGTGATCTCGCACGACCGTTGGTTCCTCGACCGTATCGCCACCCACATCCTGGACTACCAGGATGAAGGCAAGGTGGAATTCTTCGAAGGCAACTTCACCGAGTACGAAGAGTACAAGAAGCGTACGCTGGGCGCCGATGCGCTCGAGCCGCACCGCATCAAGTACAAGAAGATCGCCAAGTAATCCCCAAGGCGCCGCATGCGGCGCCTTTTTTTACGCCTGCGCCCGGCGATAATCGCGCGGTGAGCACGCCATCACGCGCTTGAACGCGTGGCTGAACGCGCTGTCGGAATCGTACCCCAAACGCTGCGCGATAGCGGAGACCTGTTCGCCGCCGGTACGCAGCGCCCGCGCCGCCAGCAGCATGCGCCAGCGCGACACGTACTCGAGCGGCGCCATTCCCGCCTTCTGCTTGAAGCGCAGCGCCAACGTCGAACGGGAAACGCTCGCCGCATCGGCCAATGACGCCACCGTCCAGCGACGGGCGGGATCGGCGTGTACTGCCTGCATCGCGGCGCCGATGCGCGGATCGAACAAAGCGGGTAGCCAGCCGGAGGCCGCGCCCTCCTCCCCCGTCAGGTAAATCCGCAGCGCCTGGGTCAACATGATTTGCCCCAGGTGATGCGTCATCAGCGCGCTACCCGGCGAAGGCTTTAACAGCTCGTCCGCCAGCCGCTGCAGCGCCCATTGCAACACGGCGGCCTCTTCGGTGCCCCCGCGGATCACCATCAACGCGGGCAGGCTGCCGAACAGCCGCTCCACCTCCTCGCCAAAGCTAAAACGGCCGCCGATAAACAGGCACGTGTCCCCCTCGCCGCAGCGCGCCACGCCGTTTTGCGCCTGCAGATAAAGCGCATCGGCGTCGAGCGCCGGCAGTGACAAGTCGCTGCCGACGGTCAGCGGCAGGCTGCGAGTCAGCAGTAAACAGTCGCCGGCCGCCAGCCACAGCGGTTCTGCCAGCCCTTCCGCCGCCAACCAACAGCCGCCGCGCACCACCGCGTTGAACTTCCCGCCTTGCGGAGCGGGAAAATGAACGGCCCAGTCGCCGCCGGCCTTCAGGCCGCCGAAAAACGCATTCTGGCTGTTCAGTGGCGCCAGCACTTCCGATAAAGGATCCATACCCTCTCCCCATAAAGATCTTGCAAGAGCATAACCCGCGCGATGCGCTGGCCGAAGACTTTAGGACGATGGCGACAGAAATTAGGTTTTTGTTGCATTCATCTGCCGGATAGCGCCGATTTACACTCCCTGTGTCACAGCCAACCACAGCGAGGAATCCCCAATGAACAAACAAACGCCCATCGGCTCTGGCTTCAACGCCACCACCACCGCCGCCGACGTGCTCAAAGATCGTCAACTGGCCGGCATGACGGCGCTAGTCACCGGCGGCCATTCCGGCCTGGGGTTGGAAACGACTCGCGCATTGACGCAGGCGGGAGCACAGGTGATTGTCGCCGCCCGCGATCCCGTCATCGCCCGCACTCGTCTGGCCCTCACCGGTATCAGCAACGTCGACATTTATGAGCTTGATTTGGCCGATCTGAACAACATCAGAGAGTTCGCGCAACATCTTCTGGCGACCGGCGTCCACCTCGATATGGTGATCTGCGGCGCCGGCATCATGGCCTGTCCTGAAACCCGCATCGGCCCAGGCTGGGAGGCACAATTCGCGATCAACCACCTGGGGCATTACGCGCTGGTGAACCACCTCTGGCCGGCATTGGCGGGCGGCGCCCGCGTTGTCGTCATCTCCTCTTCCGGCCACCATGCCAGCGCCATACGCTGGAATGACGTGCAGTTTCACAGCGGCTATGACAAGTGGCGGGCCTACGGCCAGTCGAAAACCGCTAATGCGTTATTCGCCGTGCATCTCGACAAACGAGGACGAGCCGCCGGTGTACGCGCCTTCACGCTGCATCCCGGCATGATCCCCACGCCACTGCAGCGTTACCTCTCGCAGGAAGAGATGCTCGCATTGGACTGGATCGACGCCAACGGCAAACCCGCCCACCCGGAAATGCTGAAAACGCCGCAACAGGGAGCGGCAACCCAGGTGTGGGCGGCGACATCGCCTCAACTCAATGGCCTTGGCGGATTGTATTGCGAAGACTGCGATATCGCCCGGCGCAACGATGACGAGGGCCTTTCCTTCAGCGGCGTAAAAAGCTACGCCGTCGATCCTGAACAGGCCCAACGCCTGTGGGAATTGTCGGCGCAACTCACCGGCATCGACATCTTCGGCAAGATTTAAACAGGAGCCCCCTATGCAGAATCGCCAAATCATCCTCGGTAAACTCCCACAGGGAAAGCTGACCGTCGATTGTTTTCAGACTCGCGAGACCCCGATGCCGATCCCCGGCCCCGGAGAGGTTCTGTTGCGCACGCTTTACGTGCCTTTGGATGCGGCCAGCAGAGCCTGGATGCAGGGTGTCACCTATCGTTCCGGATTGCAGCCAGGAGACATCATGGCCGCGACGACGCTGGCCGAAGTCGTCACGTCGCGCTCTCCCCTGCTGGCCGCCGGCGATATCGTGTTGGCGGAAACCGGCTGGCAAACCTTCACGGCCCTGCCGGCGGCTGAGGCGCTCAAACAGCCGAACATCGTTCCGCATACGCACTTGCTCAGCGTTTACGGCGTGCCCGGACTCACCGCTTACTTCGGCCTGCTGGAATGCGGACGCCCCAAGGCCGGTGAAACCGTCGTCATTTCCGCCGCCGCGGGGGCGGTAGGCATGTTCGCCGGACAAATCGCCCGGCTCCACGGCTGCCGCACGGTGGGCATTGCCGGCGGCGCCGCCAAAACGGCTCTGCTGACGGACAGGCTGGGTTTCGACGCGGCGATAGATTATAAGGCGGGGAATCTGCATGACGGCCTGCGCCGCTCGTGCCCCAACGGCATTGACGTGCTGTTCGACAACGTCGGCGGCGATATTTTGGCGGCCTGCCTGCCGCACATGGCGAAACAGGGGCGCATTGTTTGCTGCGGCGCGGTGTCGCAGTACGATACGGCCTCCCCACCGGCCGCGCCGGCCGGGATCCCCGGTTTGCTGATCGTCAACAGCTTGACGATGCGGGGGTTCCTGTTGGCCGACTTCCTTCACCGACAAGAACAGGCGCTGACGGCGCTCACGGCTTGGGTCGCGGAGGAGAAATTAGCGGTCATCGAAGATCTGATCGCCGGTTTTGAGCTGCTGCCCGCGGCCCTGGTTGGCCTGCTGGCGGGGGAGAACACAGGAAAGCGCATCGTGCAAGTGACGTAATATCTTGTTTAACCCAGGAGCGACCTGGGCTTCCTTGGTTCTTATTCCCGCGGCAGCTCGCGGGCGTAGTCGTCAAACGCCGGGTGCTGCAGCACCACATCGATGAAGCAGGCCAGCGCCGGGGAATTCAGCTTGCGGCTCGGGTAAACCAGATACAGCTCGTTGCCCTCCGCGCGCCACGCCGGCAAGACTTCCACCAACAGCTTCTGCGCCACCACCTCGCGGCTGAGAAACGCCGGCAACAGCGTGATCCCCGCGCCGGCAATAGCGCATTCACGCGCATACAGCAGGTTGTCGGTGGTGTGCGCCAGCGGCAGCTGCCAGCGGTAATAGTCATCGCCGCAGCGCAGGTTCCAGGCCGTCCAGGCGCGGTGGGCAATGCAGCGATGCTGTTGCAGCTGCTGCGGGTGTTCGATCGGCGGATGCTGCGCCAGATAAGACGGCGCGGCCAACAGATAGCGCGGCGCATACCCGAGACGGCGACCGATCAACGAAGAATCCTGCGGCTTGCCGGTGCGCAGCGCGGCGTCGAAGCCTTCCTGCACCAGATCCACCATGGCGTCGGACACCGACACCTCCAGCGAAACGTCCGGATACTGGCGCTGAAAATCCGCCGCCAGCCGCGCCACCAGGGTCGCCCCCAGCCCGGCGGGCGTTGAAATACGCAGGCGGCCGCTCGGGTTATCGCGCAGCCGCTGCAACGCCAGATCGGCGCGTTCCGCGGCGGACATCATCGCCTGACAATGTTCCAGATAGCGCTCACCGGCGAAGGTCAGGTTCAGCTGGCGCGTGGTGCGATTGAGCAAGCGCAGCCCCAGCGTCTGTTCGAGCTGGTTGATGCGCTGGCTGACGCTGGACTTCGGCAACCCGACGCGCTGCGCGGCGGCGGTGAAGCTGCCGCACTCCGCCACCAGCGCGAACAGCGCCATGTCCTGCAGCTGTTTGAATTCCATTGTTCACCTTAAACGAACACTCCGTTAGATATTGTCCATCTTATCACCCCACTGCCGCGGGTCTACACTGAGGGCATCATTTAAAAGGAGCACAATCATGTCGATAAAAGCCATTGCCGTAGACCCGCAGAACCCCGCCGGTTTCATCGAAATTTCACCGGAAATGCCGGTTCCCGGCCAGTACGATCTGCTGGTGGCAGTGAAAGCGGCGTCGGTCAACCCGGTGGACACCAAAGTGCACGCCGGTCTGCAAAAGAGCGGCCTGCAGCAGCCACGCATCCTCGGCTGGGACGCCAGCGGCGTGGTGGTAGAGGTGGGCAGCGGCGTCAGCGGCTTCAAGCCCGGCGATGAAGTGTGGTACGCCGGCGACATCACCCGCCCCGGCAGCAACAGCAGCCACCAGCTGGTCGACTCACGCATCGCCGCGCACAAGCCGCGCAGCCTGAACTGGGCCGAGTCCGCCGCCCTGCCGCTCACCGCCCTCACCGCCTGGGAAGCGCTGTTCGAACACCTGAACATTCAGGATGCGCCGGAGCACAAGACGCTGCTGATCATCGGCGGCGCCGGCGGCGTCGGCTCGCTGGCCATTCCGCTGGCCGCGCTGCGCAGCAAGGTGAAAGTGATCGCCACCGCCTCAAGGCCGGAATCCGCCGCCTGGTGCCGTGAGCGCGGCGCCGATCTGGTGGTGGACTACCGCGATCTGAAGGGCGAGCTGGCGCAGCACGGCATCGAGCAGGTGGATTACATCCTGTGCCTGAACGATACCGACGGCCACTGGCCGGCGATGGCCGAGCTGGTCGCGCCGCTGGGCCATATCTGCACCATCGTCGAGAACGCGCAGCCGTTGGATCAAAACGCGCTGAAGCTGAAAAGCGCCGCGCTGCACTGGGAATTCATGTTCACCCGCAGCATGTTCACCACCCCGGACATCGCGCAGCAGGGCCAGATCCTCCAACAGGTGGCGCAGCTGCTGGACGAGGGCAAGCTGAGCACCACGCTGAGCGAAACCCTGCACGGGCTGTCGGTAGAGACGCTGACCGCCGCGCATCGACAGCTGCTCGGCGGCCATATGCAAGGCAAGCTGGTTATCGCTTACTAAGCCTGAATCGCGGCGGCGTTTTGCGCCGCCGTTACTGCGGACGAACGAAGCCGACGCACAGCGTTTGCACTTCGCCGCTCGGATCGGCCTGGAACGTCAGATTCTGCCGCCAATCGAGGCGCATCTTCGGCCAGTGGGCCAATTCGCCGCCGAAGTCGCTGTGCGCGCAGTCTTCACCCAACCGTCCGAACAGGGCGACGCCGTGCTGCGCAATCTGCGGATAGCTGATATTCACGTTGTAGATATTCGGCCGCGCCTGATTGGACCAGCGCGTAATGGTCTGCGGCCGGGAAGCGGCGTACACCGTCATCCACTGCGACAGGTATTCGCCGCCGACGTAGCGCAGGCTGACGCCATACCGCTCCTGCCACTGCCGTTCCACCCCGGCGCTGAACGCCTTGATACCCACCATTTTCTGGCCGGCGTTGCGCACGTTGCCCAGCATCACCGCGGCATACCCCAGATAGACCGCCAGCGCCGCGCACATCAGCCCAATGGTCGCCGCACGCAGCGAACGCACCGGCGGCTGGCGCACGCAGCCAACCAGCAGCGCGGGCGCCAGCATGAAGAACGGCTGCAGCCACTCGGTCAGCCGGCCGCCGACGTTGAAAGAGAACCAGAAGGTAATGATGCCGAGCGGCAACAGGTAGACCCACAGCAACACCCGCATCGGCAACGCCGCTGGCCAGGCCAGCACCGCCCCGCTGCGCCGCAGGATCACCCACAGCGCCAGCGACGGATAGAACACCAACAGCAGCGACTGCAGCATATCGAGGTTGAGCTGCATCTTGATCTGCGAATCCACCCACTTGAAGGCGGCGAAGTCATGGTTCCACAGCCAGAACAGGTTCGGCAGCACCAGCGCCAACCAGATCGCCACCGCCAGATAGAACTGCGGCTGGCGATAGCAGCGGCGGATCTGCGGTACGAACAGCGTCGACAGCGCCGCGAAATAGACGAAGGCGAAGGTCGAGTATTTCGCCATCATCGCCAAACCAGCCACCAATGCGAAAGCCGGCCACCAGTTGGCCGAACGCGAGATCGCCAGGTGGAAGAACAGCGCCATCCACGGCCACAGCATCACCAACAGGTAATTGTCGTTGTAGGGAATGATGTCGAAATTGATGATGCCGGACAGGTTGAGCGTCAGCAGCGCCATCCAGGCCAGCGAGGTGCTGCCGCTCAGGCGGCGCGCCAATAGCCAGACGCCCAACATGCCGATGGCGATGGCGATGAAGTGCCCGCCATACCAGTACAGGTTCAGCGGCAGCCACGGGAGCCAGATCGCCGGCTGCATCGCCGCACCGACCAGCCAAGGATTTTTCGGTGAGCCCCACTCGGCGTTGAGGCCCCAGTTGAGCGCCTCGACGGCGTCGTAAGGCAGAGTGGGATCGAGATGAACGGTCAGCAGCGTCCAGGCTGCGGCATAGCAGATCAACCAGAGAACGAGTAAGCGATAAGACATGTCTTCTTCTGAGCGTTATTGTAAAGAAAATCTTAACCTAGTCGCTACCGAATGAACCATGTTTAAACAAGCCGTTAAATGTGCGCCACAGAGGCGTTTCTGCCGCCGCGACCGCACATTCCGCTAATTTTCTCAGCCTGCGGCGTGGCGATGGGCGGGCGCATTCGCCAACCGGCCGGCGTCCGCCGCCAGCAGCTGCTGCACCAGCTCGACGCAGCGCAGGAAACGCTCTTCGTAATCGCTGGACTCGACGTGCACATACTCGATGTTGTTGGCGCGCAACATCTCCTCCAGCAAATGCTGGAACGCCAGGCGATCGGCGGCGCTGCCAAGGCTGCGCAGGCCGTCCGCCACCCACGGCGTGTTGTTTTCCAACAGGATCACCAGATCGAAACGGTATTCGTCGATCAGCGCCTGCACGAAGGGGTGTTCACGCCCCTCGTACTTTTTGCAAAACGCCTGGGTGGTGACGAAATCGGTATCGATAAACGCCACCTTGTTGGCGTACTTGACCGCGAAATCCACGTATTGCGCCTGCCCGAGGGCGATTTTGTCGTAGTCGGAGTACTGCAGCGCCATCTCGTCGCCGCCCAGGTGCGAAAACACGTAATCGCGGCCATATTCCCAGGCGCTGGTGGTGTTGAAGATGTTGGCCAGCTTGTTGACCAGCGTCGACTTGCCGCTCGACTCGCCGCCGAGGATCGCCACGGTGCGCACGAAGAACGGCTTCACCTCGGTCGGGATGTAGTCCCAATAGCGGAACGGATCCTGGCGGATCTGATTGCCGCTGATGTTCATGAACGAACGCTCGGGATCGACCAAGATGGTTTCGATGCCCAGATGCTCGCGGTAGCGCGGCGCATCCTGCGCTTCGCTGGAATAGATGAAGCTCGGCACGATGCCCTTTTGTTCCATAAAGGCCTTCATGCCGTCGCTCCACACGTTCCAGCCGTGCGGATAGGGTTCGATGCCCTGCTCGTCGAACGAGTGGATATGGATGTTTTTCTGGTACTTGAAGGTCTGCAGCAGCCAGCGCAGGCGATCGCTGACCGTTGGCTGTTGCGACATCGAACTGTTCTCGAACAGCTCGCGGTCGCGCGGTTCATCGTGGCACAAGATAACGTGAAGTTCGTCCACCTGGCTGCAGGCGCGCTGGATCAGATAGATGTGGCCGGTGTGCAGCGGGTAAAATTTACCAAACACCACGCCGACTTTGACCTCTTTACGCGGGAACTCCAGCCCGAGAAAACGGTGCAGCGCCTCGAGCTTTTGCGCGCTCGGGCTTTTGATTTTGTCGTTCAACAGCTGGCTCAGATAGCCCTTGGTCATGCCGCTGGCATCCGCCACCTGCTGCAAAGTACAGCCCTTTTGCTTAATGGACGTCTTCAGGTAATCAAATTGCGGCATGGCCACCTCCGTTTAGTATGCTAAACAAAATAGCATATCTTACTCGCCGTCGGCGACATTAATAAAACTCTTCCAGCACGTCGAGCGCGTCCGCCAGCTTCTTGACCCCAAACACCTGCATGTTGGCCGGCGGCTTCTTCGGCATGTTGCCGTGCGGCACGATGGCGCGCTTGAAACCGTGCTTGGCCGCTTCGGAGATGCGCTCCTGGCCGCTCGGCACCGGACGGATTTCTCCCGCCAGCCCCACTTCGCCGAACACCACCAGATCGTTCGGCAGCGGCCGATCGCGCAGGCTCGAAACCAGCGACATCAGCAGCGCCAAATCGGCGCTGGTCTCGCTGACCTTCACCCCGCCGACCACGTTGACGAACACGTCCTGATCCGACATCTGCAGCCCGCCGTGCCGGTGCAGCACCGCCAGCAGGATCGCCAACCGGTTCTGCTCCAGGCCCACCGCCACGCGGCGCGGGTTGGACATCATCGAGTGATCCACCAGCGCCTGAATCTCCACCAGCAGCGGCCGGGTACCTTCCCACACCACCATCACCGAGCTGCCGGAGGTGACTTCATCGCCGCGGCTGAGGAAGATCGCCGAAGGGTTGCTGACTTCGCGCAGCCCCTGTTCGGTCATGGCGAACACCCCCAGCTCGTTGACCGCGCCGAAGCGGTTCTTGTGGCTGCGCAGGGTGCGGAAGCGGGAATCGGCGTCGCCGTCCAGCAGCACCGAACAGTCAATGCAGTGTTCCAGCACTTTCGGCCCGGCCAGCGAGCCGTCTTTGGTGACGTGGCCGACCATGACGATCGCCACGCCGCGCGTCTTGGCGAAGCGCGTCAGGTAGGCGGCGGTTTCGCGCACCTGGGCCACGCTGCCCGGCGAAGACTGAATGTCCGCCATGTGCATCACCTGGATCGAGTCGATCACCATCAGCTTCGGCTGTTCCTGCTCGGCGATCAGGCAGATCTGCTCGATGCTGGTTTCCGACAGCATGTTCAGGCCGCCGGTCGGCAGCCCCAGCCGATGAGCGCGCATCGCCACCTGCTGCAGCGACTCCTCGCCGGTGACGTACAGGGTTTTCATCTGCTCGGACAGTTTGCACAGCACCTGCAGCAACAGGGTGCTCTTGCCGGCGCCGGGGTTGCCGCCGATCAGAATGGCGCTGCCGGGCACCACGCCGCCGCCCAGCACGCGATCGAACTCGAGAAAGCCGGTGGTGAAGCGCGGCAGCGCTTCAAGGCTGATTTCCGACAGCTTCTGCACCTTGCTGACGCCGGCGTCGCCGGCATAGCCGCTGAGGCGATCGTTGCGCGCCGCTGCGGGCGACACGGCCAAACGCACTTCCGTGATGGTGTTCCAGGCATGACAGGCGCTGCACTGCCCCTGCCAACGCGGATAGTCCGCCCCGCACTCATTGCACACAAATGCCCGTTTTGCCGCTTTTGCCACGTCTTACCTCAATCTTTCGTTATCGCACTTCGTGTTTCAGGCTGCCGGTGAGAATGCACAGCACGCCCATCAGATCCGCATGCCGGATCGCCACCTGCGCTTTTTCATACACTTTCGGCTTGGCGTGGTAGGCGATGCCCAACCCCGCCGCCTGCATCATTTTCAAATCGTTGGCGCCGTCGCCGATGGCCACGGTCTGCGCCAGCGGGATCTCCAGCTTCTCCGCCAGCCGCAACAGCGTATCGGCTTTGAACTGCGCGTCCACCACCGGCCCCAGCACTTCGCCGGTCAGCTTGCCGTCGCGGATCTCCAGCTCATTGGCCGCCGCCGCCACCAGCCGCAGCCGGTTGCGCAGGTATTCGGCGTAGTAGGTGAAGCCGCCGGAGGCGATCGCCACATGCCAGCCCATCGCCTGCAGCTTGCCCACCAGGCTGGTCAGCCCCGGCATCAGCGGCAGCTCGTCGCGCACCTGCTTGAGGATGTTGGCGTCGGCTCCTTTCAGCGTGCCGACGCGCTGGCGCAGGCTGGCGGTAAAGTCCAGCTCGCCGCGCATCGCGCGTTCGGTGACTTCCGCCACCTGTTCGCCGACGCCCGCCAGCTTGGCGATCTCGTCGATGCACTCGATCTCGATCGCCGTCGAATCCATGTCCATCACCAGCAGCCCCGGAGTGCGCAGGTGCGGGATCTTGCCGAGCGGCGCCACGTCCAGCCCGCTCTCCGCCGCCAGCAGCTTGGCGCGCGGCGTCAAGGTGCCTGCCAGGCGCACCACCTGATAGTCGTCCACGCCCCAAGCGGTGACGATCACCATCGCCGCGCCCAGCTTGCGTTGGAATTGTGTAATGCGCGCCTTGTCCAGCTTTCTGCCGTATAACAGCCACCCGGTATTGCCCGCCCGGTAGTCCAGCGGCATCACTTCGTCGCCGCTGAGCGAAAGGGGAAGACCCGGCCATTGAGAGATCTCCGCCGGAAGATCGCAATAGGTCAGACTGTTTGACATCATTGACTCCTGAATGGACAAAAACGCTGCATGATAAAACGACGCATCAAGCTATCCTATCGCCAGCGGTTCTGGCAACATAAAGTGTCCCCGATGCCCAAGGAACCTGCATGGCTCGCGCTAAACTGAAATTTCGCCTGCACCGTACCGCTATTATCCTGATTTGCCTGGCTTTGCTGGTGCTTCTGATGCAGGGTGCCTCTTATTTTAGCCTGAGTCACCAAATGGCGCGATCCGAACAGGTCGAAGAGCTGGCGCAGACGCTGACCAAACAGGTCGCCTACAGCCTGGCGCCGCTGCTGGACGACGACGGCAACAACCCGCGCATCGACGCCATCCTCAAGCAGCTCACCGATCACAGCCGCATTCTCGACGTCAGCGTGTATCAGCTGGACGGCACGCTGGTCTCCCACGCCGGGGAGCAGATAAGTATACGCGATCGGCTGTCGCTCGATGGCAAGCGCGCCGGCAGCTACTTCAACCACCAGTTGGTCGAATCCATTCAGGGCAAAGACGGCCCGATCGGCTTTATCCGCATCACCCTCGACACCCACGTGCTGGCGACCGAGTCCAAGCAGGTGGACAACACCACCAACCTGCTGCGCCTGATGATCCTGCTGGCGCTGGCGATCGGCATCATTCTGGCGCGCACCCTGCTGCAACACCGCCGCAGCCGCTGGCAGCAGTCGCCGTACCTGTTGACCGCCAACACGCCGTTGGCAGAAGGCAATACGGTGGAAGACGACGAAGAGGATGCGCCGGAGGCAAAACAGGAAGCGCCGAAGAAGGGGTAACTCAGGCCAGGCGCTGAATGCGCTCGTGCAGCTTCTGCAGTTGCACCAACATTTGCTCGGCAATCGCCCGGAACGCCTCGCTGATGTCGTCATGTTGCGCCGTTCGCCGCCAGAACTCGAGAGCCAATAGCTCCGCTTGCCGCCAGACGGCGCCGCTCACCTCGTTGCTCAAACGGATCTCCAGCGCGTCGTGGCGCAGATTACCGCTGCTTGCCGGGGCAAAAGCCATCGGCAACATATCATACAAAGGCGCCAACATGACCGGCCGCTGGGTTATCCGCAAGAACGACAGATTGCCTTGGTGCATATCGCTGTTGGCGATCAACCGGCCAAAGGCCCAATACAGGGCAACCCGTTGGTAGACTGAGTGATCGATCACCCCTAGCTGCAATAGCCGCTCGGCGGCCACGACCCAGTTGGCGTGGCCGCTGCCGCTGAACTCGGCATCCAGCGCCTCCAGCGACACCATCGCTACCCTCCCTTCTTCACCGATGCGATCAAAGCGCTCGATCTCTAAAAAGCATTGTCGGTCAGCACCGAACAGGATTTGCGCCGATGCGGCAGGCAATCCTGCAGCGGCGACCGTCTGCAACGCCAGCGACTCGGCGATCAGCAAATCGCTCCAGCGTTGTGCAATGACATGCGTCGGCGCCAGGCTGAACTTCACCAAAACATGCGCACGGCGCCCTGGCGCCAGCTCAGCATAGGCGGCAAACTTGGGTTGCTCGCCACCGGCGGAAGAGCCTACCAGCTCCCCGGCCAGCGCCTGGACAGACAATGCGGCGTAACGCTCGATTTTATCTTCCATCGTGATGGCGACGGCAGTATCCCGCATTAACCAACGCTGATAGCTGTCGGCACCAGGCAAAAGATCGCCGGTCATGTCTTCGCCATAACGGCAGAGCGCCAACCAGCGTTGACCTTCATCCCATCGCCGCACATCCTCCGGCAAATTCAACTCGCGCGCCGCTGCTTTTCCCCAGGCTCGCCCGAGAAAGCCAATCGGCCGTAGGTCGTTCAAATACCATGGCATGCCGTCATAGAGCTGCCACTCTCCGCTGCGCTCATCGCACACCGCACAGTTATCGGCAGGATACAGCGGGCAAAGCGTGGCAAACAGGTGCGCCTTACCCCGTTCATCAACCCGATATAGCGGAAACTGCCTCTCACCGCCGATCCCGCGCCGCAACGCATAGCGCGTCGCCTTACCTTTACCGAGGATCAATACGGCGCCCGCCAGTTCACGGAGACGGCGCGATAGCGTCGGCTGGCTGATGCCTAACGCTTCTGTCAGTTGACGAGCCGTAGCCGGCCCATGACGCAAAACTTGTTCAACGGTGAGCATCGGATGAATAGATTGGTGAATAGATTGATAAAGGAAGTAATAGCGTTAAATGGCAGAAAGGTAAAGCGTTAGCCAAAACTGGCCAAGCGGAATGAATAGATTGACGGGCGGGCGCCATGATGACGCCCGCCGGGGTATTACGCTTTGTCGCCCAGCAGCACGGATTCCAGCGCGATAACGATCATTTCGTTAAAGGTGGTCTGGCGTTCCGCCGCCGTGGTCGCTTCGTGACGCAGGATGTGGTCGGACACGGTGCAGATGGTCAGCGCCTTGCAGCCGAACTCTTCGTACAGCTCTGCCGCCACGCCGTAGATGCCGGCCGCTTCCATTTCCACGCCCAGGATGCCGTACTTCTTCATCACCTGGAACATGTCCGGATCCGGGGTGTAGAACAGATCGGCGGAGAAGATGTTGCCCACGCGCGCCGGGATGCCCTGCGCCGCCGCTGCGTCGACCGCGTTGCGCACCATGTCGAAGTCGGCGATCGCCGCGTAGTCGTTGTCCTTGAAGCGCAGACGGTTCACCTTGGAGTCGGTGCACGCGCCCATGCCGATCACCACGTCACGCAGTTTGATATCGTCACGCACCGCGCCGCAGGAGCCCACGCGAATGATCTTCTTCACGCCGAATTCGGCGATCAGCTCGCGCGCATAGATGGAGCAGGATGGGATACCCATGCCGTGGCCCATTACGGAGATGCGGCGGCCTTTATAGGTGCCGGTGAAGCCCAACATGCCGCGCACGTTGTTCACTTCCACCGCGCCTTCCAGGAAGGTTTCGGCGATGTATTTTGCACGCAGCGGATCGCCCGGCATCAGTACTACGTCAGCGAAATCACCCATCTCAGCATTAATGTGCGGCGTAGCCATAATTTTCTTCCTTTAGAAATCTTATTTAATAAAAACGTCAAACATCTAAGCCTTGAATTTCGAGTTGCAGCTAGGCAGCTAGCGGGTGAATCCCCAGGAGCTTACTTGAGTAAGTGACTGGGGTTCACGCGTGAAGCTAACAACGCTGCGGCTTGAAAGACAGGGCTTAGAACAGGGTCTTACCGTAATCCATCGGCGACAGGCCAAAGTAATTGGCGACGGTCTGGCCGATGTCGGCGAAGGTCTCGCGGTGGCCCAGCGAGCCCGGTTTCACTTTCGGGCCGTAAACCAGCACCGGAATGTGTTCGCGGGTGTGATCGGTGCCCGGCCAGGTCGGGTCGCAGCCGTGGTCGGCGGTGAAGATGATGATGTCTTCGTCTTTCACCAGCTTCAGCAGCTCCGGCAGGCGGCGGTCGAACAGCTCGAGCGCGGCGGCGTAGCCCGCCACGTCGCGGCGGTGGCCATAGGAGGAATCGAAGTCCACGAAGTTGGTGAACACGATGGTGTTGTCGCCGGCCTTTTCCATTTCGATCAGGGTCGCGTCGAACAGCGCGTCGATGCCGGTCGCCTTCACCTTCTTGGTGATGCCGACGTTGGCGTAGATGTCGGCGATTTTACCGATCGACACCACTTCGCCGCCCTTCTCGTCCACCAGCTTTTTCAGCACGGTCGGCGCCGGCGGCTCTACCGCCAGATCGTGACGGTTGCCGGTGCGCTGGAAGTTGCCCGGCTTGTCGCCGACGAACGGACGCGCGATCACGCGGCCGATGTTATACCCGCCTTCGGTCAGCTCTTCACGCGCGATTTCGCACAGCTCGTACAGGCGCTCCAGGCCGAAGGTTTCTTCATGGCAGGCGATCTGGAATACCGAGTCGGCGGAGGTGTAGAAAATCGGCTTGCCGGTTTTCATGTGCTCTTCACCCAGCTGATCGAGGATCACGGTGCCGGATGAGTGGCAGTTGCCCAGGTAGCCCGGCAGCTTGGCGCGTTCGACCAGTTTGTCCAGCAGTGCCTGCGGGAAGCTGTTGTGCTCGTCCTTGAAATAGCCCCAGTCGAACAGCACCGGCACGCCGGCGATTTCCCAGTGGCCCGACGGCGTGTCTTTACCGGAAGAGAGTTCGCTGGCGTAAGCGTAAGCGCCGATGATGTCGGCGTTGCGATCCAGCCCCTGCGGGAAGTTGCCGGTGGACTCTTCCGCCGCTTTGCCGAGACCCAGACGGCTCAGGTTAGGCAGCGTCAGCGGGCCCTGGCGGCCCACGTTGGCCTCACCGCGCGCGCAAACCTCGGCGATGTGGCCCAGGGTGTCGGAACCCTGATCGCCAAAACGTTCGGCGTCTTCGCTGGCGCCGATGCCGAAGGAGTCCAATACCATAATAAATGTGCGTTTCATCTGTGCTCTCCTGCGTGTTCTCACGCTTTGGACGGCCGCGAAAAAGCCGCGGCCGTTCCTGATTCTTGGGTTATTCCGTGATGCGCTTATACACCACCGGCGTCGCTTCCGGCGCCTTGTCGCTCAGCGTCATCGCGCTGCGCACCGCATCGGCCGCCTGCTGCCAGCTCTCTTCATCGTTGGCGTGGATCATCGCCAGCGGCTGCTGGGCATCCACTTTATCGCCCAGGCGCGCCACCTCGGTCAGGCCAACGCTGTAATCGATGGCGTCGCTCGCCCGGCGACGGCCGCCGCCCAGCGCAACCACCGCCATGCCCAGCGCACGGGTATCCATGGCGCTGACGATGCCCGGCTTTTCAGCATACACCGGCTTGCTCAGCGTTGCCGCCGGCAGATAGCTATCGTAGCGTTCGACGAAGTCTATCGGCCCCTGCTGCGCCGCCACCATGCGGCCAAACACCTCCGCCGCCTTGCCGTTGTCCAGCACCGCCTGCAGTTTGGCGCGCGCGTCGGCCTCGTCTTGCGCCAGGCCGCCGGACAGCAGCATCTCCACGCACAGCGCCAGCGTCACTTCCTGCAGGCGCGGGTTGCGGTATTCGCCGGTCAGGAAGCGCACCGCTTCACGCACTTCCACCGCGTTGCCGGCGCTGGAGGCCAGCACCTGGTTCATGTCGGTCAGCAGCGCGGTGGTCTTGCAGCCCGCGCCGTTGGCCACGCCGACGATCGCCTGCGCCAAATCTTGCGACAACGCATAGGTCGGCATAAAGGCGCCGGAGCCAACCTTCACGTCCATCACCAGCGCATCCAGCCCTTCCGCCAGCTTCTTGGCCAGAATGGAGGCGGTGATCAGCGGGATCGAATCCACGGTGGCGGTGATGTCGCGGGTGGCGTAAAAACGTTTGTCCGCCGGCGCCAGCGAGCTGGTCTGGCCGATGATCGCCACGCCGACGTCCTGAATGATTTTGCGGAAGGCGTTATCGTCCGGGAAAATATTGAAGCCCGGAATGGCTTCCAGCTTGTCCAGCGTGCCGCCGGTATGCCCCAGGCCGCGGCCGGAGATCATCGGCACATAGCCGCCGCAGGCCGCCACCATCGGGCCGAGCATCAGCGAGGTCACGTCGCCCACGCCGCCGGTCGAATGCTTGTCGACGATCGGGCCGTTCAGCGCCAGGCTTTTCCAGTCCAACACGGTGCCGGAATCGCGCATCGCCATGGTGAGCGCCACGCGCTCCGGCATGCTCATATCATGGAAATAAATGGTCATCGCCAGCGCGGCGATCTGCCCTTCCGACACCACGTTGTCGCGAATGCCGTTGATGAAAAAGCGGATTTCCGCTTCGCTTAACGGCTGGCCGTCGCGTTTCTTACGAATAATTTCTTGAGCCAGGAACAAGGCATCCCCCTGTGTCGCCGAGAGTCGGTGCAGACGGGCGCGCCTGGCGCCCGCCAACGAAATCGATCAGTAGCCGCCGCCGGCGGTCTGGGTCTGGTGGCCCAGCGCGGCCAGCAAGCTGGCCAGCAGGCTGGAAGCGCCAAAGCGGAAATGCCGCGCATCGGCCCAGCCTTCGCCCAGAATACGATCGGCAAGCTGCAGATAATGCAGCGCATCCTCTGCGGTGCGCACGCCGCCGGCCGGCTTGAAGCCCACCGTCTTCGCCACGCCCATATCGCGGATCACCGACATCATCAGCTCGGCGCTTTCCAGCGTGGCGTTGACCGACACCTTGCCGGTGGAGGTCTTGATAAAGTCCGCCCCGGCCTTGATGGCGATCTCGGACGCCTTGCGGATCAGATCGGCCTGCTTCAGTTCACCGGTTTCGATGATCACTTTCAGCAGCACGTTGGCCGCCTGGCAAGCCTGCTTGCACTGTTTCACCAGCTCAAAGCCGACCTGTTCGTTGCCGGCGATCAGCGCGCGGTAAGGGAACACCACGTCTACTTCATCCGCGCCATAGGCGATGGCCGCGCGGGTTTCCGCCAGCGCGATGTCGATATCGTCGTTGCCATGCGGGAAGTTGGTCACGGTGGCGATGCGGATATCCGGCGTGCCTTGCTCACGCAGCGCCTTACGCGCCACCGGGATAAAACGCGGGTAGATGCAGATGGCCGCCGTGTGGCCGGCCGGGCTGTTGGCCTGACGACAGAGCGCGATCACTTTCTCGTCGGTGTCATCATCATTCAGCGTGGTTAAATCCATCAAATTCAGCGCACGTTGCGCTGCTGCGGTTAATTCGGTCATAAAACTCTCCAACTGAGTACCTGGGTGTTGGCGAGCGGACTTGGTTCCATGAAGATAGCGCTGGGGAACGGCGTTCCCGCGGCGGCAACTGAGATCCTTCTCACCGCACATGGCCACCCGCCTTGCGGCCGGCCAGTAATAGCTATTTGAACACGAATGCCGGAGGCGATTCGCGTTCATCGTCACACTATATGAAATAGCACTGTAACAGACCGGAATTATATGTGAAGAGCATCACAAAATAACGCGATATCGTTCACAAATTCGCTAAAGAAGCGGCTGAAGATCGCGGGTGCGGCACGCACCCGCGTTGCTTAGAGCATAGGCGGAGTCCCGCGATCGGTCGCGCCGTCGCGAGCCTCGGGATGGCTTACAGCGCCAGGAAGAAGCCGGCGATGGTGGCGCTCATCAGGTTGGACAGCGTGCCCGCCGCCACGGCCTTCAGACCGAAGCGCGCGATGTCGTGGCGACGATTGGGCGCCATGCTGCCCAGACCGCCCAGCAGGATCGCCACCGAGGAAAGGTTGGCGAAGCCGCACAGCGCGAAGGAGATGATCGCCTTGGTGTGGGCCGACAGCACCTGCAGGCCTTCCGCCGCCACTACGTCGTCCGGACGCAGATAGGCGCCGAAGTTCATGTAGGCGACGAACTCGTTGACGATGATCTTCTGGCCGATGAACGAACCGGCGGTCATCGCTTCGCTCCACGGCACGCCGATCAGGAAGGCGATCGGCGAGAACACCCAGCCGAGGATCAGTTCAAGCGACAGCTGCGGATAATCGAACCAGCCGCCGATGCCGCCGAGAATGCCGTTAAGCAAAGCGATCAACGCGATAAACGCCAGCAGCATCGCACCGACGTTCAGCGCCAGCTGCATGCCGGAGGCCGCGCCGGAAGCCGCCGCGTCGATCACGTTGGCCGGACGATCCTCTTCGGCGATCAGCTTCATCGCATCGTCTTTATCGTGGGTCTGCTCGGTTTCCGGCACCATCAGCTTGGCGAACAACAGCCCGCCCGGCGCGGCCATGAAGGACGCGGCGATCAGGTATTCCAGCGGCACGCCCATCTGCGCATATCCCGCCAGCACCGAACCGGCCACCGAGGCCAGGCCGCCGCACATCACCGCGAACAGTTCTGATTGGCTCATGGTGGCGATATACGGACGCACCACCAGCGGCGCTTCGGTCTGGCCAACGAAAATGTTGGCGGTCGCCGACAGCGATTCGGTGCGCGAGGTGCCCAACAGCTTTTGCAGCCCGCCGCCCAGCACGCGGATCACCAACTGCATGATGCCGAGGTAGTACAGCACCGCAATCAGCGAGGAGAAGAACACGATCACCGGCAGGACACGCAGCGCGAACACGAAGCCGCCGCCGCCGAACACCTCGAACATCTTGTCGGACACCAGCCCGCCGAAAATGAACGAAATGCCCTGATTGCCGTAGGCGATAACGTTTGCCACGCCGTTCGACATACTGCCGAGGATGCTGCGGCCCAGCGGCACATACAGCACCAGCGCGCCGATGCCGACCTGAATGATGAACGCCCACGCGACGGTGCGCAGTTTGATGGCCCGGCGGTTGCTGGAGAGCAGCACCGCAATGGCGATCAGCACCGCCATGCCGACTAGGCTCATGATGAGTTGCATGCAAAGTTTCCCTGTTGCAAAAAATAAAATACATCCCTGCTCATAAAGAGAGGTCTGCTATTGGAGAGTTTCGGGGGGATTATACTGAGCGAGGTCACTCTCGCACCGATTTATGTCACAAATGCATACAACGAGACGCAAATGAAAATCTTATAACGTGACGCAGGTCACGTTACCACCTCATCAATCCGGCATGGCAAACAGCGCCTGAGCATTGCGCTGCAGATGGGCGGCGATCTCGTCGGCCGGTTCCGGCCGCAGCTCGCACAGCGTTTGAAACACCTCGGCGGCGCGTTCGGGGCGATTCGGCTGCCCCTGATAGCCCGCCAGCGGCATGTCCGGCGCATCGGTCTCCAGCAGCAGCGCCTCGAGCGGCAGCTGCGCCATCACGCCGCGCGTTTTCTGCGCCCGCTCATAGGTGATGGTGCCGCCCACGCCGATGTAATAGCCGAGGCGGATAAACGCCTGCGCCTGCGACAGGCTGCCGGCGAAGCCGTGCACCACGCCGCGACGCGGCAGCTGCATGCGCCGCAGCGCCGCAGCCAGCTGATCGTGGGTGCGGCGCGAGTGCAGGATCACCGGCAGATCATGCTGTTTCGCCAGCCGCAGCTGGGCCAGCAGCACGCTTTGCTGGCGCTCGAACTGCGGGTTGTCCATATACAGATCGAGCCCGACCTCCCCCACCGCCACCAGCTTGCGCGGCCGTTCGGCCAGCAGCGCCGCCAGTTGCTCCAACTGCGGCTCATGATGCTGCGCGATATACAGCGGATGCAGCCCCAGCGCGGCGAACAGCGGCGCGTGATCCTGCGCCAGCCGCAGCACCCGCGCGAAGCGATCGGCGGTGACCGTCGGGACGATGATGCGCGTGACGCCGGCGCTTGCCGCCCGCACCAGGCTCTCGCCCTCATGCCCGGTAAAGGGCGGGAAATCGAAATGGCAGTGGGTGTCGGTAAAGGCATAACTCACAGCGCGCCCCCTTCACCCGGCGGCAGATCGCCCGGCAGAATGATCTTCGGCGCCACCACCGCGGCCTCCGGCTGCGCGCCAAGATCGGACGGCATGACGATGTCGGTCACGATCGGCGAAGGCATTCTGACGTTCTCCGGCTGGATCAGGCGGCGCGACAGCGCTTTTTTCACCTTCATGCCGTCCGGCTCCGGCTGCGCCATCCACTGGCCGACGGTGGCCAGGAAATAGCGGCCGCAGCGGCGCCCCAGGTGATAATCCTGATTGAGCGCCCCCAGTCGGCTGCCCAGCGCATTGCTGGCCAGCGGCTTCGGCGGGAAGATCTCGAAGATGCGCAGCTTGCCCGGCGGCTTCTCGATAAAGCGCTGGATGCGGTGATAGCTTTGCTCGTGATGCTGCAGGATGCGCACCATCTGCTGCAGGCTGCTGTCGCTCAGCCAGTGCTCCATGCGCTTCATCCACTGCGGGGTGTAGTACATCTGCGAAGGCACGGTGCGGATCACTACGATGGTGTCGGCGCCGCGGCGATAGGCCTCTTCCACCGGGATCGCATCGCTGATGCCGCCGTCCTGATAGCTGATGCCGTCCAGCTCCACGCCCTGGCGATAGAAGCCGGGAATGGCGCTGGACGCCTTGATGGCCGGCAGCCAGCGCTCGCGCTGCGCCGGCAGATAGGTCGGTTCGAAATCGTCGCTGCGGCAGGCGCACAGCAGAAACTCGCGCCCGTCGGTAAAGTGCCGTTCCGCCACGTCCATCGCCAGCGGCATCTGCGCCGCCGCCGTATCAACCAGCCAATCGAGATCGATCAGATGCCCGCCGCGCACGAAGCGCAGCGGATTGAAGAATTGAGCCGAGGTGGTGTAACGGGTGATCACCCGGCGCGCGTAGCCCACCTGCCCGCAAATGTAGGCGGACAGATTCTGGGCGCCGGCCGACGTGCCGATCAGCAGGTCGAAAGGGTTAAAGCCCGCGCGCTGAAACTCGTCCAGCACGCCGGCGGTGAAAATGCCGCGCTGGCCGCCGCCTTCGCAGACCAGCGCCATCTTGCCTGGCTGAAAGGGCTTAGACGCCAGCGGTTCTATATTGCCGAGCGTGATGGGTATTCTGTATCCCAACTTGGCATCCTCAGTGAGACGTTTTCTCCGAGGATACCGCGTCTCGCTCTCTTCCGTAATCCTCTTGCAGCACGCCGGCGAGGAAATCATTACTGCCGGCCAGCCAGACGCAATCGCTGCCGGACCATTCGGCCCATGCCTGCCATACCTGGCCTTTCAGCTGTTTCCAGCGCCCGACGATGATGTCGCTGTTCATGGCCGGCCCTCCCCGACGTGAGAAAAGGAATTAAGCTTTATTACAGTTTGCAGGAAAATACCGGCCGGCTAAGGGCGCCGGCGGCCGGTGAACAGGCTGACCAGGAACAGGATAATGCCGACGACAAACACGATTTTAGCCGCCCAGGCGGCGGTGCCCGCCAGCGAACCGAACCCCAGTGCCGCAGCGATAAGCGCGATGACTAAAAAGATAATGCCCCAACGAAACATAAGCTTCTCCTTACCATTGTGAAAAAATTCGCTGCTGTCTACCGCCCCGACAACGGGGCGTCGACGGCAAATCAGTTTCTTTTTTTGGTGGTACATGTCGGGCCGCCTTCACGGCCCGACCGATGCGGCTTGTTGTTACTTGTTACGGGCGCCTGGCGGGATTACGGCTTGACCACCAGGTCGTTTTTCACGCTTTTCACGCCGTCGATGGCCTTGGCGATGCTTTCCGCACGCTCAGACTGCGCCTGCGTTTTCACCTCACCGGAAAGCTGCACCACGCCATCGGTGGTTTCCACTTTCACATTGCGCGACGGTACGATGTCATCGGCCAGCAGCTTGGCTTTCAGCTCGCTGGTGGTGGCGGTGTCGCCGGCATACGATTTGATCGACTGGTTGGCTTCATCTTTCACGTGCAGCTTGTCGCTGACGGTCTTGACGCCTTCCACCTTGCCGGCGACAGCGACCGCATGCTCCGCCTGCGCCTGGCTGCCGACGAACCCGCTCAGGGTCACGGCGCCTTTTTCGGTTTTCACCGAAATGTCGGAACTTTTGATGGTTTTATCTTCCACCAACGCACTTTTAACTTTAGCCGTTATCGCGCTGTCATCCATGTAACCGTCAACTTTTTTCATGGAGCTATCGATTTTGGCACCGGCACTGTCCGCGGCGTTAGACGCCTTGTTGAGCAGACTCTCTTCGGCCAGCGCACTGCCGCTGACCAACACAGAACCCAATACAACAGCCATCAGCGAGTGTGCAAATTTGGTCTTTTTCATCGATCTCTTCCTTTTGTTGGGGGCTCACAACGCCAGAGCGCCGGAACCCTGCGGCCACCTTCACGCGGCCTTCTCGGTAAATACTTCATCATCGCTATACGATTAAGCGTTCACGACAGGAATACTGCAACGGCCGTGCCAACTTAAAAAACACCTTAAAAATCAAAGAAAAAAAATCAGACGTTGGATTTTTAGCCAAAAAACTGTCGCCTATTGACGACAGGCTAAGTCACACAAAACTGAAATATAGCTATCTCATTGATATTTAAAGACACTGACTGTCTCCTATCGGCAACACATCAGAATAACTCACCAAACAAATAGCGTATTGCAGTGATTTACTCTCAAGCAATGTGCGGACATCCCGTTAAAGATAGACCATTAGACGGAAAATGCAGGCCGAACGAACATCGCCTGGTGACCTAGGTTCGCAGGAAAAATATGAGGGAGGTTTATTAATTAGCGCAGTGGGAATAGGAGAGGCGTGCAGGGCGCACTGGGCGCCCTGCCGATTGATCAGTGTTCGCGCGTCTTGCGGAAGGTCACATCAGGATAACGTTCCTGCGTCAGGTTGAGGTTCACCATGGTCGGCGCGATATAGGACAGGTTGTCCCCGCCGTCCAGCGCCAGGTTGATCTCGTTCTTGCGCTTGAACTCTTCGAACTTCTTCACGTCGTCGCACTCGACCCAGCGCGCGGTCGACACGTTGACCGACTCGTACAGCGCTTCCACGTTGTACTCGCTCTTCAAGCGCGCTACCACCACGTCGAACTGCAGCACACCGACCGCACCGACGATCAGATCGTTGTTGGCGATCGGACGGAACACCTGCACCGCGCCCTCTTCGGACAGCTGCACCAGCCCCTTCAGCAGCTGTTTCTGCTTCAGCGGATCGCGCAGGCGAATGCGGCGGAACAGTTCCGGCGCGAAGTTCGGGATGCCGGTGAACTTCATGTCTTCACCCTGGGTGAAGGTATCGCCGATCTGAATGGTGCCGTGGTTGTGCAGGCCGATGATGTCGCCCGGATAGGCTTCTTCCACGTGCGAACGGTCGCCGGCCATAAAGGTCAGCGCGTCGGAGATCACCACGTCTTTGCCGGTGCGCACCTGGCGCAGCTTCATGCCCTTCTCGTAGCGGCCGGAAACCACGCGCATAAAGGCCACGCGGTCGCGGTGTTTCGGATCCATATTGGCCTGGATCTTGAACACGAAGCCGGTGAATTTCTCTTCCGCCGCCGTCACTTCGCGGGTGTCGGTTTTGCGCGGCATCGGCGCCGGCGCCCAGGCCACCAGGCCGTCCAGCATGTGATCCACGCCGAAGTTGCCCAATGCGGTACCGAAGAACACCGGGGTCAGCTCGCCGCTCAGGAAAGCCTCCTGATCGAACTTGTGGGAAGCGCCCTGCACCAGCTCCAGCTCATCGCGCAGCTGCGCCGCCAGATCTTCACCCACCGCCGCATCCAGCTCCGGGTTGTTCAGGCCCTTGACGATGCGCACTTCCTGAATGGTGTGGCCTTTACCGGTCTGGTACAGGTAGGTTTCATCCTTGTACAGGTGGTAAACGCCCTTGAACAGCTTGCCGCAGCCGATCGGCCAGGTGATGGGTGAGCAGGCGATCTTCAGTTCGCGCTCGACTTCATCCATCACTTCCATCGGATCGCGGATATCGCGGTCCAGTTTGTTCATGAAGGTCAGGATCGGCGTGTCGCGCAGACGGGTCACTTCCATCAGCTTGCGGGTGCGATCCTCAACGCCCTTGGCGGCGTCGATCACCATCAGACAGCAGTCGACGGCCGTCAGAGTACGGTAAGTATCTTCAGAGAAGTCTTCGTGCCCCGGGGTATCCAGCAGGTTGACCAGGCTGTCGCGGTACGGGAACTGCATCACCGAGGTGGTGATCGAGATCCCACGCTGCTTTTCCATTTCCATCCAGTCGGATTTGGCGTGCTGGCTGGAGCCACGGCCTTTTACCGTACCGGCGGTCTGGATCGCCTGTCCGAACAGCAGCACTTTTTCGGTAATGGTGGTTTTACCGGCATCGGGGTGCGAGATGATGGCGAAAGTTCTTCTTTTGGAGACTTCGCGGGCAAATTCACTAGGAGACATGGTTTTCAGGTTCTACGGTTAGTCCGCCCTGCGACATCATCAGAACGCGCCGATCGCGGCGCCGGGCAAAGCGGTGAATAAAAGATAACAGCCGGGCATTTTCGCCGATTTGCCAACCGGTGACAATCAATGCTTTTACCGGCCGGGCGGATTACGCCAGCGGCAGCGCCATCACGATCGCGTCTTCGCGGCCGTGGGCGCTCGGGTAATAATTGCGGCGCACGGTAACTTCGTTGAAACCGAGATCTTCATACAGCGCGATCGCCGCCTGGTTGGAGGCGCGCACTTCCAGCCACAGCGTGACCACGCCGCGGCTCTCCAGCCGTTCAATCAACGCGTTGAGCAGCAGGCGGCCAAAGCCACGGCGCTGGTACTGCGGATGAATGGCGATGTTGAACAGCGTGGCTTCGTCCAGCACGATCTGCGTGATGGCGAACCCCGCCATCTCCCCGTCGGCGCTCAGCTTCAGGTTAAGGTAGCGATCGCCCTGATTGCTGGCGAAGGTGGTTTCCGTCCAGGGAAAAGCGTGGCTGGCTTGCTCAATGGTGAAGGCCGTGGCCAGGTCGGCCGCCGTCAGGGTAGAAATCGTGTTCATGATGACAAATCTGCTGCCAGAGGGCGCGTTTGGCCCCCGCGTCTTGGGAAAGCTCGGCCAGCGCCGGGCTGTGTAGCTGCGCGCCGGCGACCGCAAGCGGTTCCGCCACGCCCAGCCGCCAACTGTTGCATGCGGTCTCTTCAGGCAGCATTGCCGCCTGTTCCGGCGTCAGGCTGTAGGTTTGCGCCGGCGTCAGCCCCAGGCTGCGCAGCACGTCGCAAAACAGCGGATCGTCCGGTGCGGGCAGCGTCTGCGCCACCACCAGCAGGCGCGCCTCGGGCGGCAGACTGACCGCCACTTCGCCCTGCAACACGCCCGGGCGGCGCAATGTCCACTGCGTAATACCCAGTTGTTGTAACAGCCAGTCGCGTTTTGATGCCATGCCGATTCCTACCCGTTGTGGTGCGCCATGCCTGCCATGCGCCGCGCTATGCTAACAAACCCGCGCAGCCCGCGCCAACAAACCCGTCGAACATATCGCCACAAAGCTCTATAATCCCCGGTCTCATTTCCAGGAGCCAATATCTGATGTCTGCATTAACCCCCGCCAGTGAAGTCATGCTGCGCCACAGTGATGAATTTATCGAACGCCGCGTGCTGTTTGCCGGCGACCTGCAGGACAGCCTGCCGGCCCAATTCGAGGCCGCGGACGTGCGCGTCCACACTCAGCAATACCATCACTGGCAGTTACTGAACCGGACGATGGGCGATAACGTGCAGTTCGGTTTGACCGTCGATCCCGCTTTCGTCGCCGACTGCGACACGCTGGTTTACTACTGGCCGAAGAGTAAGCAGGAAGCGCAATTCCAGCTGTGCAACATCCTGGCGCTGCTGCCGGTGGGCGTAGACGTGTTCGTGGTCGGTGAAAACCGCAGCGGCGTGCGCAGCGCCGAGCCAACGCTGGAAGGCCACGTTGCGCTGGTGAAAATCGACAGCGCGCGCCGCTGCGGCCTGTATCACGGCCGCCTGGACGCACAGACCGAGTTCAGCCTGGACGACTGGTGGGACAGCTATCAGCTGCACGATCTGGAAGTGAAAACGCTGCCGGGCGTGTTCAGCCGCGACGGCCTGGACGTCGGCAGCTCGCTGCTGCTGTCGACGCTGGAAAAACACATGAAAGGCAAGGTGCTGGACATCGGCTGCGGCGCCGGCGTGATGGCCTCGGTGATGGCCAAGCTGTCGCCGAAGGTGAAACTTACCCTCAGCGACGTCAACGCCGCCGCGGTGGAATCCAGCCGCGCGACGCTGGCCGCCAACGGCATCGAAGGCGAAGTGATCGTCAGCAACGTTTACTCCGACATCACCGGCCGTTTCGACATGATCATCTCCAACCCGCCGTTCCACGACGGGCTGCAGACCAGCCTGACCGCCGCCGAAACCCTGATCCGCGGCGCGGTGAAACACCTGCCGATCGGCGGCCTGCTGCGCATCGTCGCCAACGCCTTCCTGCCGTACCCGGACATTCTGGACGCCACCTTTGGCAGCCACGAAGTGCTGGCGCAGAACGGCCGCTTCAAGGTGTATCAGGCCACCGTCGGCCGCCCGCCGCGCGCGCCGAAGAAGAAATAATTCGCCGTTGGCGGAAAACGACAGAGCGCGGCCTGAGGCCGCGCTTTTTTTTAGCCGTTGATATAGGCCATCGACTCCGCGCCGTAGCGATCGCCGGCCGCCGCACTCAGCGGAAACACCGCGTCTATCACCGCCAGCTCGGCCGCGCTCAGCGTTATCTCCGCCGCCGCGACGTTCTCTTCGAGGTAGCGACGGCGTTTGGTGCCGGGGATCGGCACGATGTGCTCGCCCTGCGCCAACACCCAGGCCAGCGCCAGCTGTGAAGGCTTGACGCCCTTCTGTGCCGCCAGCTCACCCACCTTCTCCACCACGCCAGGTTGCGGGCGAAGTTTTCCCCCTGGAAGCGCGGGTTGCCGCGGCGGAAATCGTCCTCGGCCAGATCCTCCGGCCGCCGGATAGCGCCGGTGAGGAAACCGCGCCCTAACGGGCTGTAAGGCACAAAGCCGATGCCGAGGCGCTCACAGGCCGCCAGCACGCCCTGTTCGGCATCGCGCGTCCACAGCGAATACTCGGTCTGCAGTGCGGTGATCGGATGCACCTTGTGCGCCCGCTCCAGCGTGGCGACCGACGCCTCGCTCAGGCCGATATGGCGGATCTTGCCTTCGCGGATCAGATCCGCCATCGTGCCCACGACGTCTTCGATCGGCACCTGCGGATCGACCCGATGCTGATAATAAAGATCGATCTCTTCTACGCCCAAGCGCCGCAGGCTGCCTTCCACCGAGCGCCGGATATATTCGGGCCGGCTGCTGACGCCGCGCGCCGAAGGATCCGCCGGATCGCGCAGGATGCCGAACTTGGTGGCCAGGAACACCTGTTGCCGTTTGCCCTTGATCGCTTCCCCCACCAATTCCTCGTTGGTGTGCGGGCCATACATGTCGGCGGTGTCGAGCAGCGTGACGCCCAGCTCCAGCGCCCGGTGCAGCGTGGCGATGGCTTCCTGCCGATCGGCGCCGGTGGAGTAGAAGTCGCTCATGCCCATGCATCCCAGCCCCAAGGCGGAGACGAGGGGGCCGTGAGAACCCAGTTTACGTTGTTGCATTGTGCTGCCCTCATGCGATGAACGGATAACGCAGCAAAGTCTGGTTGTTTACGCTACAAAGATAAATAATGCAGATTGCACATAACTGTTCAAAAATCACCAACAATCCGGAGTGGACATGGATCAGGTTCAAGCCATGCGCATTTTTATCCGCATCGTCGAACTGGGCAGCTTCAGCCGGGCGGCCGAGCGCCTGCAGCTGCCGCGCGCCACGGTCAGCAACGCGTTGAAACGGCTGGAGCAGCGGCTGGGCGTGCGCCTGCTGATCCGCACCACCCGCCAGGTGCAGGTGACCAGCGAAGGCAGCCTCTACTATCAACGCTGCGTACAGTTGCTGGGGGCGCTTGAGGAGGCGGACACGCTGTTCAGCCACCATAAGCTGCAACCGTCCGGCAAAGTGCGCATCGATATGCCCCATTCGCTGGCGCGCCAGATCGTCATTCCGGCGCTGGACGACTTTTACCGCCGCTATCCCGACATCACGCTGGCGCTGGGCGCCAACGACACCCACGTCGATCTGTTGCGTGAAGGCGTGGACTGCGTGCTGCGCGCCTGGGAAACCGAAGACGACAGCCTGGCGGCGCGGCGCATCGCCCAGTTGCCGCAGGTCACCTGCGCTTCCCCCGCTTACCTGCAGGCCTGCGGCACGCCGCTCGACATTGATAGCCTGGAGCCGCACCGCGCGGTAGGGTATTTTTCCCTGGCCAGCAACCGCGATTACCCGCTGGAATTCTGCCGCGGCGGCAAAGTGGAACTGCGCGAACTCCCCGCCCGGCTGAGCGTCAGCGGCGCCGACGCCTACATCGCCGGCGCGCGGGCCGGCATGGGGTTGATTCAGGCGGCGCGCTATTCGCTTGCCCCCTGGCTGGAACGGGGCGAACTGGTGGAAGTGCTGGCGGACACGCCGCCGCCGCCGATGCCGATTTACATCATGTATCCGCCCGGCCGTTTCCTGGCGCCACGGGTCAGGGTGTTGATTGATTGGCTGATTTGGCTGTTTGACCAGCGGAAAAGCGGCGATATGGCTGTTTTTCCAGCAAACGCCCGCAATGCGGGGAAATAACTGTTGACGTGCCCGCCAAAATCTCTAGAATTCGCCTCCGTGGTAACGTTACTCCGGTAATGTTTCTGGTACGCGAAGGTGGCGGAATTGGTAGACGCGCTAGCTTCAGGTGTTAGTGTCCTTACGGACGTGAGGGTTCAAGTCCCTCTCTTCGCACCAAATAACCACATGATTTATATTGCACTCAGCATCGATGCGAAGGTGGCGGAATTGGTAGACGCGCTAGCTTCAGGTGTTAGTGTTCTTACGGACGTGAGGGTTCAAGTCCCTCTCTTCGCACCACGCTGGCGACGTAATATAAATCAAAGCAACAACATCGACTGTGCGAAGGTGGCGGAATTGGTAGACGCGCTAGCTTCAGGTGTTAGTGTCCTTACGGACGTGAGGGTTCAAGTCCCTCTCTTCGCACCAATTGATGATCTCTCCGGTAGTTCCTTCGAAAAAATCCCAACGCATTGATGAAAAACACGCCTAAGCGTGGTTTTGCCGTTTCCGGCGTTTTACCCGAAGCTGAAGTTGAGGCTGACCGCCGCCAGGCCGCCCGCCAGCGCCATGCAGGAAGGCAGCAGCAGATAATGACGCAGCCGGCTGTTGAACAGCATCACAAGCGTCGCCAACATCGCTATCACGATCAGGCTGCGCAGCTGCATCATATCCAGATCGATCAAGGCCAGCAGCGGCATCAGCGCGCACGGCAGCAAAACGCCCCAGGCGCTGGCCAAGCGATCGCCGAGGCACCAGCTGACGCCCCACAGCCCGCATGCGGCAATCATGGCAGTGAGCATGACAACCCCCTCAAGTGATAATGATAACCAATATCATATAACACTTTTTTGGCCGCCGCATCATTTTCGCTGCGATGACCAAACCCAGATGACACCAGCAGGAAAAAATGATAATTTGACATAAGAAAATTCCTAGTCCTGTTTGCATGATAATAATCACAACGGTCAACCATGCAATTCAAGTGGATATTTCGCGCCAAGGGAATGCTTCTCAACCTTAATTATTCGACAGTACGACTTTGCAAAGAGTGACCTCCGTATGAACGCCCGTTCTTATCAGGAATTACTGAACAGCAAGCAGCGCCTGGCATTATTTCTTTTTCTAATGATGAATGCCGCCTCTTCCATATTTACGTTATTGTTCCCTTTTAGGGATGTCCCTTCTTTTACTCTGCCTTTATTATGCATCCCGTTATTTTGTCTGGCGGCGGCGCTATTTTCTCTGCATACGCCGCGGCAATACCTGTACAAACTCAACCTGTTCGCCAGCGTGCTCGGCCTGCTGTGGGCTGCACATATCTACGTTAAAAGTCAATATTGCCTGCCGAATAACCAAGATTTTTTATTAATTAGTTTGTTCAGCATCTTTTTTATCAGCGCTATTTCTCTGACGGATAACTTTACCGCCTTTTGTTTACACGCTGTGCCTTCCGCAATGATGATCCTGGCTTTAGACGGTATGCATAATACTCTGCGGATATTATTCACCACGCTATTACCTATTATCGCTTTCTCCATTCATCACCTGATGTTGAAACGCAGTGAAATCTTTACCCACGCGCTGGTGGCCAACCTGTATAACGAGCGGGACAAATTCAATAATTTGAGCATGCTCGATCCCCTGACCGGCCTTTATAACCGTCGCGGGCTGGAGAATAAGATCAACATGCTGCTGGAACCGCAAACCGGCCGCCACTACGTGCTGCTGCTGGATATCGACCACTTCAAGGTCTACAACGACAGCTACGGCCACGCCATGGGCGACCGGGCGCTGGTGCAGGTGGCGATCGCCATCCGCGATGCGGTGCGTTCGCGCGACATCGTGGTGCGCTACGGCGGGGAAGAGTTTTTGGTGCTGCTGACCAACGTGCATGAAGGCTACGCGGCGCAGCTGGCCGAACGGGTGCGCCAACGGGTGGCGGAACTGAATATCCCGCACGGCGCCAGCTCGCAGCACAGCGGTACGCTGACGCTCAGCGCCGGCATCTCGGCATTGGAAAAACTGGACGTCGAATCGGCGATCGGCGCGGCCGACGCCGCGCTCTATCTGGCGAAGCACAGCGGCCGCAACAATATTCAGCTGGCGCAAAACGTCCAGCCCGCCCTGCTGCTGCCGCAGGAGTAAATACCCTGCCCGGTTAAGCGGCCGTTGGCCGCAAGCCGTTCAGCAACAGCGACAAACTGGCCAACGCCTGCTCCAAAGCGGTTTTCTCATCCGGCTGGTGCGCGATCCAAAGCGCGGCATCCATCAGGCCGCCGTTGATCAAATGCGCCAGCGATTCCGGCTCGGCGACGGCGATGCGCCCCTGCGCCATCAACGCCTGCAATGCGCCCGTCATCCAGACAATGCATTGCAGCTTACTGGCCTGCAAATATTCAGCCCCCAGCACCGAAGGTGAATCGCGCAACAAAATGCGTTGCGCTTGCGGCTCCGTCATCATGATCAAATAACCGCGACAACGCGCCGCAAACGCCTCCCAGTCATCCGCCGTACGCGCGGTAATGTCGGCAAGACGCGCATCCATTTCAGCATCAATCGCCTTCACAACCGCCAGGAACAACCCCTTTTTATCGCCAAAATGGTGATAGAGCGCACCGCGCGTCATGCCGGCTTGCGCGGTGAGTTCATCCATCACCGTCTCGGCATACCCCACGCTGCCGAACTGCTGACGGGCGGCCGCCACCAGTTTTTGTCGGGTTTCTTCAATCATTTCTGCGCGCGCTTTACGTGCCATGGGTCCACTCCCGCCTCATTATTGATGAACGTTATAATTGACATACGCCATGTATGTCAATTAACGTAACATACGTGGCGTATGTCAATGATGGCCATTGAGCGAATACTGAGCCGCCAACTTCTGGAGCCCTTTCCATGGCAAATCCTTATTTCAACCTGTTCAACGCCCCGGGCAGCAAGGCGTTTTCCTCTGCCGGGCTGATCGCGCGCCTGCCGGTCTCGATGACCGGTATCGGCATCATCACCATGCTCTCACAGGTACGCGGCTCTTATTGGTTGGCGGGCGCGGTAGCGGCGACGTTCGCCTTTTCCATGGCGCTGCTTGCGCCGCAAATCGCGCGCGCGGCGGATCGTCACGGCCAAAGCCGCGTGCTGCCGTATGCCACCGGGATCAGCACGCTCGCCCTGCTACTGCTGTTGCTCTGCACCCACTATCGGGCGCCGGACTGGACGCTGTTCGTCTTCGCCGCGCTCGCGGGCGGCATGCCCAGCATCTCCGCGATGGTCAGAGCCCGCTGGAGCGAAATTTATCGCGGCACGCCACAGCTGCACACGGCATTTTCATTCGAGTCCGTGTTAGATGAAGTGGCTTTTATCGTCGGCCCACCGATCGCCGTGGGGCTTAGCGTTTCACTCTTCCCAGAAGCCGGCCCTCTGGTGGCCGCGCTGCTGCTGGTGGCGGGCGTTGCGGCATTCGCCTCCCAAAAAAGCACTCAGCCCCCGGTCTACACCCGCAATAACCAGCGGCAGCGCGCCATCCTGGCCATGCCGTCAATGCAGATCCTGCTGCTGGCGCTGATCGCCCTGGGCACCATCGTCGGCACCGTGGACGTCATCAGCGTGGCCTTCGCCGAGCAGCAAGGACAGCCGGCCGCCGCCAGCATCGTGCTGTCGGTTTATGCGTTCGGCTCCTGCCTGGCCGGGCTGATTTTCGGCGCAATGAAGATCCCCGTCCCCTTGCCTCGCCTGTTCTTATACGCGGCGTTCGCCACCGCCTTCACCACCCTGCCGCTGCTGTGGGTGCACGATGTCTTGACGCTGGCGGCGGCGATGTTTGTCGCCGGACTGTTTTTTGCGCCGACCATGATCATTGCCATGGGGCTGGTTGAAAACATCGTGCCGCCCTCCCGGCTGACGGAGGGGTTGACCTGGATGGTCACCGGT
The DNA here is from genome assembly GCF_057808395.1 of Serratia sp. TSO36. Classification (NCBI taxonomy): domain Bacteria; kingdom Pseudomonadati; phylum Pseudomonadota; class Gammaproteobacteria; order Enterobacterales; family Yersiniaceae; genus Serratia; species Serratia sp. TSO36. Next base: position 101,165 of record NZ_JBJZOU010000006.1, on the reverse strand, counting down.
CTGGGGATAGGCGTGGCGCTCGGCGCCGCATTGGCGGGCCTGGCGATCGATGCCGCCGGGATAGCGGTCGGCTTCGGCGTCACGCTCACCGCCGGGCTGATCGTGCTGCTGGTGGCGGCCGGCGGCTACCGCTTAATGCGGCGAACGCTGGCCTTGAAAGCGGCGTGAATCGCTCGCGCTAAGCGGTTTCCCAAATCGCCTTGCCCTGCCAGCGCCGTTCGATCGCCGCCAGGAACAGTTTCACCTTGGGGGAGAGATGGCGCCGGCTGGGATAGACGGCGCAGATCGGCGGCCCCGGGCGGCAATAGCGCTCCAGCACCGGCACCAGCGTGCCGGCCGCAATCTGCTCGCCGACCAGAAACGCCCCCACCTGGCACAGGCCGGCTCCGGCGACGGCCGCATCCCTCAAGGCCTCGACGTTGTTGAAACGCATCCGGCCGCGCACCGGCTGTTCGTGCAGTTGCCCGTTGACCAAATAGCGCCAGGGCGCCGGCAGCCCCTGATGGCTGAAGACCAGCGTCTCGTGATCGCCCAGCGCCTCCGGTTTTGCAGGCGTGCCGTGCCGCGCCAGGTAATCCGGCGCCGCGCAGGTGATCAGGCGATGTGGCGCGAGCACCCGCCGCACCAGCCGGCTGTCGTCGTTGCCGCCGACGCGGACAGCCACGTCGATGCCGTCGCGCACCAGATCGCTGTAATCGTCGGAGAAGCTGACATCGGCGTCCACCTCCGGCCACTGCGCCAAAAACTCCTGCAGAATCGGCAGGATATGCAACCGCCCCAACGAAACCGGCAGATCCAGCCGCAGCCGCCCGCGTGGGGTTTGCCGCCGCGTATTGAGCGCCGTTTCCGCCTCTTCGGCCTGCGACAGGATACGCTGCGCATACTCGTAAAACACCGCGCCGTCTTCGGTCAGGCTGACGCTGCGCGTGGTGCGCTGCAGCAACCGGGTGGCCAATCGCTCCTCCAATCGGATCACGCATTTGCCCGCCGCCGAGCGGGAGATGCCCAGCCTCTCGGCCGCCAGCGTGAAGCTGCAGGCGTCGGCAACGCGAATGAACACCAGCAGGTCGGTCAGGTTATCCAACGGCATAGACGGTAAATTAGCCACGATTTGTCCCCAATGTTGCGCATTCAGGCCAGTTTATCAGTCATTTTGGCGCGGATACACTGAGGCTCTTCATCTGTTGGGAGAGTCATTATGAGTGCCTTACACGCCGGCGGCGGCGCAAAACCCTGGCTGGCGACCTTCGCCATCGGCCTATCCACCTTTACCGTCGTCACGGCAGAAATGCTGCCCGTCGGGCTGCTGACCCCGATAGTCAGCACCTTGAACGCATCGATAGGCCGCGCCGGGCTGCTGATTTCCCTGCCTGCCCTGTTCGCCGCGCTGTTCGCCCCGCTGGTGGTGCTGGGCGCCCGGCGCACGGATCGCCGCAGCCTGCTGATCGTCTTTCTGCTACTGCTGATCGCCGCCAACCTGCTGGCCGCCGCCGCTACCTCCATGGCGCTGCTGTTCGCTGCGCGCATCCTGCTGGGCTTTTGCATCGGCGGTATCTGGGCCATCGCCGGCGGATTGGCGGAACGTCTGGTGCCGCCGGCCTCCGTCGGATTGGCGCTGTCCGTCATCTTCGGCGGCGTAGCGGCGGCCTCGGTGCTCGGCGTGCCGCTCGGGGTGTTCCTCGGCGAAGCGCTGGGCTGGCGCATGGCGTTTCTGGCCGTCGCCGTCCTGGCGGCGCTGACCCTGCTCCTGCTGCTGTGCGTGCTGCCGCCGCTGCCGGTCACGCAGGCGGTGAGCTGGCGGTCGTTCACCGCGCAGCGCGCGAATCGCCGGTTGCTCCTCGGGCTGCTGCTGACGTTTCTGCTGGTTGCCGGCCACTTTATGGCCTACACCTTTGTCCGCCCGCTGCTGCAGACGGTCGCCGGCATCGAGAGCCGCTGGGTGGGGCCGCTGCTGTTCGCCTACGGCGTCGCCGGTATCGTCGGGAATTTCATCGCCGGCCAGGCCGCCGCCAAACGGCTGCGCCGCACCCTGGCGCTGATCGCCTTCGGGCTGGCGCTCGCCGTCCTGCTGCTGCCGCTGCTGGGCCGCGCGCCGCTGAGCGGCGGCGCCTTCCTCCTGCTGTGGGGCATCGCCTACGGCGGCGTTTCCGTGTCGCTGATGGCGTGGATGCTCAAGGCGGCCCCCGACGCGGTCGAGGTCGCCTCTTCGCTGTATATCGCGCTGTTTAATCTGGCGATTTCCTGCGGCTCGCTGGCGGGCGGGCTGGTGGTGGATGCAGGGGGATTGACGATAAACGGCGTGCTGTCCGGCATCGTGCTGCTGCTGGCGCTGGCGATCCTGATGCGAACGCGCCCACAGGCGCTGACAACGGCGGCGAAGGCCGATTCGCCGCCGGGGTGAATCAGGCGCGGCGCTGCCGCAGGCCGTAAACCAGCACCACCGCGAAGCACAGCAGCGGCAGCAGATAAGAGAGCGCGGTGCTGTAACGGTCGGCCAGCGCCCCCATAAAGTACGGCATGATGGCGCCGCCGACGATCGCCATGATCATAAAGGAGCTGGCGCGCTTGGTGTGTTTACCCAGATTTTTCACCCCCAGGGCGAAAATGGTCGGGAACATGATCGACATAAAGAAGAATACCGCGATCAGCGCCACCACCGACACCCCGTCGACGCTCAGCATCACCACGCCGCACAGCGCGATGTTGATCAGCGCATAGGCCGCCAGCAGCGTCGCCGGTTTGACTCGCCCCATCAGCCAGGTGCTGAAGAAGCGCCCGACCATAAAGCAGATCATGGCGATCGACAGCAGGTAAGAGGCGCTTTGGTTAGACACCTCGCGCCAGTGTTCGGTGGCGTAGTTGATGAAGAACGCCCCCACGCCCACCTGCGCCGCCACGTAGAAGAACTGCGTGATCACCCCGCCGACGAAATGCGGATGCTGCCATAATCCCTGCGCTATCACGCCGTGCACCGGTTTTTCCTCTTCGCGGATCGCCGGCAGCCGGGTGCGGCTGAACAACAGCGCGATCAGCAGCACCAGCACGGCGATCGCCACATAGGTCATCTTCACCGCGCTCTGATCGCCGCCGCCGGCGGACTGGCTGGCGGAGAAGAATAGCGTGCCGCCGATCAGCGGGCCGATAAACTGCCCGAGGCCGTTGAACGACTGGGCCAGGTTGAGCCGCCGTTCGGCGCCCTGCGCGTCGCCCAGCACCGTGGCGTACGGGTTGGCGGCCGTTTCCAGGCAGCCCAAACCGCTGGCGATAACGAACAGCGCAAACAGGAACACGCCGAAGCTGTTGGCCGACGCCGCCGGCACGAACAGCAGCGCTCCCAGCGCATACAGGCACAGCCCGACTAGAATGCCCGCCTTATAGCCCTTGCGGTCCATAAAGTACCCGGCAGGCAGCGCCACCAGGAAATAGGCGCCGAAATAGGCCGCCTGCAGCAGCCCTGATTGCGCCTTGGTGACGTGCAACGTCTCCTGAAAATGTTTGTTTAATACGTCCAGCAGGCCATAGGACAGCCCCCACATGAAGAACAGGCTGGTGACCAGGATAAAGGCCCAGCGCAGATTGGCGGTCACGGCGACGCCCGGCTGCGCGGAGGCCGCACTTTTTTCAGCAAGCATGGTGATACCCTCGTATCGTCTGGCGATGATGATGTTGGCGTTATTGCTGTTGCAGCGAAAATATCCGCGCCATTTCCACCCATTTTTCGCCCTGCGGCGTCCAGGGGGTGGCGGCCTGGTAGTGCCACATCAGCGCTTCCCATCGCTGTACTTCGGGGTTGTTCAGGCTGGCGGCGTCAAAGCGCGCAGCGTCGAAATCGGCGCTGACCTCCACGATCATGAACAGCCGGGTGCCCAACCGGTAAATCTCCATGTCCAGAATGCCGTGCTCGCGCAAATGCGCGGCGATGCCCGGCCAGATGCGCTGATGATGCTGCAGGTACTCCGCAATCAGCGCCGGTGAGTCAATCAGATCGAGCGCCTGGCAGAAACGGCGCCGCCCTGCCGCCGCGCCGCTCACGTCAGCGCCCGATCGAGATGCAGGTAGCCGCCGTCCACCGACAGCCACTGCCCGGTGGTGTGCGATGACCGCGACGACAGCAGAAACGCCACGGTATCGGCGATCTCCTGCGGCGTGGTCATGCGCTGCCCGAGCGGAATGCGCGCGGTGATTTTCGCCATCTGCCGCTGCGGCTCGGCGAAGGTGTTGAGCCAGCGCTGGTACTGCGGGGTGATCACCTCCGCCGGCACCACCGCGTTCACCCGCACGCCGTCATGGCGCAGCGACACCGCCCATTCGCGCGTCAGCGCCAGCACCGCGCCCTTGGCGGCGGTGTAACCGCTGGTGCCGCCCTGGCCGCTGAGCGCGGTCTTGGAGGCGATGTTGACGATAGCGCCCCGGCTTTCCTGCAGCGCCGCCTGGCACAGGTGCGCCATCAGGTAGTAGTGCACCAGGTTCTTTTCCAGCGAGCCGACGAAGGCTTCGCGCCCCGCCTCCAGCCCGACGCCGTCGTTGACTCCGGCGTTATTCACCAGCCCGTCGATGCGGCCGAAGGCCGCCAGCGTCTGGCTGACCGCGCGGCGGCAGGCCGCCTCGTCGCACAGTTCGGTGAGGATCACCTCGGTGCGCGGCTGCAGCCGCTGCAAATCGGCCAGCAGCGCCGCCTCCGGCGCGGCGTTGGTGACCAACACCGGGATCGCCCCTTCTTCGGCCAGCACATGTGCAATCGCCGCGCCGATGCCGGCACCGCCGCCGGTGACCAGCACCACCTTATCTTGCAGATACAGATCCATAACCAGACTCCGTTAAACCGTAAATTCGCCAGGCGGTGTCGCCCCAAATCGCCGCCTGCTCGGCGGCCCCCAGCGTCGACAGCGCCCGTTCGCACAGTTGCACCACCTGGCGGTAATCGCCGGCCAGCAGGCACACCGGCCAGTCGGAGCCGAACATCAGCCGCTGCGGGCCGAACGCCTCCAGCGCGGCGTCGAAGAACGGCAGCAGTTCTTCCGCCCGCCACCGGCCACTCGGCGCTTCGGTGATCAGCCCCGACAGCTTGCAGGCCACGTGCGGCAGCGCCGCCAGCGGCCGGATTTGCTGCGCCCAGTGCCGCGCGCCGCGCGCGATATCCGGCTTGCCGAGATGATCCAACACCAACCAGTGCTCATCGTGGCGGGCGGCGAACGCCGCCGCGGCCGCCAGATGCCGGTGCGTCACCAGGATCTCGTACACATACCCGGCGCGCTGCAGCGTTTGCATGCCGCGCTTCACTTCCGGCCGCGCCAGCCAGGCCGCCGGATCCGCTTCGTCCTGCACCTGATGGCGCACCCCGCGCAACGCGCTATAAGGCCGTAAGGCCTCCAGACGCTGCGCCAGCTGCGGCGCGGCGATATCCAGCCAGCCCACTACGCCGCATACGCCCTCGCCCTGCTCCGCCAGCGCCAGCAGGGCCAGCGTCTCTTCCTCGCTGGGGCGAGCCTGCACCGCCAGCGCGCCGTCGAACCCCTGTTCCTGCAGCAGCGGCTGCAGCCGGGGCGGATCGAAATCCTGCCGCAGCACGCGCATCCGCTCGTCGATCCACGGGTAGTGCCGTGGCTGATAGCGCCAGAAGTGCTGATGAGCGTCGATGCGCGGCATGCGATCCTCCCGCCTCACCCGCGGAACCGATACTGCTCGATCGACGACGGATGCATCTCGATCGAATAGCCGGGGCGGCTCGGCGGCATGTAGGCCGCGCCGTTGATCACGCAGGGATCGACAAAGTGTTCATGCAGATGATCGACGTACTCGATCACCCGGCCTTCGTGGGTGCCGGCAATGCACAGGTAGTCGATCATCGACAGGTGCTGCACGTACTCGCACAGCCCGACGCCGCCGGCGTGCGGGCAGACCGGCAGCTGGTATTTGGCCGCCATCAGCATCACCGCCAGCACTTCGTTGACGCCGCCGAGGCGGCAGGCGTCGATCTGCACCACGTCTACCGCGCCGCGCATGATGAACTGCTTGAACATGATGCGGTTCTGGCACATCTCGCCGGTGGCCACCTTGACCGGCGCCACCCCTTCGCGGATGCGGCGGTGCCCTTCCACGTCGTCCGGGCTGGTCGGCTCTTCGATAAACCAGGGTTTGGCGAACGCCAGATGCTTCACCCACGGAATGGCTTCGTCCACCTCCCACACCTGGTTGGCGTCGATCATTAGCCGGCGATCCGGGCCGATCACCTCGCGGGCGATGCGCACCCGGCGGATGTCATCTTCCAGATCGCGCCCGACCTTCAGCTTCAGGTAGGAGAAACCGGCGTCGACCGCTTCCTGGCACAGGCGACGCAGCTTGTCGTCCGGATAACCCAGCCAGCCGGCGGAGGTGGTGTAGCAGGGATACCCCTCCTGCAGCAGCCGCGCCAGGCGCTCTTCTTTGCCCTCGGCACGCTGTTTCAGCAGCGCCAGCGCTTCCTGCGGCGTGATGCAGTCGGTGATGTAACGGAAGTCGATGCAGCGCACCAGCTCCTCCGGCGTCATCTCCGCCACCAGCCGCCACACCGGCTTGCCGACCGATTTGGCCCACAGATCCCACACCGCGTTGACCACCGCACCGGTCGCCAGGTGAATGGCCCCCTTGTCCGGCCCGATCCAGCGCAGCTGGCTGTCGCTGGTGAAGCGCCGCCAGAAGGCGCCCATGTCGGCGGCGATATCCTCCAGCCGCTCGCCGACGATCTGATGCTCCAGCGCGCGGATCGCCGCGCAGCAGATCTCGTTGCCGCGGCCGATGGTGAACGTCAGCCCGTGGCCGCTGAGATCCGCGCGATCGGTCTCCAGGATCACGTAGGCGGCGGAATAGTCGGGATCCGGATTCATGGCGTCGGATCCGTCCAGCCCCAGCGACGTGGGGAAACGAATGTCTTCAACCCGCAGTGCGGTAATGGTGGTCATGGCGGCGCTCCCGGTTAGGCCTGTACGGTTTGCTGGCGCTGTTCGCCCAGCCCTTCGATGCCCAGACGCATCGTCTGGCCCGCCCGCAGATAGATGGGCTGCGGTTTCTGCCCCATGCCGACGCCCGGCGGCGTGCCGGTGGAGATCACATCGCCCGGCTGCAGGCTCATAAAGCGGCTGAGGTAGCTGACGATCTGCGGAATGCGGAAGATCATGGTGCTGGTGTTGCCGTCCTGATAGCGCTTGCCGTCCACCTCCAGCCACAGGTTCAGGCTGTGCGGATCGGCGATCTCGTCGGCAGTCACCAGCCAGGGGCCGATCGGCCCGAAGGTGTCGCAGCCTTTGCCCTTGTCCCAGGTGCCGCCGCGTTCAATTTGATATTCGCGTTCTGAAACGTCGTTGATCACGCAGTAGCCGGCGACGTGGCGCATCGCGTCTGCTTCGCTGATGTAGCGCCCGCCCTGGCCGATCACCACGCCCAGCTCCACTTCCCAGTCGGTTTTCTGCGAGCCGCGCGGGATCTCCACCTGGTCATAGGGGCCGACCACCGCGCTGGTCCATTTGTTGAACACCACCGGTTCTTCAGGAATGGCCGCGCCGGTTTCCGCCGCGTGATCGGCGTAGTTCAGGCCGATGCAGATAAACTTGCCGATGCCGCCGACGCAGGCGCCGAGGCGCGGCTGCCCTTCGACCAGCGGCAGCGCGGCGCTGTCCAGCGCGCGCAGTTTGGCGAGCGACGCCGGCAATAACGCGGCGCCCCCCACGTCGGCGATATGCTGCGACAGATCGCGCAGGCGGCCCTGCGCATCCAACATGCCGGGGCGCTCTTGCCCGGGTTGCCCGTAACGTAAAAGTTTCATGCGTTCCTCTCTCAAAAATGGCGGCTCAGTTGCTCCAGCCGCCGTCGATGATCTGCACCGTGCCGGTGGTGTACGAACTGGCGTCGGAGGCCAGATACAGCGCCAGTTGGGCGATTTCCTCGGTGGTGCCGATGCGCCCGATCGGCTGACGGGCGACGAACGCCTGATACACCTCTTGCTCGCTGCGCCCCTGCTCGCGCGCCTGCTCGGCAATGCGCTGGCGCAGCGACGGCGACTCCACCGTGCCGGGGCAGATGGCGTTGCAGCGGATGCCCTGCGTGACGTAGTCCGCCGCCACCGAGCGCGTCAGGCCGATCACCGCCGCCTTGCTGGCGCTGTAAGCGAAGCGGTTCGGCACCCCTTTCACGCTCGAGGCCACCGAGGACATGTTGATGATCGAGCCTTTGCCGCGCGCCAACATGCCCGGCAGGAAGGCGCGGATCATGCGGAACATCGCGGTAACGTTGAGATCGAGCGCGAACGCCCACTGATCTTCGCTGCAATCGAGGATCGATCCGCTGTGCACCACGCCGGCGCAGTTGAACAGCACGTCGATCGGGCCGATCGCTTCCGCCGCCGCCGCGATGGCGGCCGGATCGGTGACGTTCAGCGTCAGCGCGCGGATCCCGGCGCAGCCCTGCAGGCGCTCGAGGTTGATGTCGCTGGCGATCACCTCGGCACCGGCGGCGGCGAACAGCCTGGCGGTGGTAAAACCGATCCCTTGCCCGGCGGCGGTGATCAGTACGCGTTTCCCGGTTAAATCCATCTTGACTCCTCGGCCTAAAGGTCTAATGGTCAGGCCACTAAGGGCGGTTAAAGGTCAGGCCTCTAACATGACAAAAGACGCTTTACGCGTTATCGTTGGGGGAAGAAGTTAATAAAACAGCCTTGAAACCGCATTTCAATTAACCATTTTTTTACACTTGAATAACGATTACTCAAGCGCCTTGTCGCATAATTGTGCGCCAAATCACTGAACGCCGAATCGTCAAAGGTCAAAAATGCCGATTACCCGACTGGAAAACCCAAGAATTTACAGACAGATAGCAGACCAGCTCAAACGTCTGATCGAAAATAACGAATTTCCGCCGGGCAGCCGCCTGCCCTCGGAGCGCGATCTCGCCCAGCAGTTGCAGGTCAGCCGCGCGTCGGTGCGCGAAGCGCTGATCGCGCTGGAAGTGATCGGCCTGGTGGACGTCAAGGTCGGCAACGGGGTGATCGTACGCTCGCAAACGCCACTGGCGCCGTCGCAGGAGCCGGTGATGGCTCAGGCCGGCCGCAACCAATGGGCGGAGATCGACGACGAACTGAATATTGAACTGGATTTCAACGCCGAGCTGCCGCCATTTTCACTGCTGCAAACCCGCCTGTTGATCGAACCGGAGACCGCCGCACTGGCCGCGCGCCACGCCACCGACGAAGAGCTGGCGGGCATCCGCGCCGCCTACGAGCAGAACTGCCGCGATAACCGCGCCGGCTCCGCCACTCACCCCGGCGATCGGCTGTTCCACATCCGCATCGCCCAGGCCAGCGGCAACCCGGCCTATGCGTTCATTATCGGCCACCTGCTCGGCCACCGTTACGGCAGCATGTTTCGCGTGCTGCAGCGCCACTATACGCCAGACGACATGCCGCACCGTTCCGAGCTGGAACACCGGGCGATCCTGGCGGCGATCGAAGCGCGCGACGTGCGCGGCGCCCGCAAGGCGATGAAGGCGCACCTCGATGAAGTGATCGCCATTTTCGCCCGCGCGCAGTAGGCCGCCGGCGGTTAAAAAATTTATCGTCACCGCTCTTTTTTCTACATGCAGCCGGGGCCTGAGCGCATTACACTGGGCGACGAATAACGCCCTTTCCCGCTGCATTGTTAAATGGATAACGACCGTTGAAGAACTCTGTCTCCGCTTTATTGCTGGCGCTGGGCCTGTGCGCCGCGCCGCTGGCCGCGCTGGCCGCCCCCCCGCAGCTGGCTTCGCAAATCGTCGACCAGTATGCCGAACATATTTTCTACAACAGCGGCGCCACCGGCATGGCGCTGGTGGTGATCGACGGCAATCAGGTGGTTAACCGCAGCTTTGGCGATACCAAACCCGGCAACAACCTGCGCCCGCGCCCGGATTCGCTGATCCGCATCGCTTCGATCACCAAGCTGATGACCAGCGAAGTGATGGTGAAAATGGCGGCGGCAGGCCAGGTCAAACTGACCGACCCGTTGCGCAAGTACGCCCCCAAAGGCGCCTATGTGCCGGCTTACAACGCCGGGCAGCCGATCACCCTGCTGAACCTGGCGACGCACACCAGCTCGCTGCCGCGCGAGCAGCCGGGCAAGAAGCCGCCGAAAACGCCGGTGTTCACCTGGCCGACCAAGGCTCAGCGCTGGCAGTGGCTGGCCCATGCCAACGTCACGGTACCGCCGGGCGTACGCGCCGCCTACTCCAACCTGGCGTATGACCTGCTGGCCGATGCGCTGTCGCGCGCCGCGGGCAAGCCTTACAACGCGCTGCTGAAAGAGAAAATCACCGCGCCGCTCGGCATGGTCGACACCACGCTGACGCCGAGCCCCGAGCAGTGCTCGCGCCTGATGGTGGCGGCGGCCGGCCCGAGCGCCTGCCGCGACACCACCGCCGCGGCCGGCAGCGGCGGCGTCTACTCCACCCCGCGCGACATGCAGCGCTGGATGCAACAATTCCTCTCCTCCAGCGCCAGCGGTCCGCGCAAAGCCACCGCCGCCAGCGAGCAAACCATGTACTTCCAGCGCCACGATCTGGTGTCGCTGAAGGGCATGGACGTGCCGGGGCAAGCGGATGCGCTGGGGTTGGGTTGGGTGTATATGGCGCCGAAGGACGGGCTGCCGGGCATCATTCAGAAGACCGGCGGCGGCGGCGGATTCATTACCTACATGGCGATGATCCCGGCGAAAAACGTCGGGGTGTTCGTGGTGGTGACCCGCTCTGAGCTGAGCAAGTTCACCAACATGAGCGATCCGGTCAACCGCCTGGTGAGCGATCTGGCGGCTAACAAGAGTTGAAACGCGGGGCGCAGCAGGCTGCGCCCCAACGCCTCAGGCCGGCACCGCCATCGGGTGGATCACCGAATGGAAATTGCGCTTGAAGTAGATCAGCCCGTTGCCGGCTTCGCTCAGCGCGATCTGCTTGATCTGCACCAGGTACATCTGGTGGGTGCCGATGCTCTGGATCTGCTCGATCTCCCCTTCCAGGCTGGCCAGGGTATTGCGCAGCACCGGCTGCCCCAGCGCACCGAGCTGCCACTCTTCCAGCCGGAAACGATCTTCCATGCTGACGCCGGTCATGCCGGCGAAGTGGCGCGCCATCAGCTCCTGCTCGTGGTTGAGCACGTTGACGCACAGCCTGCGGTTTTCCTGAAACACCGGGTTCATCGCGCTGTTGCGGTTGATGCACACCAGCAGCGTCGGCGGCGTATCGGTTACCGAGCACACCGCCGTGGCGGTGATGCCGCAGCGCCCCGCCGGGCCGTCGGTGGTGACGATATTCACCGCCGCCGACAGGCTGGCCATGGCGTCGCGAAAGCGCAGGCGCTGTTCATTTTCCTGAGACATACAACCTCCTCCTGAATTACTTCAGCAGATTATCCAACTGATTAATATCGTCATTGTTCCGCAGGTGCGGCACCTTCCAGCCGTGCTGATCGTAATCGGCCAGGCACTTGTCGACCATCTGCATCATGCGATCCATGTTGCCGGATCCCTGCGCGTGGCGCAGGCACTGCAGGCGGATCTCATCCTGGCTGCCGGCGTAGTTGATCTCATACAGCTCGTGGCGGCCGCCGAATTCGCTGCCGATCGCGTCCCACATCAGCTTGAGGATCTTGATGCGTTCGACGTGATCCATACCGTCCGATCCGCGCACGTAGCGCGCCAGGTACTTGTCGATCTCCGGGTTGTTCATGTCGCGCACGCTGGACGGCAGGTAGATCAGGCCGCTGGTGACGTTCTTCTCGATGATGTGTTTCACCTTGGTGTAGGCCATCGGTGCCATCACGCGGTAGGTCTGCAGCGCGGCGGAATCCGGCAGGTAGGCGCCGTTTTCCCATTTTGTGGCTTCGGCGCACATTGCATCGCTCAGCGACCAGAACAGGTTGCGCCAGGCCACCACTTCGCCCAGATCGGCCTGCACGCCGCGGAACTCCAGCACGCCGGTGCACGATAGGCTCTTTTGCAGCAGCGCGGTGATAAAGTCCATCTTCACCGCCAGGCGCACGCAGGCCTGCAGCGGGAACAGCCGGGCGAAACCGCCCTGGGTGCTCCAGCGGCGGCAGCGGTCGAAATCGCGGTAGATCAGCACGTTTTCCCAGGGGATCAGCACATGATCCATGATCAGGATCGCGTCGTTCTCGTCGAAGCGGCTGGAAAGCGGATAGTCGAACGGCGATCCGGTGGCGCCGGCCACCAGCTCGTAGGAGGCGCGCGAAATCAGCTTCACCCCTTCGGCGTCCATCGGCGCCACGAACATCAGCGCGAAGTCCGGGTTATCGCCCATCACCTGCGCCGAACCGAAGCCGATGAAGTTGTAGTGGGTCAACGCCGAGTTGGTGGCCACCACTTTGGCGCCGCTGACCACGATGCCGGCGTCGGTCTCTTTCTCCACCTGAATGTAAACGTCCTTCACCTCGTTAACCGGCTTGTGGCGGTCGATCGGCGGGTTGACGATGGCGTGGTTGAAATAGAGCCCGGTTTCCTGAATGCGTTTGTACCAGTGGCGCGCGTTGTCGGCGAACTGGCCGTAGAACTCCGGATAAGCGCCCAGCGCGCAGCCGAAGGCCGCCTTGTAGTCCGGCGTGCGCCCCATCCAGCCGTAACTTTGGCGCGACCAATCGGCGATGGCGTCGCGCTGCTGGCGCATCTCTTCCGGGCTGCGGGCATAGCGGAAGAACTTGTGGGTGTAGCCGCCGTTGCCGGTGTCGGTATTCCAGCACAGGCGATCCTGGCTGGCCGGATCGTGCAGCGCGTCATACAGCTGGCCGACAGACGCCGCCGCGTTGCGGAACGCCGGGTGGGTGGTGACGTCTTTCACGCGCTCGCCGTAAATGTAGATTTCGCGGCTGTCCTGCAAACTTTTCAGGTATTCGGCGCCGGTGAACGGGCGTTTGCTGTCGGCACGAAAGTCTTCTGGTTTCATCGGGTCTTCCTCGTCATCGGCATTTTTCAGGCCGTGGATCCGGCCATTTGTTAAAATAATGTTTTCTTTTGGTTGCTTAATTGAAGCTGCCAAAGCCGGTTTCGAGAAGAGACTTTTGCGGCAATCGCCGGTACTTTTCAGGTCAGTTTGCCGCTTTCGCGGCAAACTGTGATCGCGGTTACGAAAGGGCGTGTTGCGCCGCGCGGTAGGTCGAGGGGGAACAGCCTTCCAGCCGATTGAAAAAACGGGCGAAATAGGCCGGATCCTTGAAGCCGAGGCTGTAGGCGGTTTCATGCACCGTGCAGGCACTGAACAGCAGCATGCGTTTGGCCTCGCGCAGCAGCCGATCGAAGATCAGCCGCTTGGGCGGCCGGTTGGCGAAGCGCCGACACAGGTCGTTGAGCCGCGATTCGGTCACCCCCAGCGCCTGCGCATACTCCGGCACCGGCAGGTGCTCGCGAAAACGCTCGTCCACCATCTTGTTGAACCGCTGAAACAGCTGCAGTTCGCCGCGCACGCCGCTGTTGGCGTTGTCTTCCAGCGCGGTATTGCGCAGCAGCAGCGTGAACACCGCCTGCGCCAGCAGCGCCAGCGTCTGTTCGCGCCCGGCCAGGTTCTGGCCGAACTCGCGGCGGATCAGCGCCCAGTAGTGGCTGAGCGCCGTCAGCTCCTGCGGCGCGTCGGCCAGCGACAGGCAGATGCCCGGCATGTCCAGCGCCAGGTTGCTGCCGGGATACAGGCGCTCCAGCAGCGGCCAAATCAGCTCCTGGCGCACCGTCAGCACGTGGCCGTCGCTGTCCGGTTCGGTAAAGAACGCATGCGGCACCGACGGCGGCGTGAGGATGAACAGCGGCGCCTGCACCGAATAGTGCTGATCGTCGAGCTGCAGCTCTATCTTGCCGGTTTCCAGGAAATGCACCTGGAAGAAGCAGTCGTGCCAGTGCACCTGCATGTCGCGGCCGAAGAATGCCGCCAGCCCGGCGAAAGTTTCGTAGTGCACCTCGTCGGCGGCGTAGCGCGCGTCATACTCTTTGCAAATATCGATGTTGGCGATAAAGCCGGTACTTTTCCGCACCTCATGTCCTCCTGCAATCATGCCCACTTGCGCATCAAGGCGTCGCCCTCGGGCGCGAATCCTTCATCGGGATGCGCCACACCAGCACGGCGCCGACGATCAGCAGCGCCGAGACGAAATACAGCCCGGAGTTGAAGCTGCCGGTCAGATCCTTGAACCAGCCGATCAACAGCGGGCTGAGCGCCGATCCGATATTGCCGGTGGCGTTGATCACCGCGATCCCCACCGCGCGCGCTTCCAGGCTGATCGACTGATCCGGCGTGGTCCAGAAGATCGCCATGGCGGTGAAGGAGCCGACCGAGGCCATCACGATCCCCAGCAGCTGGATCAGGCTGTGATCGGTGGCGGACGCCAGCAGCCAGCCGGCGGCGGCGAACAGGTATGGCAGCGCGGTGTGATGCTTCCGCTCCTGCAGCCTGTCGGATCGTTTGCTCCACCACACCATGCCGGCGATGGTACAGATCTGCGGGATCGCCGCCAGAATGCCGATCGTCACGTTGCTGCTGCCCTGGTTGAAGCTTTGCAGGATCTGCGGCGTCCAGATGTTGATCGCGCTCAGGGTGTTGGTCAGGCAGAAATAGGCCAGAGTGTACATCAGCACGATCGGCGTGAAAATCTCGCGCCACAGGCTGCGTTGCTGCAGCGCGCGGTGGCTGCTCGGCCCGTTGGGCTGCACCAGCTGCAGCTTGTCGGCCTCCATCATCGCCTGCAGGCTGGATTTTTCCTCGTCGGTCAGCCACTTGGCCTTGGCCGGCGTATCGTCGAGGTAAAACCACACCACCACGCCCAGCAGCACCGACGGAATGCCTTCCAGCAGGAACAGCCACTGCCAGCCCTTCAGGTTCATCACCCCGTCCAGCGCCAGGATATAGCCGGAGACCAGCGAACCGATCGCCATGGTCACCGGCATGGCGATCATGAACAAAGCGTTGGCGCGAGCGCGGTAGAACGCCGGGAACCAGTAGGTGAGGTACACCAGAATGCCCGGCAGGAAACCGGCCTCGGTGATGCCGACGATCATGCGCAGCACGTAAAGGCTGGTTGGCCCGGTGGCGAACATGGTGCAGGTGGAGGCGATGCCCCACAGCACCATGATGGTGGCGATCCAGCGCCGCGCGCCGACCCGGCTCAGCATCATGTTGCTCGGAATGCCGAAGATCACGTAGGTGACATAGAACAACGTCGCCGCCAGCCCGAACATGGTCGAGCTGAGGCCGAGATCTTTGCCCATCGTCAGCCCGGCGAAGCCGATGTTGATACGGTCGAGGAAAGAGAAAACAAACAACACGAACAGGAAAATGATCAGGCGCCGAAACAACTTTTTAATCACCGATTGCTCGGCGGCGGTTAACGCTTTATGTTGCTGCGCCGGGTTGGCCGGCGGCAGCGAATCGACGTGGTTCATGGTTCAGTAAACTCCCGATGAAGGCGCTTGCACCCCGCCCTGTTTGAACTCGTCAGCCAGGGCTTCCGCCGCCCGCGCCAGCAGGGTGGTGTCCACCCCCACCGCGACGAACAGCGCGCCGGCTTCCAGATAGCGCTGCGCCAGTGCCTTGTTGGCCATCAAAATGCCGGGCGCCTTACCGGCGGCGCGGATGCGGGCAATCGCGTCGTCGATGGTGCGCTGCACCTCCGGGTGCTGCGGATTGCCGGCGAAGCCCATATCGGCGCTGAGATCCGCCGGGCCGATAAACACGCCGTCCACCCCTTCCACCTGCAAAATGGCGTCGAGGTTTTTTACCGCTTCGCGGGTTTCAATCTGCACCAGCACGCACATCTGCTCGTCGGCCTGCTGCAGGTAATCGGGCACCCGGTTCCAGCGCGAAGCGCGCGCCAGGGCGCTGCCGACGCCGCGTACGCCGTGCGGCGGATAGCGCGTGGCGCGCACCGCATCGCGCGCCTGTTCGGCGTTTTGAATCATCGGGATAAGCAAGGTTTGCGCGCCGACGTCCAGCAGTTGCTTGATGATCACCGCGTCGTTCCACGGCGGCCGCACCACCGGCCGGCTCGGGTAAGGCGCGACCGCCTGCAGCTGCCCCAGCACCGTCTGCACGTTGTTGGGCGCATGTTCGCCGTCGATCAGCAGCCAGTCGAAACCGGCGCCGGCCAGCAGCTCGGCGCTGTAGCTGCTGCACAGCCCGAGCCACAGCCCGATCTGCGGGCGTTTTTCCTGCAGCGCACGCTTGAAGTGGTTGGTTAACATCGCATTCTCCCTGACAAGCGGGCGTAGCGCGTGGCCCCCGCCCGGTTTATTGCGGCCCGGTTCGCCGAGCCTGCTTATTAGACAAAGCGGCAGCTGATGCAGCCCATCGGGCCGTAGTCGACGTGGAAGGTGTCGCCGCGCCGCGCCGGCACCGGCCGGGTGAAGGAGCCGCCGAGGATCACCTGCCCCGCTTCCAGCTCCACCTCATACGGCGCCAGCTTGTTGGCCAGCCAGGCCACGCCGTTGGCCGGGTGGTTGAGCACCGCCGCCGCCACGCCGGATTCTTCAATCACGCCGTTGCGGTACAGCAGCGCGGCTATCCAGCGCAGATCCAGCGCATCCGGCTTGATCGGCCGCCCGCCCATTACCACCCCGGCGTTGGCGGCGTTGTCGGAGATGGTGTCGAATACCTTGCGCGGCCGCTGAGTCTCGGGATCGACGTTGTGGCTGCGCGCGTCGATGATCTCCAGCGCCGGAATGACGTAGTCGGTGGCGTTGTAGACGTCGAACAGCGTGCAGTTCGGCCCGCGCAGCGGCTTGGCCAGCACGAACGCCAGCTCCACCTCCACCCGCGGCACGATAAAGCGATCGATCGGAATGTCGCTGCCGTCGTTGAAGAACATGTCGTCCAGCAGCGCGCCGTAGTCCGGCTCGGTGATCTGCGAGCTCACCTGCATGGCGCGCGAGGTCAGGCCGATCTTGTGGCCCTTGAGCTTGCGCCCCTCGGCGATCTTCAGCTCCACCCACTGCCGCTGAATGGCGTAGGCGTCCTCGATGGTGATCTCGGGATGATCGAGCGACAGCGCGCGGATCTGTTCACGACTCTTTTCCGCCTGATGCAGGCGCTGTACGGCGCGGTTAACCTGCTCTTTATCCAGCATTTACGACCCCTTATTCACGCCTTGTTGAACAGCGCGTGGACATTGTTCTGTTTGTAATTCAGCACCGGATCCAGCTCTTCCATAGTGAAAGAGAGCGCCAGGTAACGCTGCGCCATCAGCGCGGCGAAGTGTTCCTTGATCAGCGCAAACAGCATCTCGCCCACCTGCTGCCGGCTTTCCAGGCTGCGGCCGTGGCCGATCTTCAGCGTCATGTGCACGAAGGCGTAGTCCTGCTTGCCGTCGGCCATCTGCCAGGTGTCGAGCCAGAGGGCGCGGCTGCGTACGCCGGCCAGCGGAAAGATGCCGGTCGCCGCCAGCGCCTCGTTGACCTTGGCGAACAGGGTGGGCAAATCCGCCTCGCGGCGGATGTTGTCGGTACATTCAGCGTAAAAATGGGGCATAGCGTTCTCCAGACGGCGCATAGGCGCGGGCGCGGCCCGCGCAGCGGCATTTACAGCGTATTGCCAAGTTTGAAACCTTTTTCCGTATCGCCCTCACGGGTGTAGGAAAAACCGTCTGCGCCGATGGTGACGGCCATTTCGCTGGGCGCGCTGCGTTCGATGACCGGCTGCGGCTGCCCATCGAGATCCAGCACCAGCGATCCTTCGGTATACCAGCTCGGCACCACCGGATTACCCCACCAGTCGCGGCGCTGGTTGTCATGCACGTCCCAGGTCACGGTCGGGTTGTCCGGATCGCCGGTGTAGTAATCCTGCGTGTAGATCTCCACGCGGTGGCCATCGGGATCGCGCAGATAGAGGTAGAACGCGTTGGAAACGCCGTGACGGCCGGGGCCGCGTTCGATCAAATCGGATTTGCGCAGCGCGCCGAGCTTGTCGCAGATGGCCAAAATATTGTGCTTTTCATGGGTGGCGAAGGCGATGTGGTGCATGCGCGGCCCGGCGCCGCCGGTCATCGCGGTATCGTGCACCGTCGCCTTGCGGCGCATCCAGGCGGCGTAAACCACGCCGTCTTCATCGCGGATGTCTTCCGTTACGCGGAAGCCCAGCCCCTGGATGTATTCCACGGCGCGCGGCACGTCAGGGGTGATTTGGTTAAAGTGATCGAGGCGCACCAGCGCGCCCGGCGTATACAGATCGTAGCGCCAGGCCAGACGCTCGACGTGCTGCACGTCGTAGAAAAACTCATACGGGAAGCCGAGCGGATCCTCGACCCGCACCGCATCGCCGATGCCTTTGGCGAACCCGTTCACCCGCCGCTCGGTGCGGCAGCCAAGCGCCTTGAAATACGCTTCGGCGCGATCGACGTCTTCCGGCGTGCGCACGCGAAAAGCAAACGCCGCAACGGCGGCGACCGGGCCTTCGCGCAGCACCAGGTTATGGTGAATGAACTCCTCCATCGAACGCAGGTAGAGGGTTTTGTCATCCTCGGCGGTCACGACCAGGCCGAGGATATCGACGTAAAATTCGCGTGCGGCTTTAAGGTTCGTGACCTGAATTTCCATGTAGGCACAGCGCACGACGTCGGGAGCAGGGACAGCATTAGTGGTAAGTTTTGTCGTCATTGTTCTCATCTCTTTCGTTATTATTGTGGCCCGAGGCTTAGACGCCCCATTTCGGGATCGGGTGGTCGCCCATGGAAATGCACACGTTCTTCATTTCGGCGAACACTTCGAAGCTGTATTCGCCGCCTTCGCGGCCGGTGCCGGAGGCTTTCACGCCGCCGAACGGTTGGCGCAGATCGCGTACGTTTTGGGTGTTGACGAAAACCATGCCCGCTTCGATGCCGCGGGCCAGGCGCAGAACCTTGCTCACATCTTGCGTCCAGATGTATGACGCCAGGCCGTATTCCACGTCGTTGGCCATGCGCAGGCCGTCTTCTTCCGACTTGAACGGCAGCAGGCAGGCCACCGGCCCGAAGATCTCTTCCTGCGCCACGCGCATCCGGTTGTCGACATCCGCCAGCACCGTCGGGCGCAGGAAGTTGCCGTGGCTCAAACCGGCCGGTTTGTCCGGGCCGCCGGCCAACAGGGTCGCCCCTTCTTCCACCCCGAGGCGGATATAGCCGGAGACTTTTTCCCAGTGCTGCGGGCTGATCAGCGCCCCCACCTGGGTGTTGGGATCTTGCGGATCGCCCACGCGCAGACGGTTGGCGCGCTCGGCGAAGCGTTTGACGAATTCCGAGTAGATGCTCTCCTGAATGAAGATGCGCGAACCGGCGGTGCAGCGTTCGCCGTTGATCGAGAAGATGGTGAACAGCGCGGCGTCGAGCGCCCGCTCGATGTCGGCGTCTTCAAAGATCAGCACCGGCGACTTGCCGCCCAGTTCCATGGAAAACTTCTTCAGCCCGGCGCTTTCGATGATGCGGCGGCCGGTGGCGGTGCCGCCGGTGAAGGAGACCGCGCGCACGTCTTTATGGCGCACCAATGCGTCGCCGGCGGTGGCGCCATAGCCCTGCACCACGTTCAGCACCCCGGCCGGAATGCCGGCTTCCAGCGCCAGCTCGCCCAGGCGATCGGCGGTCAACGGCGACAGTTCGGACATCTTCAGCACCGCGGTGTTGCCCAGCGCCAGGCAAGGCGCGGTCTTCCAGGTGGCGGTCATGAACGGCACGTTCCACGGCGACACCAGCGCGCATACCCCCACCGGCTGCACCAGCGTGTAGTTGAGCATCTTGTCGTCCACCGGGTAGGTCTTGCCGTTCATCTGCTGGCACACCTCGGCGAAGAACTCGAAGTTGTGCGAGGCGCGCGGGATCAGCACGTTTTTGGTCTGGTGGATCGGCAGGCCGGTGTCGGCGGTTTCCAGTTCGGCGATCTGCGGCACGTTCTGGTCGATCAGCTCGCCCAGGCGGCGCATCAGGCGCGCGCGCTCTTTCATCGGCGTGTTGGCCCACTTGGGGAACGCCTCTTTCGCCGCCGCCACCGCCTGATCTATCTCCAGTTGGCCGCCGGAGGCCACTTCCGCCAGCACCTCGCCGTTCGCCGGGTTGGTGGTGGTGAAATACTCTTTGCTGGCGACGTTCTTGCCGTTGATCCAATGGTTGATGGTTTTCATCGCAGGCTCTCCTCGTAATCTTTTTCACTGATAATGTGGTTAACCAGACGGCCGATGCCCTCGATCTCCACCACCACTTCGTCGCCCGGCTGCACGTCGGCCAGCCCTTTCGGCGTGCCGGTGGCAATCATGTCGCCCGGCTGCAGCGTCATGAATTCACTCAGGTAGGCGACCAGGAACGGAATGTCGAAAATCATGTCGGCGGTGCTGCCGCGCTGGCGCAGCTCGCCGTTGACGTAAGTGCTGAGCGCCAGCCGGTGCGGATCGGCGACGTCGTCGCGATCGACGATGTACGGCCCGATCGGCGTCAGGGTATCGCGGCTCTTCACCCGCAGATTCGGCCGGTAGTAGTTTTCCAGGTAATCGCGGATGGCGTAGTCGTTGCACAGGGTGTAACCCGCCACATACTCCATGGCGTGCTCGCGGCTGACGTTGCGCGCGGTCTTGCCGATCACCGCCACCAGCTCGGCTTCGTAATGCATGTACTCCACGCCGGCCGGGCGCACCGACACCTGGCGGTGCCCGGTCAGTGTGTTCGGCGCCTTGAGGAACACCAGCGGCTCTTCCGGCGCCTTGAATTCCAGCTCGCTGGCGTGGTCGGCATAGTTCAGCCCGAGGGCGAACACCGTGCCCTGCGCCGGCGGCAGCCATTCCACTTCGCGCTCCTGCAGCACCTCGCCGTTCGGCAGCGTGACGCGCAGCTGGTCGTCCACCTGGACGTTGACGGCCTGGCCATGATGGCGAATACGGGCATGTTTCATGATGCGGCTCCTGCTTGGGTGACGCGGTTGGTCAGCGTGGGCAGGCCGGCGGCGCGCACCGTCACCTCATCCCCCGGTTTGATCTCCACCCGCTGGTGCGGGGTGCCGATCAGCACCGCATCGCCCGGCTGCAGGGTGATGAAATCGCTGATGGCGGCGATCAGCTCCGGCACCGAGCGCACCAGATCGGCGGTGGACCAGCGATCCTGCTCCACGCCGTTGATCTCGGTGACGATCTCCAGCCGATCGGCGGCCTCCAGCTGGCCGATCTCCCCCAGCGGGCAGAACCCGTCGCGGCATTTGGCCTTGATCGCCGGGCGATAGAAGCTGCTTTCCGGCAGGCTGACGTCGTTGGCCAACGCGTAGCCGGCCAGATAACGGCTCACCTGCTCAACCGGCACCTTGCGCGCGGTATCGCCGATGATCACCGCCAGCGTGCCGCCGCTCTGCACGGTTTCACCGGCCGGAAACGGGATCGCCCCGCCGTTGGCGAGGTGGGTGTTGCGCGGTTTGATAAACCACACCGGGGTTTTGGGCGGGGTCTGATACGGCGGCTGGTGAAACGCCTGATCCCAGGCGTCCAGTTGGCTGCGGTGGTTCAGCGCAACGGAAAATACGGTGCCTTTCATGCGAACTCCTCCAATGGCAAAACATGACAACCGGCATTCATTAATATATTAATGATTACTTTTATACGCTGTGCAGCTTTTACGCAACGCGCTTGGAGTGATTTGTGATCGTGATAACAAAATATTCACAAATAACGAACATTAGCGTGATTATTCAACGTATTAATCATTTTTCTCGCCATTTTTCGCTGCGGCACGCATTTTTGCTTTATCCCTACGGGTAACTTTGGCTACTATTAAGTTATTAACAAAATCGGGCTTTGCGGGGCGGGCGCCCCCATAACGAGCGCCGTAACAACGAACACCTTGATAGCTAAGGCCAAACTTATGCATGAATCGTTAACCATCGCCCTGCTGCAGGCGCGTGAAACCGCCATGGGGTTCTTCCGCCCGATCCTGAAAAGCCACAATTTGACCGAACAGCAGTGGCGCATCATCCGCGTGCTGGCCAACAGCCGCTCGATCGAATTCCACGAGCTGGCGGCGGAAACCTGTATCCTGCGCCCCAGCCTGACCGGCATTCTGTCGCGCATGGAGCGTGACAAGCTGATCTTCCGCCTCAAGCCGGTCAACGATCAGCGCAAGCTGTACGTGTCGCTGACCCAGCAGGGCCAGGATCTGTATGAAGTGGCGCGCCACCAGGTGGAACAGGGGTACGCCGAGATTGAAGCCGCCTTTTCGCGGCAGAAAATGGACCAGCTGATGGCGCTGCTGGACGAGCTGATCACCCTGGGCGACAGCCTGCCCGCCAACGTTACCGCGCATCCCACTAAGAAGTGATTTAACCAACCGGAATTCTCAAATTAATTGGCGTTGCAGCCAGGCGGCCAAGGCGTAAGTCCCCAGGAGCTTACTCAAGTCAGTGACTGGGGTGCGCGCCTGCAGCCAACAACGCTGCAGCGTCAAGTAAGCAGAGAATTCGTTTCCGGCAACAGCGCGCCGCCGTCCACCACCAGCGTCTGCCCGGTGATGTAGGCCGCCGCCGGCGAAGCGAGAAACACCATCGCCGCGGCGATGTCTTCCGGTTCCCCCAGCCGCCCGAGCGGCACCGAGGCGGCGATCGCCTGATTCACCTGCGCGTCACCCAGGTTGGCCATCGCCGGCGTGCGGATCATCCCCGGCTCCACGCCGTTGACGCGAATTTTCTCCGCCGCCAGCTCCAGCGCCGCCGCGCGAATAAACCCGTTCACCCCGGCCTTGGAGGCAGCGTAGTGCGCCAGCCCCGGGTAGGCCACCCGCGGGCCGGTCACCGACGAAGTCACCAGAAGGCAGCCGCTGCCCCGGCGGCGCATCCACGGCAGCGCCGCCTGCGCCAGAAAGAACGGCGCCATCAGATTGACGCTCAGCGTGCGTTGCAGCAGGGCCGCGTCGATGGCGGCGAACGGCGTCAGCGGAAAGTAAGCGGCGTTGTGGATCACCACGTCCAGCCGTTGATGCCGCTCGCCCACCGCCGCCACCAGCTCGGCGATCTGCCCCGGTTCGGCCAGATCGCAGGCCAGCGCCTGCACGCTCAGCCCTTCATCCCGCAGCACCTGCGCCGCCGCCTGCGCCTGCGGCAGCTGCACGTCCGCGATCGTCACCTCGGCGCCCAGGCGGGCAAAGGCGCTGACGATCGCCAGCCCAATGCCCTGCGCGCCGCCGGTCACCAGCACCGCCTGCCCCGCGAAGGCGTCGGCCGCATAGGTTGCGCTCATCGCCCTATCCTCGCGGGTGGCGCGTGGTGTTCAGCACCTGCGCATGGGCACCGACCGCAAAGTTGCTCAGCGCGCTGAAATCGCTGCCCTGATAACCGAGGATCTTGCCGTCGGTGCGCATGCCCTGCAGATCGATCATCACCACGCCCAGCGTCGGGATGATCTTCTCGCGCCAGACGAACAGATAAAGCTGCTCTGCCACCTTCACGTAGTGGCAGCGATCGACGTCCGCCAGCCCTTTCTCCACCCCGTCCAGACACTGCCAGGCGTAGAAGTTGTCGTTCAGGTAGATGTGCTCGTACCGCTCGGTCGGGCTGTAGGTGTACATATTGCGCATGCCGATCAGCTCATCGGTAAAGCCCGGCGGCGCCACGTCGGCGTCATCCAGCGTGCCGAAGCGGAATTCGGCCTCGACCGCGGTCAGCGGCAGCCCCTGCTCCACCCGGCTGAAAGCATCGAGCCGCGCCTGCGCTTCGTCCGGCAGCTGGCCGTATACCGCAGTGAAGTTGCCCTGATTGCGGTCGCATACCAGCGTAATGCTGGCGTTGGCGCGGGCGGGATCGAGAAAATCGATGAACAGCACGCCGGGGCGAATGCTGGTGGCGCGATAGGCGACGCCGCGCCGTTCGCCCCACTCCAGCGTCTGCTCGTCGGTAAACCGGCAGCGCTGCGTCGCGCCGTCGCTAAAGCGCAGCGTCAGCGTGCTGCCCGCCAGCCCGTGCTGCCGTTCCAGCGTATTGCTGTGCGGCGCAAAGCCTTCCGCCAACGCGCCAACCTGAATGAATACCGCTTCTGAACTCATGGAAATGCTCCTTACAGGGAAGTGAAAGCCAGGGTCGGCACGTCAACGATGGTGGAGCCGCCGTCGGCCACCAGCGCCGCGCCGGTAATGATTGAAGCTTCGCTGGAACACAGGAAACGGCAGACGCGGGCGATCTCCTCGGCGCTGGCCGGGCGGCGCAGCGGCACGTCGCGGCAGACCATCTGGTAAGCCTGCTCCAGCGATATCTGATGGGCGTCCATCAGCAGTTGCATCTCTTCGTCCGCCATCGGCGTGGTCACCCAGCCCGGGCACACCGCGTTGGCGCGCACGCCCAGCGGGCCATAGTCGCGGGCGATGGAGCGCATCAGCCCGATCAGCGCGTGCTTGGCGGTGACGTAGCCGCAGACCTCCGGCCCGGCGGCCAGCGAGGCGATCGACGCGACAAACAGCAGGTTGCCGCCGCTTTTAATCAGCTCAGGCAGACAGGCGCGCGCGCTGGCGAAAGCGCTGTTGAGGTTGCTGTCCATCGCCCCTTGCCACTGCGCGTCGGTCATCTCGGTGATACGCTTGAAGCCCATGCCGCCGGCGCTGCCGATCAGGCAGTCGATGCGCCCGGCTTCGCGCAGAATGGCCGGCAGCAGCGCGTGGTTCCAGCTCTCGCCGCTGGCCGCATCGCCCACCAGCGCCTGCGCGCCGATCTCTTGCGCCAGCGCCGCCAGCGGTTCCGGGCGGCGGCCGATGATGAACACCCGATCGCCCTGCGCCGCCAGCAGACGGGCGCAGGCGGCACCCACGCCGGTGCCGCCACCGGTAATCACAACCACTCTATTCATGATTCAGCTTCTCCATCAGTTGGCCGATCATCAGCAGGCTGCTCAACAGCAGCCGCCGCTGTTCGGCATCCAGCCGCAAATAGCGGCGGCCGGCCGGTAAATGGCTGACCACCTCCGATGCGGCGAAATGCTCGATATCCACCTGCCAGCGCCCGTCTTTCACCGTCAGCCGCACGCGGCGAAAATCCAGCTGCGCCAGCGTCTCGCCGATCTGCGGGTAGCGCTGCAGGCCGTCCAGCACCCGCTGCGCGGCCGCGTGGCGCTGGCGCAGCAGATAACGCACCCCGCGCCGCCGCAGCCAGCCGCCGGTCACCACGTCCAGCGTCAGCGGGGGCTGCGCTGCGCACGCGCCCTGCAACCGAAAGCGGTGGCTGACGATATGCGCCATAAACAGCCCCTGCACCTGTTCGCCGATCTCGATCTGCGGCCCCTGCGGCAGCGTCAGCCGCAGCAGGCCCGGCGCCAGGCGTTCGCACGCGTAGGGCTCCAGGTTGCGCGCCAGACGATCCAGCGCGGCGCCCGGCCGATAGCCCGACGGCGCTCGCCGCCAGGCGCGATTAAGTGAGGGAAGTAAGCCGATCAAACTGCGCCTCCTCGTTTTCACCCTTGGCAAATGCGTTCTCCAGCACCTGCTCGACCGGCACCGGCTTGAACGGGTTCACTTTCTGCACGCACAGCGTCCAGAACAGTGCATAGGCGGCGGTCAGGCCGATCATCCAACCGAAGGGAATGTAGATGTCGCTCGGGTTCATTCCCGGCGGCGTGATGTAAACGATGGCCAACACGATGCCGACGCTGGAAACGATCTGCGGCAGCGGGAACCACGGCGATTTATAGGCGCGCGGCAGATCGGGGCGGCGTACGCGCAGGATCACCACCGAGCAAGTCACCAGCAGGTAGGCCACGCCCCAGGCGCACACCGCCGCCAGCACCAGCGGAATGATCCTGTCGAGATTGCCCTGAATGGCGAAGGCATGTACGCAGGGGATCAATACCGCCACCAGAATGCCGACCACCGGCGTTTTAAAGCGCGGGTGCAGATAGGCGAACATGCGCGGCAGCGCGCCGTCCAGCGCCATGCCGTACAGAATGCGCGGCACCGCCGCCATCAGCGTGTTGATGGTCGCGGCGCCCGCCAGCAGCAGGCCGACGCCGAGCCAGTATTTGCCGAACTGGCCCATTACCTGGCCGGCGAACGCCGGGATGGCCATCGGCGTTTCCAGCAGGCGCGCGCCGCTGGCGGCGTCGATCACCACGTTTTCCACCTGGTGGCTGAGTGCCGCGCCATACAACGCCATGCACACCGCCACGCCGCACAGCCCCAGCGCCATCGCGCGCGGGATCACCCGATCGCAGCGTTTGATCTCCGGCGCCATCGGCGTCACCAGCTCACAGCCGACGAACATGAACATCGCCATGCCGATCAGGCTGAATACCGCGAAGGGATCGTTCAGGCTCAGCGTGCTGCCGAACCAGCCCTCGAGCGGCACCGCATGCGGCGACAGCAGCCCGACGATGCCGAAAATCACCAGCGTGCTCCACATGGCGAAGGTCAGCACGATCTCCGCCTTGCCGAAGGCCTCGATGCCGAACGCGTTGAGCAGGCCGAACACGATGACCAGCCCGACGCCGACCATCCAGGAGGCGTTGTTGCTTTCCATCAGGGTGTTGAGGTGCTCGAAGTTCACCAGTGCCATGATGCCGGAGAGAATGGTCTCGGCGGTGCCGGCGAAGATGTGCACGATCAGGTAGGCCGACAGCGCGCCGGTGATGGCGAAAAAGCGCCCCATGCCGCAGGAGATGTAGTCGTAAACCGAACCGGAGGTCGGCAGCAGCGCCGCCGCTTCGGAGAAGGTGGTGAGCTGCGCCTGCATCATGATGAAGGCGATCAGCATCGCCAGCGCGAAGGTGTCGCCGCCGATGCCGAAGCCGCTGGTGACCGTCAGGATCACCGGGCTGGCCATGATCACCCCGACCGAACTGGCCAGGGTGGTGGGAAAGCCGACCTTGCCTCGAGCCAGGTGGGCGTGCAACCGCGACGACAGGTTCATGGTTATTTCCTCTTATAGTTTTGGCCTGATGCATGCAGGTGCTTGCAGGTTTTTCACCGCCAGCGGCGGTAATCTCACTATAGAGAGGAAAGGAAAATGCTGACTATCGTCCTTAAGGACGAGACGGTTTCAACCTGCGGCCGCGCTCACGGCGGCGCGCCACTGCATCGCCCCCTGCGGGCTGCGTGGGTAGGCGCGCAGCGGCGCCAGCAGCGCGGAAAAGAAGGCGTAATAGCCGGCGCACAGCCGGTTGTAGCGATCTTCGCCCACATGCGCCGGGCAGCCGCCCTGGCAGACGCTTTTCACGCTGCAGCGTTGGCACTCGCGGCGCAGGCTCTTGTTTTTACCGAACGGCATCTCCGCCGCCCTTGCCGCCAAGGTGGCGAGCGGCGTGTGGCGATCGGCATGGCCGAGCAGGTGCTGCGCGTTGATCAGATGATCGCAGGCGTAAAGCCGCCCGTCCGGCTCCATCACCAGATTGCCGCCGCAGCGTTCGGCGTGTACGCAGCTGGGGCTGACGTGGGTGAAATACTGCGCGTAGACCTGTTCGATGTTCATCACGAAGACCTGGCCGACGTGCCCGCGGCTGCGCCAGCGGCGGTATACCGCCAGCATGAAACGCCCCCAGTTGGCGGCGCTCAGCCCATAGCCGGCGGTGGGCGCATCCCCTTCCAGCATCAGCGGCTGGAACTGCAGATAGCGCGCCCCGATCGCCACCGCATGATCGTAGATCGCCTCGGCGCGATCCGCGACGCCGTCGTGCACCACCATCAGCAGGTTGAAATCGATCTGATGGCGCTGCAACAGCGCAATGCCGCGCAGCGCGGCGTCATAGCTGGCACCGCCGCGCTTGTCCGGCCGGTGGGCGTCCTGCACCTCGCGATCGCCGTCCAGGCTGACGCCGAGGATAAAGTGATGCTGCCGGAACAGCCGGCACCAGGCGTCGTTCAGCAGGGTGCCGTTGGTCTGCAGGCTGTTGCTGATCCGCACGCCCGGCGGCGCGTAGCGGCGTTGCAACGCCAGCGCCCGCTTGTAAAAACCGATCCCCGCCAGCAGCGGCTCACCACCCTGCCAGACGAAGTTGATCTCGCGGCTGTAACGCGGCTGGGCGGCGATGTAGCCGCGGATAAATTCCGCCAGCAGGTCGTCGTCCATCTTGCGCGTCCGCTCCTGCTGGCGCTGCGGATAGTAGCAGTAGCGGCAGCCCAGGTTGCAGCCGGCGCC
Source organism: Serratia sp. TSO36 (assembly GCF_057808395.1). Taxonomy (NCBI): domain Bacteria; kingdom Pseudomonadati; phylum Pseudomonadota; class Gammaproteobacteria; order Enterobacterales; family Yersiniaceae; genus Serratia; species Serratia sp. TSO36. The sequence continues at coordinate 73,080 of NZ_JBJZOU010000006.1, read as the reverse complement.
GATCGGCTTCACCAACAGATGAAAAGGCGCCGCCGCGCGCGGTTCGCTCTCTACCGGGATCTGCTGCGCGCGCAGCTGGGCCAGGTTCATGGCGCCGCCTGCGGCAACGGTTTGTGGGTCAACGGATCCAGGCCGATGTAGTCGCCGGTGCCGGCGTCGACGCCGAGGTAGTCGATCGCTGCGCCTTTGGCTTCAATGACCATGCCCTGCTGCGCAAAGCGGCGATACGCCTCGCTCAGCCGTTTGACTCGCTCCGGGTTGGTGGCGGCCAGATCGCGCGTTTCCAGCGGATCGTCATGCAGGTTGAACAGCCCCCACGGCGCCATCTGCGCCGTCGGCCCGGCCTTCACCAACCGCCGCAGCTTCCAGACGCCGTCCACATAGGCGGCCTGGTTATGCAGCTCCACGCCGTAGGTCGCGCGCGGCACGCCGTCGGCCTCGCCGCTGAAATAGCGCTTGAAGCTGACGCCGACCATCGGCAGCGTCGGTTTGGCCTTCAGCGGTTTATTGGCATCGATGCCGGCATAGTCATACAGCGTCGGGGCGATGTCATACACCGCCATCGGCGTGCGGTCGATGCCGCCGCGCCCCTTCAGCCGCGGCGCGGAGATGATGAAATCGGTATTGATGCCGCCCTGCGCGCTGGTGGTTTTATGGTAGTTGGCGTACGGCGCGTTGCTGACGTTGGCCCAGTGCGGCCCGTAGGAAATGAACGAGCCCTTGCGGCCGAGGTTGGCGTAGCTGTTGTCGAACTGCCGCCAATACTCCGGCTTCGAGCCATAGTGGAAGCCGCTGGCCGGGTTGGCGCCGTTGTCGGTGGCGAACACGATCACCGTATTTTGGTCGCGGCCGGTTTGCTTCAGGGTGTTCAGCACCGCGCCGACCTGATCGTCCATGTAAGCGATCATCGCCGCGTACACCTGCATGGTCTTGGCTTCATATTTTTGCTGCTCGGGCGTCAGCGCGTTCCAGGCCTTATCCAGCGCCAGCGTCGGCATCGGCGTACGCTCGGAAATCAGCCCCAGCGCTTTCAGGCGCTGAATGCGCTGCTGATAGGCCTGCTGGTAACCGGCGTCGTATTTGCCGTCGAATTTGGCGATCCAGTCATCCGGCGCCTGCAATGGATCGTGCGGCGCGGTGAAGGCCAGATAGGCGAAGACGGGCTTATTTTGCGGCGTATCACGGATCCACTGTTCCAGCTGATCGGCATAGGCCTTGCTGGAATAGAAATCTTTGGGCAACGACACGCGTTTGCCGTTCAGGGTGTAGAAGGTGTGGAACGCCTCCACGGTGCCCAGCGGTTTCGCATCGTCAAAATGGCTGGTGCCGCCGCCCATAAAGGCGAAGGCGCGCTCGAAGCCGCGATCGGTCGGTTTGGCGCCGTCGACATAGCCCAGGTGCCATTTGCCCGCCATCATGGTGGCGTAACCCGCGTCGCGAAAACGCTCCGGCAGCGTGGTCACGCGGTCGGTCAGGCGCATTTCATAGCCCGGCTGCGCGGCGGTGCTCTCATACCACCACATGCCGCCCATGCCGGCCTGCTGATTGGTGTTGCCGGTCATCAGCATCGACCGCGCCGGCGCCGACATCGGCGAGGTGTAGTACTGGCTCATGCGCACGCCCCGTTCGGCCAACGCCTGCAGGTTGGGCGTCGGTATCTCGCCGCCGAACGGGCTGATGTCGGAGTAGCCCATGTCGTCCACCAGAATGATCAGCACATTGGGGCGATCGGCGTCCGCCCCCTGCGCCAGGCCAGATAAGGCGCCGCTCAACGCCACCGCCAACGTTTTTTTCTGCATCGTTCGTTCCCCGTATGGTCATGCGGACTGAACAACCCGACGTCTCAGCCCGAGAAAGGTCATCATTTTTTCGTCTTATACGTTTGGCGCCGCCTGGCGCTATCTTCAATTCGCAGTGTAGAAAGCGGCGGAAAAGCCTGGCTATCGTTCTTAAGAACGAGGGACGACGGCGACGGCATCGGCTGTAGCACGCGCAGGGCGGCGAGGGTTTCGTCCAGGCAAACATTGAAAAGCGCTGTAAATTCAGCGGGAAAAGCGATGAATTATTTCATTAACCTATTAATGAAAACCGCTATAAATCCGAACTGAAAAGCCCTGATTAACGCAGTGTCATCTTGTTATTTATGTGTTTTATTGCAATCGGCCTCACGTTGTTAATATGTTTTTATTGTGTTGCCAAATTGCTACAACTATGCTTGTATCGTTCATATATTGACCGCCAACCTTCTCCAGATTGAACGATAAAGGGAGGAACACGAATCATGCACAGCACAGCATCCGATGCCTTTATCAACAGTTGTTTGGCGACCATTACGCACCTGATCCCGGTGTCCGCCGGGGTGTTTTATCTGGTCGATCGCGACCTGCGGCCGGATCATTACATCCTGTATGGCATGCCCGATAAAACGCATCAGCAGTATCTGAACCACTTCCAACAGATAGACCCGCTGCAGCCGGCCAATTTCCATCGCCAGGACATCACCATGGTCGGCATGAGCCCGGCGGCGATCGCCGGCAACCGCCGCTATTACCACGACTTTATGCTGCCGAACGACATGCGCGACATGACGGAGATCTTCATCCGCCAGCGCAAGCGCATCGTCGCCGGGGTATCGCTGATCCGCGATACGCCGTTTACCGAAGTGGAGCGCGGCCGCCTGCGCGCGGTGCTGCCGCTGATCGAGCTGGCGACGCGCGATCTGCTGCCCGACGGCGAGGCGCAGATGCTGACCGCCAAAGAGCAAGAGATCGTCAACCTGGTGCGCGAAGGCGCCAGCAATAAGCGCATCGCCCTGAAGCTGGGCATTTCGCTGTCGACGGTGAAAACCCATATGCGCAATATTTTCGCCAAAACCGACGTGGTGAACCGCACCGAACTGGTCGCCGGCGGCTTTCTCGCCCACGGTTAACGCCCGATAATGGCCGCCGCTGCCGGCGGCCGGGAAATAACGCCAGAAAGTATTCGCCATTTATGGCGCGGCTTCCCCCTGCCCGCAATCGGGCCGGGCGGGATATTTCATCGTCACTTAACGCTTGGGGGAATAAGGTTTATGTCCAGTGATTCGGTTTCCGCGCCCGCCGTCGGCACGGCGCTCCCCTGCCCGCCGCGGCTGTTGACCGCCATTATCGTCTTCGCCGCCATCGCGCCGGGCATTCTGATGACCGCCCCCGCCGTGGCCGCCCAGCTCGCCGCGCAGTGGCAGCTCGGCCCGGCGCAGATCGGCCACCTGTTCTCCACCGAACTCGGCGCCATGAGCCTGGCCACGCTGCCGGCGTGGTGGTGGATCGGGCGCATCAACTGGCGGCGGGTCGCTACGCTGTCGGCGCTGGTGTTTATCGCCGGCAACCTGGCTTCGGCGCTGGCACAGGATTTTACCCTGCTGCTGCCGCTGCGCTTTATCGCCTCACTGGCGGGCGGCACCCTGATGATCCTGTGCATCACCTGCGCTGCCGGCACCGCCAATCCCAGCCGGGTCTATGCCTTCTGGGTGCTCGGCCAGCTGGTGCTGGGCGCGGTCGGGCTGCTGGTGCTGCCGCCGCTGTTCGCGCACTTCGGCCTGATGGCGGTCTACCTGATTCTGGCGGCCATCATGCTGTGCTGCCTGCCGCTCATCCCGGCGTTCCCCAACGGTTTCACCGCTGCCCGCGCCGCCCGCAGCGCCCCCGCCGCCTCGCTAGCGCGCAAGCTGTGCGCCGTGCTGGCGGTGCTGACCTTTTACATCAGCCTGAGCGCGGTCTGGACCTTTATCGGCGGCATCGCCGCCGGCGCCGGGCTGTCGCCGGCCCACAGCGGCCAGGTGCTGGCCGTCGCCACCTTGCTCGGCATCGTCGGCGCGGGGGCCGCGGCGCTGATCGGCGCGCGCTTCGGCGGCGGACGCCCGATCGTGCTGGGGTACACCCTGCTGCTGGCCAGCGTGGCGCTGCTGACGGGCCAGCCCCTGCTGCTGCGCTTCGCCCTGGCGGCCCTGCTGTTCAAATTCACCTGGACCTTCGTGCTGCCGTTCATTCTGGCGCGGGTCGCCGGGTTGGATAACGACGGCAAGCTGATGAACGGCATCAACCTGGTGATCGGCGGCGGCATGGCCATCGGCCCGACGCTGGCCGGCTCTCTGATCGAATCTTCCGGCGGTTTCAACGCCTTGCTGTTCGGCGCGCTGGGCTGCGCGCTGCTGTCGCTGCTATTGATTTCGCTGGCTTCACCGCGCGCACCGCGCCGTATAACAGGAGGAGAAAGGTGAAAAGAACAACCGGTTTCTTGTTTGATGAACGCTGTTTCTGGCACAGCACCGGCCTGCACGCCACCACCCTGCCGGTCGGCGGCTGGGTACAACCGCCCTCGGGCGCCGGCCACGCCGAGTCGCCGGAAACCAAACGGCGCATGAAGAACCTGATGGACGTGTCCGGTCTGTCGCGCCAGCTCACCCTGCTGAGCGCCGAACCGGCGACGGAAGAAGACCTGCTGCGCATTCACCCCGCCCACTACCTGCAGCGTTTCAAACAGGTGAGCGACAGCGGCGGCGGCCTGCTGGGGGAGGAAGCGCCGCTGGGGCCGGGCAGCTATGAGATCGCCAAACTCTCCGCCGGGCTGGCCTGCGCGGCGGTGGAGGCGGTGCTGCAGGGCGAGCTGGATAACGCCTATGCGCTGTCGCGCCCGCCGGGCCACCACTGCCTGCCGGATCAATCGATGGGCTTCTGCTTCCTGGCCAATATTCCCATCGCCATCGAGCGCGCCAAGGCCCGCTACGGCCTCGGCAAGGTGGCGGTACTCGACTGGGACGTGCACCACGGCAACGGCACCCAGCACATCTATTGGCAGCGCGGCGACGTGCTGACGCTGTCGCTGCATCAGGACGGCTGCTTCCCGGCGGGCTATTCCGGCGAGCAGGATCGCGGCGAAGGCGCCGGGACGGGCTGCAACGTTAACGTGCCGATGCTGGCCGGCGCCGGCGACGACGGCTACCTGCACGCCATGCGGCGCATCATCATCCCGGCGCTGGAAAAATTCGAGCCGGAGCTGATCATCGTCGCCTGCGGTTACGACGCCAACGCCCTCGATCCGCTGGCACGCATGCAGCTGCACAGCGACAGCTTCCGCGCCATGACCGCGCTGGTGCAGGACGCCGCCGACCGGCTGTGCGGCGGCAAGCTGGTGATGGTGCACGAAGGCGGCTACGCCGAATCCTACGTGCCGTTCTGCGGGCTGGCGGTGATGGAACAGCTGAGCGGCGTGCGCACTGAAGTGCAGGATCCGCTGCTGGCGTTCATCCAGCAACAGCAGCCGCGCGACGCCTTCAACCGCTTCCAGCGCGAAGCGCTCGACGAACTGGCGCGCCAGTTCGGCCTGTAATCCCCTCTCTGCGGGCGCCGCACCCGGCGCCCCTGACAACTTCGTCGCCAGCCGCTACGCTGAAGGGCAACCCTACCACCATGAGAACAATAAGATGCCCGAACAAACCGTCAGCTTTATCAAAGGCCGTCACGGCGACATCGCCGTGCATGATTGGGGAAATGACCAGCCGCGCTATCTGGCGCTGCTGATACACGGCTACGGCGAGCATCTCGGCCGTTACCAATACGTGGCGCGCACGCTGCAGGCGCAGGGCGCGCGGGTGTTTGGCCCCGACCATCTCGGCCACGGCCTGTCGCAGGGCGAGCGCGTGCTGATCGAGGATTATGACGCCGTGGTCGACGACGTGCAGCGCGTAGTCAGCCATTTCCGGCAGCAATACCCCACCTTGCCGCTGGTGGTGATCGGCCACTCGATGGGCGGCATGATCGCCACTCGCTACGTGCAGCGCTATGGCGAGGAGGTGCGCGCGCTGGTGCTGTCCGGCCCGCTGCTTGGCGACAGAACGGCGATCTCCGATCTGGCCGAACTGCCGACGATCCCCGACGCGCCGCTGGATACCGCTACCCTGGCGCGCGATCCGGCGGTTGGCGCGGCGTATCAGGAAGATCCGCTGGTGTGGCACGGGCCGTTCAAGCGCCCCACCCTGCGCGCCATGCAGCGGATCCTCGCCGCCATCAACGCCGGGCCGGGCTTCGGCGCGCTGCCCACGCTGTGGATCCACGGCGACGACGATCGGCTGGTGCTGATGAGCGAAACGCAAACCGCGCTCGATCGTCTGCGCGGCGACGATTTCGAACGGATGATCAATGCGGGCGGGCGGCACGAGAGCTTTAACGAAACCAATAAGGATCGGATCCTCAAGCGGGTGACCGATTTTATTGCGCGGGCGTTAGGCTAAGGCGTTCCCCCTCAGCGAGCCGAGGGGGGCATGACGGCGTCAGCCTTCGACGATGGCGAGGTAGTGTTTGACGAAACGATCCGAGGTGATGTCCCAGCGCACCGGGGTGCCTTTCTCGACGAACCAGGAATCGCCGGCCTGATACTGCACCGATTCGCCGGTGCGTTCGTTGGTCAGGGTCGCGCTGCCTTCCCACACCGTGGCGTGCTCGGCGAACGGATACTCCATCACGAAGCTGCCGCGGGTGCAGCTGAACACGCCGCAGTTCAGGTTGTCGGTCGGCTCGCCGAAGATGCTGGCCACGCCGACGGTCGGCGTGCCGGCGATCACCGTGGCGCCCAGGTTGCTGACGCTGCCGATCTCCAGCAGTTCCGGCAGCGGTTGTTTAAGCAGTAACGGTTTCATGTCATTCTCCTCTGAGGGTTAACGGCGGCCTTTCCAGTAGCCGGATGTCTGGTGCCAAACCTTACCGGCGGTGGTCATCACCCGCCGCAGCTTGTCCTTGCCGAAGATGTTGACGTGCGGGATCGAGCTCATCAGATCGTAGCGATCGGATCCTTCGCTCATGCCCTCCGCCAGCACCTTGCACACGATGTGGCTCGGCGTCACGCCAAAGCCGGAGTAGCCCTGCACGTAAAACACGTTGTCGCGATCCGGCAGCGTGCCGATCTGCGGGAACAGGTTGGCGCTGCAGCACAGCGGGCCGCCCCAGGCCAGATCGATCTTCACGTCTTTCAGGTACGGGAACACTTTCAGCATCAGGTTGCGGTTCCAGGCCTTGAGATCCGACGGGAAGTATTCGATCAGGCGGGTGGCGCTGCCGAACAGCAGCCGGTTTTCGTTGGTCACCCGGTAATAGTCGATCACCGGGCGGATATCGCTGTAGGCGCCGCGGATCGGGCTGATCTGGCGGATCAGATCGTCAGACAGCGGCTCGGTGGCCAGCTGGAAGGCGTAGGTATTGATGGTCTTGCGATAAATCTGCGGCTCCATGCCGTTGAGGAAGCCGTTGCAGGCCCACAGCATCTTGTTGGCGCGCACCGAGCCCATGGCGGTGCGCACCGTGATGCGCGGCCCGTACTCCACGTTGAGCACGCTGCTGTTCTCGAAGATTTTCACCCCGTAGCCGCTCAGCGCCTTGGCCTCGCCCAGCAGCAGGTTGAGCGAATGCACGTGGCCGCCGCCCATGTGTTTCAGCGCGCAGGTGTAGGCGTCGGAGCCCACCACCTGCTTCACCTCCGCCCCGGTGTAGAGCTCAATCTCCTCCTGCGGCGCTACCGCCTTGAACTCCTTCAGCCAGCCCCGCAGGGTCTTCTCCTGGCGCGCGTTGCTGCCGAGATAGCCGTAGCCGAAGCAGAAGTCGGCGTCGATATCATATTTCTTGATGCGCTCGCGGATAATGCCGGCGCCGAGGTTGCTGATTTTGAAGATGGTTTCCAGCCCGGCCGGGCCAACGTGGCGCTTGATCTTCTCCAGATCGTGGCCGATGCCGGCCATCACCTGGCCACCGTTGCGCCCGGTGCCGCCGTAGCCCAGATAGCGGCCTTCGAGAATGGCGATGTTGGTGATGCCCTTCTCCGCCAGCTCCAGCGCGGTGTTGATGCCGGAGAAGCCGCCGCCGATGATCACCACGTCGACGTCCAGATCCTCTTCCAGCGTCGGGAAGCGCAGATCGTATTTTTTGGTCGCCGCGTAGTAGGTTAAGGACTCGATTTCGTTGTTCACTGTCGCACTCCCGATTGCCTATGCCATGACATCGGATTATCGGGAGCCGTGGGATCGTCCGCTATGTCCCCTTAGGGACATTCGTCCCCTTCATCTTTCAAACTACAGCGTTGTTGGCTGCTGACGTTCACCCCAGTCACTTACCTAAGTAAGCTCCTGGGGATTCTCGTCCTGGCCGCCTAGCTGTAGCTTGAAAGCTATAGGGGATAGATCGATACATTCACGCGCTGCGCCGCTGCGGGGCGGCCAGCAGCAGGCTGAACAGTTCGGCCTGCGAGCCGATGTTCAGCTTGCCGTAGATGTTCTTGCGGTGATTTTTTACCGTGCCGAGGCTGATGAACAGCCGGTCGGCAATCTGCTGCGAACCGCAGCCGGCGAGGATCAGATCGACAATCTCGCGCTCGCGCGGCGTCAGCAGATAGCGCGCCTGAGCGCCATCGTCGTTCCCCGTGTCGGCCTCGGCCGGCGCCGCCACCACTTCGCCGTGCAGCCGCGCCACGCTTTTCACCAGCGTCAGCGCGCTGCGCAGATCCGCCCGCTGCGGGTAGCGCACCGCCACCGTGCGGCGCGCCGAGCCGAAGAACACCCCCAGCCCGCGCTCCGGCGTCAGCTGCAGCAGCACGCCGGCCTCGTCGTGCCAGCCGGTCTTGCGATAAAAATTGCGGTAATAGTCGCTGTGATAAAACCCGCAGGGCGCCAGCTGGCGCAGCGTGAGCACCTCGCCTGCGCCGCCGTCGTTCAGCGCACGGTAAAACGGATCCTGCAGATAGGCGCCCTGTTGGTAGATCTGGTTGACCGCATCGCTGTTTTCCCGCTCGGTTTTGATTAGGCAGCGCGGCGGCCGGCCGCGTTCGAAGGCATAAACGATGGCGTTGTCGAAGGCGAAAAACCCTTCCAGCCAGTTCAACAGGCTGGGATAAAAGCGCGGGCTGGCCACCGCATCGATCACCGCAGACAAGCGTTCAACCTGAATATCCATACCCGCCTCGCCATTATTAATACATTAACAATCTACCGATTTCGGATGGGGTTAGCCGCATGGCGACCAGTACTGTTAAAAAAAGCATCAGGCGCGCCGAAATGCAAGAACGCGATCGTTTACATGTTAAACAACTCACAAGTTGACGCAGCGGGGAAAGCGGTGGCCGCTCCGCGCCCGCTGGCTTATGCTGTGGCATCGCGCCCTGCAACGCCGTCAAGGAGACCTCATGTCCGTCAGCCACATCATCGCCAACCGCCAGACCTGGTTCGGCCACGGCAGCATCCGGCAACTGCCGCCGCTGCTGCTTGCCGATCCGCAGCCGACGCTGCTGTTCAGCTGCCGATCTTTTCTCAACGGCCCGGTGTACGCCGGCCTGCGCGAATCGCTGGCGCCACTGTTCATCGGCACCGAGATCGTCAGCCACGAGGCGTCACCGCAGGAAATTGACGCCTGGGTGGCGCGCTGGCGTGGCCAGGCACGGCGCGTGGTGGCCATCGGCGGCGGCAGCGTGCTGGACGCCGCCAAGGCGTTCTCCGCGCTGGTGGAGCATCCGCTGCCGACGCTGCGCTATATGGAAAAGGTGGGCGACAGCAAAATCAGCGGCGCCACCCTACCGCTGATCGCCATTCCCACCACCGCCGGCACCGGCAGCGAGGTGACGCAGAACGCGGTGATCACCGACACTCAGGTCAGCAAAGTGAAGGCCTCGCTGCGCCACAATAACTTCGTGCCGCACACCGCCATTCTCGATCCGCAGCTGCTGGCGGGCGCGCCGGACAAGGTGCTGGCCTACTGCGCCATCGACGCCTTCACCCACCTGTTCGAGGCCTATCTGTCGAAAACCGCCGGCGCCATGACGCGCGACATGTCGCTGAGCGGCATCCGCCACTTCCTTGCGGCCTGGCCGGCGCTCAACCGCAGCGATGCGGCGCGCGAAGCGATTATGCAGGCTTCCTACCTCGGGGGGCTGACGCTGAGCGCCGCCGGGCTGGGGGTGATCCACGGCATCGCCGGCGAGATCGGCGCGCTGCGCGACTACCACCACGGCCAGGTCTGCGGCCGCCTGCTGCTGCCGTTCCTTGCCCTGCTGGAAAGCAGCGAACAGCCGCAGCAACGCGCGCTAATGGCCGAGCTGGCCGCGCGCCTGTATCCGCACTGGCAGGGCAGCCCGGAGAGCTACCTGACCGATTTCATCACCCGCCACGCCATCGCGCCGTTCTGGCAGGACGATTTGCCGATTTCCGGCCAGGAACTGGCGGTGGCGCTGGAGAAATCCAACAGCAAGAATTCCTGGATCGACTATGCGCCGGCACAGCGGCAACGGATGATCGAAGAGGCGTTTCGCGTCGAATGATTATTTCTACCCTAAATAGTTGGAGCCGCATCCCGGCGGCAAGAGGCGGCTCGCCAGGAGCTTACTCAAGTCAGTGACTGGCATACGCACTCGCAGCCAACACAGATGCAGTTTCAAGTATGACGGGTATAATCAGATCAACGCACTAGCAGGAGTAAGGAAATGGGCATCATCGGCTGGATCTTCGCCGGCATCGCGGTCGGCATCCTGGTCGGCGCGCTGATCAAAATCTTCGGCAAGAAGAAAGAGCAGTAAGCGTCACGCTGTTCCGTGGGCCGCCAGCAGGCACTCATGGAACAGCTTCACCACCCGCTGCGGCACCGGCGAGCGGCGCAGCACGCTGGAGTATTCGCAGTGATAGCGGAACAGCGCCGGTTTGATCGCCCGCATCAGGTTCTGCGCCACGAAAAACGCCGCGTAGTGATCCGGCAAAAAGCCGACGTATTTGCCGGAGAGGATCAGCGTGGCGATCGACTCCTGCGCGAACCCCGTCGCCTTGCGATGCAAATGTTGCTGCAGGCTCAGTTCCATATTCGGCGAATGGTAGCCTAATCCCGCGAAGGCATAATTGTGCAGCAGATCCCAATTTAATGTTTCATGGGGGGCGGAAAATAATTCATGCTGCGCGCCGCAATATAAGAACATCCTCTCACTGAATAACGAATGATAAGATAAACTTTCCGCGCTGCGGTGCATCGGAATAACGCCGACCTGAAATTGCCCGTCAATGACGCCGCGTTCAATGGTATTAATCGGCTCCACGTACATTTGCAAAGAAACCTCCGGCGCGCGCTCGCTGAATAACGCGATGGCCCGGCCGATCTGCGCCTGCGGATTGCTGACCGTATGATCGAATATCGCCACGTGCAGCTGCCCGCCCAGGCGCTGGTGCACCTCGTCCACCCCGCGCCGGAACGCCTCGGTGGCCGCCAGCAGGTTGACCGTTTCCTGGTAGATAATCAGCCCCTCGTCGGTGACCGCAAAGCCCTCGCGCCCACGCTGGCACAGCGTCAGGCCCAGCCGCTGCTCCAGATCCTTGATGTGCTTGCTGATGGTCGACAGGCTGATATTCAACTCCAGCTCGGCGGCGCTCATCCCGCCGCAGTCGACCACGGCCTTGAATACCCGCAGCAACCGCAGATCCATATCCGACAATTGCCCTAACAGCGCGCGCTTTTTTACTTGCATAAAACCTTAAGTAAGTTTCGACATATGATTATTCACAGTAGAGAACAAGCGGTACATAGTCAATTTCGCACAACAATTCGTTAACAACTCGATTTATTTCATTAATCGCTCTTATTTTCCTGTTCGGAGGAAAACATGGCCGCTGAAAATCACCCGCTAAATAGTCTCGATGCCGAAGGGTTAGAGGCCCATTGGATGCCTTTTACCGGTAACCGTAATTTTAAAGCGCAGCCGCGCATCATTACTCAGGCCGCGGGGGCGTATTACACCAGCCATGACGGCAGAAAGATTTTCGACGGCCTGTCCGGATTATGGTGTTGCGGATTGGGGCACGGCCGGCAGGAAATCACCGACGCCGCCCAGCGCCAGCTGGCGACGCTGGATTACTCGCCGGCGTTTCAGTTCGGCCACCCGCTGTCGTTCGAACTGGCCAACAAGATCAAGGCACTGACGCCGGCAGGGCTGGATTACGTGTTCTTCACCGGCTCCGGCTCGGAAGCGGCGGACACCTCGCTGAAAATGGCGCGCGCGTACTGGCGCGCCAAAGGCCAGGCGGGCAAAACCTGCTTTATCGGCCGGGAAAAGGGCTATCACGGCGTTAACTTCGGCGGTATCTCGGTCGGCGGCATCGCCGGCAACCGCAAGACGTTCGGCCCCGGCGCCGAGGCGGACCACCTGCCGCACACCCTGCTGGCCGGCAACGCCTTTTCACGCGGCATGCCGCAACAGGGAGCGGAGCTGGCGGAAGAGCTCAACCGCATCATCGCGCTGCGCGACGCCTCAACGATCGCCGCGGTGATCGTCGAACCCTTCTCCGGCTCCGCCGGGGTGATCGTGCCGCCGGTCGGCTACCTGCAGCGCCTGCGCGAAATCTGCACCCAGCATGACATCCTGCTGATCTTCGACGAAGTGATCACCGCCTTCGGCCGCTGCGGCGCGATGACCGGCGCCGAGGCGTTCGGCGTCACGCCGGACATCATGAACATCGCCAAACAGGTGACCAACGGCGCGCAGCCGATGGGCGCAGTGGTGGTGCGGCCGGAGATTTACCAAACCTTCATGAACGGCGGCGAGCCGGACTACCAGCTCGAATTCCCGCACGGCTACACCTACTCCGCCCACCCGGTCAGCTGCGCGGTCGCGCTGGCGACGCTGGACATCCTGCAGCGCGAACAGATGGTGGAGCGCGTACAGGCGCTGGCGCCCTACTTCGAGCGCGCGGTGCATAGCCTGCAGGGAGCCAAACACGTCGCCGACATTCGCAACATCGGCCTGGCGGCCGGCATTACGCTGGCGGCGCGGCCGGGCGAACCGGCGCGGCGCCCCTTCGAGGCGGCGATGCGCTGCTGGGAAAGCGGATTTTACGTGCGCTACGGCGGCGACACCCTACAGCTGGCGCCGCCGTTCATCAGCAGCGAAGCGCAGATCGATGCGCTGATCAACGCCGTCGGCGACGCCCTCAACGCCACCGAATAAGGAGAGAACCATGACCATTACCCATTGGATCAACGGCGAGCCCGCCGCCGGCGGCGAACGCAGCCAGCCGGTTTACGACCCGGCCACCGGCCAATCGGCGCAGGAGGTGCAGCTGGCCGACCGCGCCACGGTGGAGCGCGCCATCGCCGCCGCCGAACAGGCCTATCCCGCCTGGCGCGACACCCCGCCGCTGAAGCGCGCGCGCATCATGATGAAGCTCAAGGATCTGCTGGAGCAGCACGCCGATACCATCTGCCAACTGATCACCGCCGAGCACGGCAAGGTGCTCAGCGACGCCCTGGGCGAACTGCAGCGCGGCATCGAGAATATCGAATATGCCGGCTATGTGCCGGAACTGCTGAAGGGCGAACACAGCAAAGAGGCCGGCCCGGGCATCGACAGCTGGAGCGAGTTTCAGCCGCTGGGGGTGGTGGCGGGCATCACGCCGTTCAACTTCCCGGCGATGGTGCCGCTGTGGATGTGGCCGATGGCGGTGGCGTGCGGTAACACTTTCGTGCTGAAGCCTTCCGAGCGCGTGCCTTCTGCCGCGCTGTATATCGCGAGGCTGGCGACGGAGGCCGGGCTGCCGCCGGGGGTGCTCAACGTGGTCAACGGCGATCGCGAAGCGGTGGAGACGCTGCTGCATGACGGGCGCGTGAAGGCGATCAGTTTCGTCGGTTCGACGCCGGTGGCGGAGCACATCTATCACACCGGCTGCGCGCAAAACAAACGGGTGCAGGCGTTGGGCGGCGCCAAGAACCACGCGGTGGTGCTGCCGGACGCCGATATCCCTGGTGCGGTCGGCGCGCTGATGGGCGCGGCCTTCGGCTCCTGCGGCCAGCGCTGCATGGCCATCCCGCTGGTGGTGGCGGTGGGCGACGGCACCGCCGAAGCGCTGATCGCCGGGCTGCGGCAACAGATGGCCGCCATGCGCGTCGGCCCCGGCAGCGACAACCGCAACGACATGGGGCCGCTGGTGACCCAACAGCATTATCAGAAGGTGAAAGGCTATATCGATCAGGGCGTGGCCGAAGGCGCCGAGCTGCTGGTGGACGGGCGCGAACTGAGCGTGACCGGCGCGGACGGCCGCCCCAGCCAGGGCTATTTCCTCGGCCCGACGCTGTTCGATCGCGTGACGCCCGGCATGCGCATCTATCAGGAGGAGATCTTCGGCCCGGTGCTCGGCGTGGTACGCGCGGCGTCGCTGCCGGAGGCGATGGCCTTGATCGACGCCCACGAATACGGCAACGGCACCTGTCTGTTCACCCGCGACGGCGAAGCGGCGCGCTACTTCTCCAGCCGCATTCAGGTCGGCATGGTGGGGATCAACGTGGCGCTGCCGGTGCCGGTGGCCTACCACTCGTTCGGCGGCTGGAAGCGCTCGCTGTTCGGCGATCTGCACGCCTACGGCCCGGACGCCGTCAGGTTCTACACCAAACGCAAGACCGTGACCCAGCGCTGGCCGGCCTCCGGCGATGCCCGGCGCGCCAGCTTCAGCTTCCCGTCGGGATAAAAATAACAAACTTATCCCCAACGAATTTCAAGTTGCAGCTAGGCGGCAAAGTCATTCGTCTCCAGGAGCTTACTTAAGTAAGTGACTGGTGCGAATGATCTGCGGCCAACAACGCTGCGGCTTGAAAGGCGCAGGGGATTTTCCGCGCGCTCCATTTGATTCCTGCGTACAGCCTGTGCAGCAAAACAATAATTCACTCACACGTTAATGGAGTCGTTATCCCATGAAAGAGTCCGCCCCTGAACACACCTTCAAAGGCAATCTCAGCGTCCTCGACGTGGTGATGATCACTGCGTCCGGCGTGACGCCGGCCAGTTCGATCTTCGTCATCGCCCCGCTGGCGATCGCCAACGCCGGCAGCGGCGCCTTTCTGTCGTTTCTGATCGCCGCCTGCGTCGCCGCCGCCATCGCGCTGTGCTATGCCGAACTCGGCGCCGCACACCCCAGCGCAGGCGGCGAATACAGCATCATCAAGCGCCTGTTCGGCACCCTGTGCGGGTTGCAGACCTATCTGTTTATCCTCAGCGCCTCGCTGTTCGTGCCGGCGGTGCTGGCCACCGGCGCGGTGCCCTACCTGAACACCGCGCTGGGCACCCAGTTCGACGCCTCGACCGCCGGCATGTTCACCGTGCTGGTCGGCGGCATCTGCGCCATTTTCAACATCAAGGCCAACGCCCTGCTGACCGGCGCCTTTCTGGTGGTGGAAGTGGCGGTGCTGGCGCTGATCGCCTGGCTCGGCTTCAGCCACCCGCATCAGAGCACGGAGATCCTCACCGCGCCGGTGATGCTGGACGCGCAAGGTAGCTTGGCGCCGGTGTCGCTGCCGCTGATCGTCGCCATGGTCGGGGTCGCTCTGTTCTCCTACAACGGCTACGGCGCGGCGGTGTACATGGCGGAAGACATGCGCGAACAGGGCAGACCGATGGCGATCGCGATCATGCTGACGCTGGCCATCGTGGTGCTGGTGGAACTGGTGCCGTTCACCGCCCTGCTGATCGGCTCGCCGTCGCTGACGGAGATGGCCAAACAGGCCGATCCGGTCGGCTATGTGGTCACCGAGCTCGGCGGCCCGACGCTGGCGCGGGTGGTAAGCGGCGCGATTTATCTGTCGGTGTTCAACGCCATCATCGCCATCGTGGCGCAGTTCAGCCGCATGATGTTTGCCAGCGGGCGCGACGGTTTCTGGCTACCGGCGTTTAACCGGGCGCTGAAAATCATCCACCCGCGCTTCGGCACTCCCTGGATCGCCACCCTGCTGTTCGGCGTGCCGTCGGCGCTGCTGGCGTTTTGCTCCGATCTCGAATCGCTGACCTCGTTCACCGTGATCCTGCTGCTGCTGGTGTACATCATCATGGCGGTGGCGGCGCTGATCAGCCGCCGTCGCCGCCACTTCCACCACCCGTACCTGATGCCGCTGTGGCCGCTGCCGGTGGTGGTGGCGCTGCTGTGCTGCCTGTATGTGCTGTGGACGATTTTGATCGCCAGCAGCCTGAAAGACTTTATTATCATTGCCGGTATCATCGGCTTCGGGCTGGCGCTGAACCATCTGCGCGGCCGCCAACCGACGCCCCTCGCCGCCCCCTCAATAGAAGGAGAATAACCATGACGCAGCGCGCTCAGGATCTGGGCATTATCATCGGACAGGGCACGCCCGGCCCGCTGAACGCCATCACCGACGTGCCCGGCGTGCGCGTCGGCCATGCCAGCATCCATGCCGATTTGGCGGACGGGCGCAGCGTGCGCACCGGCGTGACGGTGATCGAACCGCGCCCCGGCTCCGCCCGCCACGCGCCCTGCTTCGCCGGGGTGCACGTGCTGAACGGCAACGGCGACGCCACCGGCCTGGAATGGGTGCGCGAAGCGGGCCTGCTGACCAGCCCGATCGCCTTCACCAACACCCACAGCGTGGGCGTGGTGCGCGATGCGCTGATCGCGCTGGAGCGTGAAGCGCTGCCTGCGGGCGATAACGCGGTATATTGGAATATGCCGGTGGTGATGGAAACCTTCGACGGCCTGCTCAACGACATCAACGGCTTTCACGTCAAGGCCGAGCACGTGCGCCAGGCGCAGCAGGCGGCCCGGGGCGGCTTGCCGCAGGAGGGCGCGGTCGGCGGCGGCGGCGGCATGATCTGCCATGAATTCAAAGGCGGCAGCGGCACCGCGTCGCGCCGCTTGCCCGCCGATCAGGGCGGCTGGACGGTGGGCGCCATCGTGCAGGCCAACCACGGCAAGCGCGAGTCGCTGCTGGTCGGCGGTTACCCGGTAGGCCGGCATCTGGGCCATCTGCCCTCGCCGTTCACGCCGCAGTTGCCGCATCCCGGCATGGGCTCCATCGTGGTGGCGCTGGCGACCGACGCGCCGCTGCTGCCGCACCAGTGTGCGCGGCTGGCGCAGCGCGCCAGCATCGGCATCGCCCGCACCGGCGGCGGCACCGAGGATTCGAGCGGCGACATTTTCATCGCCTTCGCCACCGGCAACGACGGCCTGCCGCCCGCCGACTACGCCAACAAAGGCGCCTTCACCACGCCGCTGCGCATGGTGAACAACGACTACATTTCGGCGCTGTTCGCCGCGGCGGCGGAAGCGGTGGAAGAAGCGATCGTCAATGCGTTGCTGGCGGCCAATACCGTCAGCGGCAACGGCCACCGGGCGGAAGGGTTGAGCGCCGAGCAGCTGGTGACGGCGCTGGAGAAGGCCGGCTGGCGACGGTAAAAACACAGGGCGCGGGGATTAGCCGCGCCCCCTGCTTATCAGGATTCTCCGCCCGGCTTGGGCGGCGGGTAGTCGTAATCCAGCCGCAACGGTTCGGCGTAGACGCTGTTCCACAGCTGTTGGTACAGCTTGTCCAACCGCCCGCTCATCGCCGCGCTGTGCATCACCAGCTCCAGATTGCGCGAGTTGTCCAGATAGCCGCCGGTCCAGTTGCTGGTGCCCACCCAGGCAATCTCATCGTCGATGGTCATCAGCTTGCTGTGGATGACGCGGGCGAACGGAATGAAGCCGCTGCTGGCCGGCGGAATGGTCACCACCTTGATCTGCACATTCGGCACCAGCGCCAGGCTCTTCAGCCAGGCGATATCCGGCTTTTTGGTGTTCCAGTTGGCCACCATCAGCTCAATCTGCACCCCGCGCGCCGCCGCGCTGCGCAGCGCGTTGTCGATCACCGCATAGAAGGGGCGGCTGCGTTCCGGGCCGAACGACAGCGGCGCGTAGTCCATCACCTGCACCCGCACCCGCCGCTTGGCGCCGGCAAGCAAGCGCGGCAGCTCGGCCTGCGAGTCAATCACCCCCGCCGGGTTGTAGGCGCGCGGGCTGGCCACCAGATAGTTGCCCTGCGTCGGCGCCGTCGGCGGCGAATCAGGCAGCGGCGGCACCGGCTTATCCTGCGCCAGCAGCGCCTGCGCCTGCCAATCCTGCTCGAAGATCGCCTGGATCTGCCCCACCACCTTGGCGTCGCTGATGCGCAGCCCGGTTTCGTGAATATGCTCCAGCGCGCGCCAGTCGAAATTCTGGCTGCCGACGAACGCCTGCTCGCCGTCCACCAGCAGATATTTGGCGTGCAGAATGCCGCCGCTCAGCTTCTGGTAAGGAATGATGCGCAGCTCCAGATTGGGGATCGCCTTCAGCTGTTCCAGCGTCTCGGCGGTAGACATGCGAAGGCCCTTCTCTTCCAGCAAAAAGCGAATTTTCACCCCGCGTTCGCCGGCCGCCTTCAGGTGCTGCAGCACGCCGTCCAGCAGCGAACCGTCCTGATTCGCCACGTAGAACTGCCCCAGATCGATGCGGGTTTTCGCCGCGTCGAACATCTCGCGCCACACCTCGGCGGTGTTGCGCAGGTCGTCGGCCTGCAGCGCGGTTTCCACCGGCGCGGTGTACACCAGCTCGTAGCCGGGAATAGCAAAACGCGCCGCAGCGCTCTGACTCAACATCAACAAACAACCGCCCCACAATGCCGTATAAAGGCGGCCGAGCGGCCGCCGTACTGGATGGCCATTAGGCATAGCGCGGCGCTCCGCTGTCAACCCATTGTTCGCCGCTGCCGCTCTCCGGGCGGCTGGCCGGTTGGCCGGCACGGATCAGCAGCACCTTCAGCAGTTCGTTGATGCGCTCCATGCGGCTCTGCAGGAAGTTGTTGGCCACCAGGCACAGCAGCGCGATGGCGATGCCGAGGCCAGTGGCGTACAGCGCGGTGCCCATCCCGGCCGACACCAGGCTCGGCTCGGACACCCCCGAGGCGGCCAGCGCCTTGAAAGTTTCGATGATCCCCATCACCGTGCCCAGCAACCCCAGCAACGGCGCGGCGGTGACCACGGTTTCCAGCAGCCACAGGCCACGCGCCATCGGCGGCTTGCTCAGCAGGTACTGGGCGTCGATCAGATCGCCGATCGCCTCGCGGTCGCCGGCGCGGTGCTTCTGCGCCAATACCGGCGCGATCACCGTCATCGGCAGGCTGTTGCGCTGGGTCAGCTCGTCCGGCAGATCGGCGGCGCGGCGCACGTCCGGCGTCAGCGCCTGCTCCAGCCGGCGCGCCTGGCGCTGGGTGTAGGCGAAGTACAGCGTGCGTTCGATGATGATCACCAGCGCAATCGCCAGCGCGGCGTACATCACGTAGAAAATAATGTCGTGCAACAGATTGGCGTCCATACAGGGGTCCTCTTCCCCGCCGCCCGGCAGGCGGCGGGGCATTCAGTTAAAAGGTGGCTTCCAGCGAGACGCTGAAGGTGCGTTCTTCGCCGACGTTGTAATACGGCGTGCTGGCCCTCACGCCGCCGTAAGGCGCCGCGTTGAAGGTGGTGGTGCGCACCGAGGTCAGGTATTCCTTGTCAAACAGGTTGCTGATGCCAAAGCGCAGCGCGGCGCTTTTGACGATTTTCTTGTCCACCGGCAGATGCACCCCCGCCGCCAGATCGAACACCGTGCGGCCGCCGATCTTCTCGTCGTTGGTCAGATCGCCGTAGAACGCACTGACGTACTTGCCGCTGACGCTGCCGTAATACAGCCCGTCGTCATAACCCAGCGTCATGTTCAGCAGGTTTTTCGGCACGTTCGGCACCTCTTTGCCGGAGGTCGGCAGCGGCAGCCCGCCGTTGCTGACGATGTCGTTCTTCTGCTTCGATTCGGTGTAGGTATACGAGGTGTAGTAGTTGAAGTTATGCGGCAACTGGCCGCTCCACTCCAGCTCCAGCCCTTTGTTCTCCACGTTGCCGATGTTCATCATCTCGTAGTCGCCGGCCGCGTTGGTGGTGGAGATCTGGCGATCGCTGTAACGCATGTAGAACAGCGTGGCGCTCAGCAGCATGTCCTCTTGCTGGAAACGCCAGCCCAGTTCGTGGTTCCAGCTTAGCTCAGGCTTGGTGCTGAGCGAGTCGCCGACGTTGTACAGCACGTAGTTGGGCGGCGTGCGCATGTTGCGCGTCAGGTTGTAGAACACCTGGTTTTCCTGGTTCACCTTATAGCTGGCGCTGAAGTTCGGCAGGAATTCATGATAGGTGGCTTTGCGCTTCTCCGGCACATTGTACAGGCTGCCGCGGTTGTCCCCTTTGCGCTCCACATACTGATAGGCCAGGCCGCCGACGAAGGTCCAGTCCGGCGTGGCGAACCAGGTATCCTGCAACCACACCTTCTGCGCCGGGGTGATGGTGTACTGGTTGCGCCCCTGCACCGTATTGCCGTTGGCGTCCTTCACCTGATCGGAGCCGCCAGGTTTTCCCCAAATCTGCGCCGGGTTGCCGTCGTCCTTGATGCTGATGAACGGCTGGGTTTGCAGCTGGCGCGCACGCTCATACCAGTAGCCGATATCCAGGCTGTGCTGCTCGTTGATGTCCCACTTCAGCTTGGTGGTGATGCCCGGCCGCCAGGTTTGGGTCCACGACGGGCGGTAATAGGTGTTGGACTGCAGGTTGCTGAGGTCATACTGCCCGGCTCTGTCCGACGTGCTGGACAATACCGAGGCCGTCTGGCCGTTGAAACTGCCGCCGTTGCCCCAGTAGTAATACGGCTGCAGGGTCAGCGACAGGTCGTCGCGCAGCTGCAGTTTCTGGGTGAACGATAGCGTGAAGTTCTCGAACGGGTTGCGTTCGATCTTGTAATACTTGTTCAACTGCCCTTTGCTGTTGTACTCCGGCGTGGTGGCGTAATCGGTACCACGCCCATCGTTTTGGAACTGCGCCTTGCTCAGGGTGTTGTAGTTGGTGTTGTTCTGGCGGTTGTACTTCATCACCAGATTACTGCTGTTGCCGTTGCCGTCTTCATACAGCGAGTTCATCTCGAACTTGTCGGAGTACAGGCGCCCTTCGCCGCGCCACTTCTTCGCCTCGGTGTGCGAATAAGATATCCAGTTGCTGAAACCGTTGTATTCGCCGGTCTCCAGGCGGGCAAAGGTTTTGCTCAGGTTATTGCTGCCCAGCGTCTGCTTGAGGAAACCGCCGAAGTCTTTCGCCGGGCGGCGCGTCACCAGGCCAATGTTGCCGCCGCTGGAGCCGATGTGCGGGCCGTCCGCTTCGGAGGAGCCCTGGGTGACAAACACCTCTTCCAGGTTCTCCGCATCGCCCAGCAGGTTCGGGTATACCGCGTAGTTACCGGAGTCGTTGATCGGGATGCCGTCCATCGACAGGCCGATCTGATCCGAGTTCATGCCGCGCATGGTGTAGTCCACGCCGCTCAGGCCGCTGGCGTCGTTGCTGTTGACGTTCAGGCCCGGCGTGTATTTCAGCTTATCGATGGCGTTGGCCGCCGACGGCATTTTATCCATCGCTTCTTTGGTGACGGTGGAGCGCGCCTTGGCGCTGTCATCCTGCACCATCATGCCGCCGCCGAGCGACTGCCCCTTGACGCTGATGGTGCCGACATCGGTGGCGTCGGCCGCCAGCGCGGCGCCCGGCAGCATCGCCGACATCACCGCCAGATAGATCCCAGAACGATTAAACGATTTCATTGTGTGCATCCCATAAAAATCAAACGATTAACCCTTGCGCTAAGGCGCCTGATAATTGAACGTCGCGGTAAATCTTTTGGTTGTTTGCCCGGCGAACGCCTCGCTCGGGAACGGCTTTACTGAACTGATGCTTTGCAGGCTGCTCATCGCCGCGCGGTTCAGCAGCATGCTGGCGGCTTTGTTGGCGATGCCGGAAGAGAGCACCCGCCCGCTGCGATCGACCTCCAGCCACACTTCGACGTTGCCCTGCGGGCGCTCGAGCGAAGCCTGGCGCCCACTGGGGTAGCGCTTGCGCTGTTCCAGCTCGCGGCGCAAGGCCAGCAGATAGCCGTTTTCGATCGCCTGCGCATTCACCTTCGGCGCCGCCGGTGCGGGCTGCGCCGCCGGTTTGCTGACCAGCGCGCGCGGGGCGGCGGGCGCCGGCGTCGGTTTAGGCTTCTCTACCGGTTTGGCTTTCTCTTTCACCGGTTTGGGTTTGGGCTTCGGCTGCGGTTTTGGCACCGGCTTGGCTTCCACGATCGGTTCCGGCGGCGGCACTACCGGTTCGGGGATCGGCTCCGGCTCGGGCGGCGGCGGTTCTGGCTGGGGCTCCGGCGGCGTTTCCGGTTGAGGTTCAGGCGCCGGTTCAGGCTCCACCAGCGCCAGTTCGATGGCGGTTTCGTCGTAGCGCGGCTGGATCTTCAGCGCCGCCTGCTGGCTGGCGAACAGCAGGCAACCGGCGACAATCAGCGCCGGCAGCCAGCTGAAAAGATGACGTGAGCGATAGAGCAGATACATGTCACAGCTTCCGTGTCGCGATGGAGACGGAGAAGAAACCGCCCTGGCGCAGGTTGTCCATGACCGCCACCAGCCGCTCGACCGCCACGCCCTTGTCGCTGTTGACGATGATGGTGGTGGTCTGGTTGGCCTGCTGCTGTTGCTTCAGCGTGTTGACCAACGCGCCGAGCGCGATCGGCTGGCCATCCAGCTGCAGCTGTTCGTCGGCCCCCAGCGTGATGATCGCTTTCTTCTGCGGTTTCAGCTGTTGCGCGCTGCCGGCGGACGGCAACTGCGTTTTCAGCCCGAGCGCCGGAATGACGTTCAGGCTAATCAAGACGAAAAACACCAATAAAAACATCATCACGTCGATCATCGGGATCAGTTCGATGTGAGCTTTGTTCTTTTTCGGTTCGTTCCAGTTACGCATGACACTCCCTCCCAAAAGCGAAGCAGTCAATATAGGAGGGGTTTGTTTACCTTTTGTTACGCTTGTGTGATCTTATTTTCACAGCGTGGATTTTTTGCGAGAATTTTTTCAATGGCAGGCGATAACGGAGAAGATATAACTTATTAATTAGCGATAGTTTTTATTGGAATAATTGCGATACGGGCATTTCAGAGCACCAAAGCCAGAGGGGATAATGTGATAATAGTGACAGCCCAAACGGTCACTACAACAAGACCTCAAGCCCGTGCTTGCGTACGATCGAAAGCAGCTTAAGCGACACGCCGCCCGGCCGTTTCACCCCCGTCTCCCATTTCTGTATGGTCGACACGCTGGTATTCAGATAACGGGCAAAAACCGGTTGGCTTAAACGTAACTGCTCGCGCAACGCTTTGATCTCCTGGGGCTGCAACATCTCGACCGGAGCAAGGCAAGACTCATCAAAACTGCGTAGGGTTTCCAGAGAAATGGCGCCAGCACGATGCAATCCTTCAGCGGCGCTGTGAATCGCCTCAAAGGCCGGGCTCCGAAACGTTTTTTCCTGCTTCATGGCAAATCTCCACCCATTCTTTTTTCACAACCAGGGACTCGACCTGGTCGTCGCTCAACGCGCCAAACTGCATCGCTAACTTGCGAAAAGCGTGTAATTCTGCCCCTGTAATATTGGTCTGGGCCTGCTTGGCAAACAAAAAAACAAACACCCAGTGCCGACCATTTTTCGCTAATACCAACGCGCGGTCGCGATTATGATTAAGACGTTTTTTAAATACGCCACTGCCTAAATCTGCAGCCAAACCCCGTTGCACATCTTTTACTGCCCGACACAACGCCTTATCGGTGATGCCGTGAGCCCGAGCTTTCCTGCTAAACCAACAAGTTTTAAATGTACGCATTGCGATGGGCTTCCCGTAAAAACGTAGCACTTAGTGAGACACTTTTCCAGTGCATTCCTCCCCGCCAGCATCGCTTTAAACATTGATGACGACCACCATGAGAAACCCGATTTGCATGATGACGCGCATAATGACTTCTTTCAGTGCAACGTTGAGGGCATCATTGCGCACGCACACGCAACAGCATGTTTTACGGGCATAAAAAAAGACGCCCGCAGGCGTCTTCTTGGCATTTTCACTGAGGCCGGAAGGCAATCAGTTCACTTTCACCGGCATACCGGAACGGGCCTTGATCGCCGCGTCCACTTCGCTCTGGTTGACGCCGGCGTCCATCAGCACTTTGCCGACCGGCGCGGAGATGGTCAGCGGCACCGGATCTTTCGATTGCAGCTGCTCTTCGTTAGCCGACAGCGGGTTGTGCACTTCCACGTAGCGCGAGCCGTCCGGTTCGACGGTGGCTTTCATCGGTTCGTTGATGAACTGCACGCGGGTGCCGACCGGCACGTTCTCGAACAGGTACTTGATGTCGTCGGCGCGCAGACGCACGCAGCCGTGGCTCACGCGCAGGCCGATGCCGAAGTTGGCGTTGGTGCCGTGGATGGCGTACAGGCGGCCGACATACAGCGCATACAGCCCCATCGGGTTGTCCGGGCCGGCCGGGAACACCGCAGGCAGGATCTCGCCGTCGGCCGCGTATTCGGCGCGCATCTTGGCGGTCGGCGTCCAGGTCGGGCCGTCTTTCTTGCGCTGCACGGTGGTGGTCCAGTTCAGCGGGGTGTCTTTACCCAGCTGGCCGATGCCGATCGGCAGCACCACCACGGTGTTGGACCCTTTCGGGTAGTAGTACAGACGCATCTCGGCGCTGTTAATGATGATGCCTTCACGCGGCGCGTCCGGCAGGATCAGCTGCTGCGGGATGGTCAGGGTGCTGCCGGCCTTCGGCAGGAACGGATCCACGCCCGGGTTGGCCTCCAGCATGTTGCTCAGCCCCATCTGATACTGGGCGGCAAAGCTTTCCAGCGGCAGTTTGCTGTCTTCCGGTACGGTGATTTGGATATTTTCGCCCACCAAACGGCTGTCTTTTGGCGGCAGCGGGTAAACGACGGCGAAGGCAGCCTGGCTGAATGCAACCAGTGCCGTAAACAGGGTTAATAACGCGCGAATGCTCATTTTCATCTTCGTGTTGGTCAAGGCCACTGGCGATTAGGGGGATCGGTTTCTACGGCCACTTTTACCCCGATGGGTTTCAGCCGGCAGCCAAGCGCTGCGGCCTGAAATACAGGGGGGATTTGACCGGATGCGCATTATATGTGCACATCAATCAAAGTGTGAACCATTACCGATGTAATATCGCAATTTTTTGTAACCTGAAGCGCCACGAAGGCGATTTTTTGCGAGAACCGCCGCCTAACTGGCGGCGGCCAACGCTTCTACCCGCCGGATCGGGATCAGATATTCGCAGCGGATCGCCGCGCCGCCGAGCGGGCAGCGGCCCTCCTGCGCCGGGTAGAAAAGCTCGATATCCTGCCCCGGCCGACGGATGGCGTTCATCTGCGGCATCGCGGTGTCATACAATCGGACGATAAAGTTTTGTAACCCTTCCTCCTGCCCTTGGTAGGTGAAGCGGGCATACTCGCCCTGTTCGATAGTCACCCGCTCCCCCATCGCCCCTTCGTCCGGCAGAGCGGCGGTGTAGGCCATGCGCGGGTTACCCCGGCGTTGCCGATCGACCTCCAGGCTGGTGAGGCCGTATACCACCTCCGGCAGCGCCTGCGGCGGCAGCAGCTGCCGCCAGGCGTGGCGGCGCAGCTCGCACTTGGAGGCCGCCAGCTGCCCCAGCGTAAAGCTGCGGCGCTGGGTATGGCCCACCAGCTGCATGGCGGGCAGCGTCACGATATCGGCCTGCGGCAACGGCGTTTCGGTCAGCCGCAGCGGCGGCTGCAGGCCATAGCTCGACCAATCCTGGCTGCGGCGATAGCTGGCCGGCGGCAAACCGAACTGCTTGCGGAAGCAACGGGTGAAGGTCTGCTGCGAATCGAACTGGTAAGTGTCGGCGATGCAGGCCACGCTGGTGCCGGTCAGGCGCAGTTCGCGCGCGGCGGCGGTCAGCCTTCTGCGGCGCGCGTACGTGCCGAGAATATGGCCGGTATGCTGCTTGAACATCCGCTGCAAATGCCACTTGGAGTAGCCGGACTTGGCGGCAATGTCGTCCAGCGTCAGCGGCTGATCCAGGCTCTGCTCGATCCAGGCCAGCAGCTGTTCAATCACCTGTTGCTGGTGCATGGTATTCCCCTTATTTTAACAATAACGTCTGCGCCAATACCCGGCCTGCAGCTTCATCGGCGGCCACCAGCACCGGATAGCCCCAGAACTTAGCGCCGTATTCGGCGAACTCTTCCGCCGCCGCGCGTTTGGCGTCGTCCGGCTCCAGCATGATCATGCCTTTCACCCACAGCTTCAGCGCCTCGCGGTTATCGCGTTTCCACAGCGCGACCTGGGTGCGGGCATCGCGATCGTGCTCTTCTTCTTCATCGCCGACGCTGCGGTCGGTCATCAGGACAAAAGGCTCGGCGCGCGCCAGCAGCGCGCTGAATTCGGCCAGCTCGGCCTGGGTATCGCGCCCGCTTTGGCGCATCCATACCAGCGGAAAATCGGCGGTATCCAATGACATAATCAGTTTCCTCAGGAAATGGTTTAGGACTGGCGCTTACTTTATCGGCACCGGCGCTAGACCACATTGCGCAATCAGGACATAATACTTTTCAATTCCGCCAAATTGAGAATTGTTCTCATGAAAGTACAGATCCCCCGTCACTGTCTGGATATCGATCAGGTGCCGCGTCCGCTGTTTGCCCTGCAAGGTTCGACCCTTGAGCAGGATTGGGAAGTCGAGCCACACCGCCACCAGAAGGCGCAGCTGATCTATACGGTACGCGGCATGATCCGCTGCGAAGTGGAAAACGGGCTGTGGCTGGTGCCGCCGCAGTGCGCGCTGTGGATGCCGGGCAACGTGTTGCACAACGCCCAGGGCGCCGGCTCCACCGAAGCCTACTGCCTGTTCGTCGATCAACATGCCGCCGCCGGTCTGCCGCAAAACTGCTGCACGCTGTCGGTCTCGCCGCTGCTGCGCGAGCTGCTGCTGCAGGCCACCACCTTCGAACCGCTCTACGACGAACAGGGCGCCGAAGGGCGCCTGACGGCAGTGTTGCTGGATCAGCTGGTAGCCGCGCCGATCGAAAATCTGCACCTGCCGGTATCCGACGACGCGCGCATCCGGCAGTTGACCGAAGGCATGCTGAGCTGCCCGGCGGACAAATCCACCCTCGGGCAGTGGGCGCAGCGCATCGGCATGAGCGAGCGTTCCCTCAGCCGCACCTTGCAACAGCAGATGGGCATGAGCTTCGGCCACTGGCGGCGCCAACTGCACGTGATGCTGGCGCTGCAGCGCCTGACGCAGGGCGAGAGCGTACAGACGGTGGCGCTGGATCTGGGCTACGAGAGCGCCAGCGGCTTCGTCACCATGTTCAGAAAGGCGGTGGGCAAACCGCCGGCGCGCTACCTGGCGGAGCGCAACGCCTCTGGAGAAACCCTGGGCGGCGCAATTACCATGTGAAAAAGCCGGCGCAGGCGCCGGCTTGGAGCAGGTGAGAATCAGAAGTCGTAGAACACCGTAATCCAGGTGGAGTCCGGCTCGTTGTCGCTGCTGTTGGCCAGCGTGCGCTCCACGTACACCGACAGTCCGTAACCGATGGTGGTGCCCGCGCCGAGGTAAACGTGGTTGGCGTGATACGCCTCGTCACCCTTCAGCCGCAGCGAGTCCGCCGCCACGTAAGGCTGGACGGATTTGAGGAACGGCTTGTCGATATTGAAGGTGTAACCGACAAAGCCTTCCAGCCCGTAGCCGTCACCGGCGAAGAAGTGCGACAGCGTGCGCTGGCGGGTGCTCGGCACATAGTCTTTGTAGTAGCTGGCGGTGCCGACGATGTACCAGTTGTTCGGCTGCCAGGTTAACGCGGTGCCGGACAGCTGCTGGTGATAATCCTTTTCGCTGTACAGATTGTCTTTGATCTTCGCGTCGGTATAACTGTAGGCCGCGCTGAAGGTCAAGTCTTTCGTCACCTTGTAATCGAAGCCTAGCCCGCCCCCGCCCTTGCGGCGATAAATCAGGTTATCCGCGGTGTGCAGATCGTCTTCCGGCAATAAATAGTTGGCGTACAGCGTTACCGGCCCGAAATCATTGGTGTACTTGATGCTGTTTTTCGGTTTATTGCCGCCGTCGTAGTCGCCGGAAATACCGATGCCGGTGCCGCCCGCGTGGCCATCGTTATCCCAGACGTCGCTTTTGATGCCGACCACCGAATAATAGATGCCGTATTGATGGCCGTAGGTCAGGGTGCCATAACGATCGTCTTTGAAACCGGCGTACAGCTGGCGCTGATAGTCGCGCTTGCCGTCTTCGTTATAGTGCCCGTCCCAGCTGAGCGCGTGCGCCAGATCGACGCCCCACTCGTAATAGCCGATGATCGAGGTGTTCTGCGTCAGCGCATAGTCGCCGCTGAAGCGAAAACGCGTGCCGCCGTCGTGGCCGTTTTTGTCATAGCCCGGCTCCGGGCCGTTATTGAAGATCCACTCGGGGCGAATGCTGCCGCCCACCTTTAAACTGAGCGGTGCCAGCAACACATTGCTCTGCGGGTTTTTATCCAGAATGGTGATCTCGGCCTGTGCGCCGGCGGATAACGCCGACAGCAAGACGCCGCCAATGAATATTGGCGTTGTATTTTTTCTCATTATTACCCCTGCCCGAAAAAAATTATTGTTATAAACACGGTGGTCTTAAGCCACGCGGAAATAATTACCCGATGTGAACAGCGCACGCAAGATATAAAAATTCACGCCATAACCTGCCATTATTTCAGGTTGGATTTAATTTCAGCAAAAACGTGTTCATCTGTAACGCAGAGAAAAATAATGTAATAACTGCAGCACGAAATAAACCAATCCGCACGTTTCACCCAAAATAAACCTGCGTGATTATCTGGGAATAAAGATAGCAAATAACAAATAAATATTATTGCCGCAGGTAAACCATCACGCAGGGGAATTAACTGAAGGTGGGAAATAACGACGGAGCGCGTTGCGCGCTCCGGGAAAGAGAATTCACTACTGCGCCAGCCAGCCGCCGTCCATGTTCCAGGCGGCGCCGCGCACCTGCGCCGCCGCATCGCTGCACAGGAACAGCGCCAGCTCGCCGAGCTGCTCTGGCGTGACGAACTCTTGCGACGGCTGCTTCTCCGCCAACAGCTCATCGCGCGCCCGCTGTGGATCGGTGCCGGCGGCAATGCGCTTGTCGATCTGCTGTTGCACCAGCGGCGTCAGCACCCAGCCGGGGCAAATGGCGTTGCAGGTGACGGGCGTGCGCGCGGTCTCCAGCGCCAGCGTCTTGGTCAGCCCCACCACGCCGTGCTTGGCCGCCACATAGGCCGACTTGTCTTTCGACGCCACCAGCCCGTGCACCGACGCCACGTTGATGATGCGCCCCCAGTTGCGCTCGCGCATCCCCGGCAGCGCCAATCGGCAGGTGTGGAACACCGCCGACAGGTTGATGGCGAGGATGGCGTTCCATTTCTCCACCGGGAACTGATCCAGCGGCGCCACGTGCTGAATGCCGGCGTTGTTCACCAGAATGTCCACGCCGCCGAACTCGCTTTCGGCATACTGCATCATGTCCGCTATCTGGGCCGCATCGCCGAGATCGGCGCCGTGATAGCCCGGCGCGGCGCCCAGCTGCGCGACCTGCGCTTGCGCCTGCGCCACGTCGCCGAAGCCGTTGAGGATCACGCGCGCGCCGGCGGCGGCCAACACGGACGCTATCCCGAGGCCGATGCCGCTGGTCGAGCCGGTCACCAGCGCGGTTTTGCCTTGTACACTCATGGTATCGCTCCTTTAAACAATGCCGGTCAGGTAGAACACGCCGATCACGAACAGCACCGCGGCGCTCTTGATCAGGGTGATGGCGAAGATGCCGCCATAGGCCTGCCGGTGGCTGAGGCCGGTGATCGCCAGTAGGGTGATCACCGCGCCGTTGTGCGGCAAGGTGTCCATGCCGCCGCTGGCCATCGAGGCCACGCGGTGCAGCACTTCCAGCGGGATATGCGCGGCGTGGGCGGCGGCCACGAAATTATCGGCCATCGCCGCCAGCGCGATGCTCATGCCGCCGGAGGCCGATCCGGTGATGCCGGCCAGCAGGGTGACGCTGATCGCTTCGTTCAGCAGCGGATTGGGGATCGCCGACAGCGCCTGCGACAGCACCAAAAAGCCCGGCAGCGCGGCGATCACCGCGCCGAAGCCGTATTCGGAGGCGGTGTTCATCGCCGCCAGAATCGCCCCGCCGACCGCCGTCTTGCTGCCTTCCGCCAGCCGGCCACGAATATTGCGAAAACCGAACACCACCACCAGCAGAATACCCGACACCAGCGCCGCTTCCACCGCCCAGATGGCGGTGATCTTCGCCACGTCGGTGGCGATCGGCTTGGCCAGCCCCGGCAGCGTCAGCTCGTGGCTGGCGCCGTACCACTGCGGGATCCAATGGGTGAAGCCAAGGTTGAATACCCCGACCAAAATCAGCGGCAGGATGGCGATCAGCGGGTTCGGCAGGTTGATGTCGTCCGGGGTTTCCGGCTCGTTCAGCAGATCGGTGCCGTACCCTTCTCCCTTCAGCTGCGCCTTGCGCCGCTGGCGTTCAAGATACAGCAGACCGACCGCGATGATGAACAGCGAGCCGATCAGCCCCAGCCAGGGCGCGGCCCAGGCATTGGTGCCGAAGAAGCTGGTCGGGATGATGTTTTGGATCTGCGGCGTGCCCGGCAGGGCGTCCATGGTGAAGGAGAAAGCGCCGAGCGCCACGGTGGCCGGGATCAGCCGCTTGGGGATACCGCTCTGGCGGAACAGCTCGGCGGCGAACGGATAGACCGCGAACGCCACCACGAACAGCGACACCCCGCCGTAGGTCAGCAGCGCGCACACCAGCACGATCACCGGAATGGCGTGACGCCGGCCGAGAATGCGGATCGCCGCCGCGACGATCGAACGGGAGAAGCCGGACAGCTCGATCAGCTTGCCGAACACCGCCCCCAGCAGGAACACCGGGAAGTAGAGCTTCACGAAGCCGACCATCTTCTCCATAAACAGCCCGGTGAAGGTCGGCGCCACCGCGCCGGGATCGGTCAACAGCACCGCGCCCAGCGCGGCGATCGGGGCGAACAAAATCACGCTGTAGCCGCGGTAGGCGGCCAGCATCAGTAATCCCAGTGCTGCCAGGGCAATCAAAACGCTCATCGGTCACCTCAGTATCGTTGTTATTGTCAGGTACGGAGTGCGAAATTACGGTTTCAGCGCAAAGCGCAGCTGATGCGCCCGTCGCCGTTGAATGCGTTCCCTGCGTGCGTCATCCCAAAGATAAAATCCCCGACCGCTGCGCTGGCCGGTATCGCCGCGCTGCAGCCGCTGTTCCACCAGCGCCATCATCTCGTCGCCGGTCGCCAGCTCCGGGAACAGGTGGCGGGCGATGTCCGCCACCGTCGGCAGCCCGGTCATGTCGGCGGCCTCCAGCGGGCCGACCATGGCGTAGCGCCGCCCCAGCGAGGCGCGCATCACCTGATCCACCACCTCGGCGCTGGCGATGCCGCTGTGGACGATGTGCAGCGCCTCGCGCAGCACCGCAAACTGCAGCCGGTTGCCGACAAACCCCGGCGCGGCGCGCTCCAGCAGCACCGCCTCCAGCGCCATCCCGACGAGCAGCACCTGCACCGCCGCCAGATGGCGCGGATCGGTGGCGCGGCCGGGTACGATCTCCACCAGCGGGATCAGGTGCGGCGGGTGCCAGAAGTGGGCGATCAGCAGGCGCTGCGGGTGGGTCATGCGCGCCGCCAGCTCGTCCGGCGGCAGGCCGCTGGTGTTGCTGGCAATCACCGCGTCGTCGGCGATCAGCCCTTCCAACTGCTCATACAGCGCGTGTTTCAGCTCGAGCCGTTCCGGGATCGCCTCGATAAGCAGCCGGGCGCGCGCCACGTCGTTCAGATCGCCGGTCACGCGCAGCCGCGCCAGCGCCGCGTCGCGCTCATCGTTATCAAACTGCCCGACGTCGCTCAGCTCGGCCAGAATGCCGCTCGCCACCGCCGTCGCTTCCGCCAGGCGCTGCGGATCCGGGTCATACAGCAGCACCTCATGGCCGTGGCGAATAAAGTGGGTGGCGATGCCCACCCCCATCAATCCGGCGCCCAGTACCGCATAGTCAGATGACTGCATCGTGCCCTCCTCGGTTGTTTACGGGCGCTCTACCGCCAGCGCCACGCCCTGCCCGCCGCCGATGCACAGCATCGCCAGCCCCTTGTTCACCCCGCGGCGCTGCATTTCGTACAGCAGCGACACCAAAATGCGGCAGCCGGACGCGCCGATCGGATGCCCCAGCGCGATCGCCCCGCCGTTGACGTTGACCCGCTCCGCCTCCCAGCCCAGTTCTTTGCCCACCGCCAGCGCCTGCGCGGCGAAGGCTTCGTTGGCTTCGATCAGATCGACCTCCTCCAGCCGCCAGCCGGCTTTCTCCAGGCAGCAGCGCGCGGCCGGCGCCGGGCCGATGCCCATGATCGCCGGATCGACGCCCGACGAGGCGTAACCGGCGATGCGCGCCAGCACCGGCAAACGCAATTCAGCGGCTTTTTCCGCGCTCATCAGCAACACCACGGCGGCGCCGTCGTTGAGCGAAGAGGCGTTGCCGGCGGTCACCGTGCCCTCCTTGCGAAACGCCGGGCGCAGCCGCGCCAGCGCCTCCAGGCTGGTGTCGCGCGGCTGCTCGTCGTGCTTAACAAGCAGCGCCTCGCCCTTCGGCTTCGGCACCGTCACCGGCGTGATCTCCTGCGCGAAACGCCCGGCCTGCTGCGCCGCCTGCGCCTTCTGCTGCGAGCGCAGCGCGAAGCTGTCCTGCTCGGCGCGGCTGATGGCGTATTTCTCCGCCAGGTTCTCGGCGGTGATGCCCATGTGGTAGTCGTTGAACGCGTCCCACAGGCCATCGTGGATCACGCTGTCCACCATCTGCGCGTGGCCGAGGCGCAGACCGGCGCGCGCGCCGGCCATCAGGTAAGGCGACTGGCTCATGCTCTCCTGGCCGCCGGCGATCACCGCCTCGGCGTCGCCGCTGCGGATCGCCTGCACCGCCAGATGCACCGCCTTCAAACCAGAGCCGCACACCTTGTTGATGGTCAGCGCCGGCGTCGTCACGGGCAGCCCGGCATTCAGCGCGGTCTGGCGCGCCGGATTCTGCCCGCAGCCGGCGGTCAGCACCTGGCCGAGGATCACTTCATCAATTTGCTGCGGCGCCACCCCGCTTTGCGCCAGCAGCCCTTGCACCGCCGCCGTGCCCAATTCCACCGCCGTCAACGGCGCCAACGCGCCGTGAAAACTGCCGACCGGCGTACGCGTCGCCGCCACGATCACCACTTCACGTTGTTGCACATTCACCTCCGTCTCAGAAACGCATTTCCGGCACTTGCTCCGGCACGATCAGCCGGCCGGCGGTTTTGGCGACAATCTCCGCCACGCTGACGCCCGGCGCGCGTTCGCGCAGCACGAAGGCGCCGTCTTCTATTTCCAGATAGGCCAGATCGGTCAATACCTTGCGGATGCAGTTGGCGCCGGTCAGGGGCAGCGTGCAGCGCGGCAGCAGCTTGGACTCGCCG
Organism: Serratia sp. TSO36; assembly: GCF_057808395.1. Taxonomy (NCBI): domain Bacteria; kingdom Pseudomonadati; phylum Pseudomonadota; class Gammaproteobacteria; order Enterobacterales; family Yersiniaceae; genus Serratia; species Serratia sp. TSO36. The sequence continues at coordinate 39,812 of NZ_JBJZOU010000006.1, read as the reverse complement.
CCCTTCGAGGCGTGGGTCATCACCACGATGATGTTCTCCGCCCCCGCCACCAGATCCATCGCGCCGCCCATGCCCTTGACCATCTTGCCGGGGATCATCCACGAGGCGATGTTGCCCTCGACGTCCACTTCAAACGCCCCCAGCACGGTCAGATCGACGTGGCCGCCGCGGATCATGGCGAACGACTGCGCCGAATCGAAGATCGACGCGCCGAGGCGCGCGGTGACCGTCTGCTTGCCGGCGTTGATCATGTCGGCGTCCAGCTGCTGCTCGGTCGGGAACTCGCCCATCCCCAGCAGGCCGTTTTCCGACTGCAGCATCACGTCCATGCCCACCGGCACGTAGTTGGCCACCAGCGTCGGGATGCCGATGCCCAGGTTAACGTAGTAACCATCCCTCAGCTCTTGCGCCACGCGCTGCGCCATTTGTTCACGGGTAAGCATGCGAATTCTCCTTATGCCCGCAGGGTGCGTTGTTCGATACGCTTTTCGAAGGTGCCCTGAATCAGCCGATCGACGTAGATGCCGGGGGTGTGGATCGCCGCCGGATCCAGCTCGCCCGGTGCGACGATCTCTTCCACTTCCACCACCGTGATGCGCCCGGCGGTCGCCATCAGCGGATTGAAGTTCTGTGCGGTGTGGCGGTAGATGACGTTGCCGAAGTGATCGGCCTTCCAGCCTTTAACGATGGCGAAATCGCCGGTGATGGCGGTTTCCATGATGTAAGGGCGGCCGTTGAACTCGCGCACCTCTTTGCCTTCGGCGATCGGCGTGCCGTAACCGGTGGCGGTGAAGAACGCCGGGATACCGGCGCCGCCGGCGCGGATCTTCTCCGCCAGCGTGCCCTGCGGCGTGAGATCGACCTCCAGCTCGCCGCTGAGCGCCTGCTGCTCGAACAGCGCGTTTTCGCCGACGTAAGATCCCACCACCTTGCGGATCTGATGGGTTTCCAACAGCCGCCCGAGGCCGAACCCGTCGACGCCGCAGTTGTTGGAGACCACCGTCAACCCGCGCACGCCGCGCCGGCGGATCTCTTCGATCAGATTTTCCGGGATGCCGCACAGGCCAAAGCCGCCCGCCAGCACCGTCATGTTGTCCGTCAGGCCTGCCAGCGCTTCCTGGTAGCTGCCGACGCGTTTGTCGAGCCCTGCCATATCGTTGCCCCTGCATGTTGCGGCGCAGGGCGAAATGCCCTGGCTTGCGTGAGGGCATCTTCAGGTCACAAAAATGATTTGTTAATTTTGTTTTTATGCCTCATTCATTTAGAATTTTTATTAATCACACGTTAACCGACAATTAACAAAGAGTTAACGCCAACCAAAATGAAAATGAGCATCAAACAGTTACGCGCGTTTTTAGCGGTAGCTCACACTCTGAACTTCGCCCAGGCCAGCGAGCGGCTGAATATTTCTCAGCCGGCGCTCAGCCTGGCGATCCGTGGGCTGGAAGACGCGCTGGGCGGGCCGCTGCTGCTGCGCACCACCCGCCGGGTGACGCTGACGCCGGAGGGGGAAACCTTCTTCCCGATGGCGCGCCAGCTGCTGGCGGACTGGGACAACGCGGAAGAGGCGATGTGCCAGCGCTTCACCCTGCAGATGGGCAAGGTGGCGATCGCCGCCATGCCGTCGTTCGCCGGCAACCCGCTGCCGCCGATCCTCAAGGCGTTTCGCGATCGTTACGCCGGCATCAACGTGGCGGTGCACGACGTCATCAACGAGCAGGTGTTTGAAATGATCCGCGAAGGGCGGGTAGAGATGGGCATCGCCTTCGAGCCGGAGCCGAGCGACACCCTGCACTTCACCCCGCTGTGTCGCGATCGCTTTCTGGCGGTGGTGCCGAAGGATTCGGCGCTGGCGCGCAAGGCGCAGGTAAGCTGGAAGGAGCTGCTGACGCTGGATTTCATCACCCTGCAGCGGCCATCGGCGGTGCGGCTGCTGCTGGAACAAGAACTGGCCCGCAGCGGGCGAACGCTGGAGGTGGCGTTTGAAAGCCACCAGCTGGTGACGGTCGGGCGCATGGTGGCCAACGGCCTCGGCGCCAGCGCGGTGCCGGCGCTGTGCGAGCAACAGATGGATGAGCTGGGGGCGGTCTGCGTGCCGCTGATCGGCCCGATCATCGAACGGCGCGTGGGCCTGATCCGCCTGGCGCAGCACCAACTCTCTTCCGCCGCGCAGGCGCTGGCGACCGTGATCGAACGGGAAATGGCGGAGAGTGGCGCGCAGCCCGCCCTTAGACCGTAAACCCGACGTGCTTGCCGCCCGGCAGCTCAACGTCCAGGCGCAGCGTGCCGCCCATCGCTTCCACGTAGCGTTTCAGGGTCGAAATCTTCAGCTCGTTGCCGCGCCCTTCGATGGCCGCGACCGAAGGCTGGGAAATGCCCAGCGTTTTCGCCAGTTCCTGTTGGGAAATATTCAGCGCTTCCCGCAGCTGGTGCAGGTGCGCTTCAAACAGCATCTCTTCGGCCATTTCCTCGATGCGCCGGCGGCTCTCCGGGGTGCGGGAGGCCAGCAGTTGCTTTAAGGTGCTCATGGGTTACTCCTTGAAATAACACATCAAATATTGGGTGAACTGCGCATCCGCAATGGGCAGCATCACTTTATAAAACCGCTTCTCATTACCCGTTTTGTCGCCCGCACACAGCACAATCGCCTGCCGCGCCGGATCGAAGGCGAAAAAGGCGCGAATCGGCCGCCCTTTGTGCTGAATACGCAGCTCTTTCATGTTGGGATGCAACGAACCTTTCAGCACGTCGACAAAAGGCCGCCGGAGAGAAGGCCCGGCACGCTCGAGCATCACCAGCGCGGCCAACACCTTTTCCTGCGTCGATTCATCCTGCTCACAGAGCCACCGATCAAACTCTTCCGTTGTCATTACCGTCCACATGGCATCTCCTGATTATAGAGTACAATCTATGACAAGACGATAGACCGGAATATATAATTTTCTCCAGACCGCCGTTGGCGTTTTGCCTGGCAACTCGCAAAAGAAACCGATAAGACACCATTCAGCAATTCAATCGAAAAGAGGAAAGGAGTGGCAGATTTAGCGAAATACCGCTGTTTTCAGATGATTCTCCGATCGAGAGCGTGAGCCAGAACCTGTTACCACCCTGTAGAAAATGTTAAGTTTCCTAAAAATAAGGAGGCTTTTCGACATGGAACAGAAGTCCAGCAGCATCGCACCGGGCTATTGCATCGCCCAACAAACCGGCCCGCTCGCCTTCCACGCCAACTACCTGTTCGGTGGCAAGCCATCCGAAGCGGCACGCTTTTTTATGCAGCTCAATGCCGATACGCCGCTGGTTCAACCGGGGCAAATGCTGATCGTCGCCGATCCGCGCAATCATAATCAATCTACGCCGATCGCCGCCCTGATGCAGGCCAAGAGCCGCACCAGCAAAGCGGTGAAAGCCGGTGACAGCGATTTCTCCACCTTCTTGCACCGCAATTACGCCGCTATCGCCGCCTTCACCAGCTATGGGGAAACGTCGTCGGGCTGGCTTCGGATGCCGGAGAACGCTACTTCAGCCAGATCAAAAATATCCTGGTCGAGATTGAAAAAACCTACCAAAATCAGTTCCGCACGAGTGGCGCTTTGATTGGCACGCAGTTTCAGGTGGAACGAGCGCGGCTGTTCGGTACATTAAAACCGTTACTGAATCGCCTTACTCGTGCTCAACTCAATATGAAAGAATATGCGCAAATCAAACACGCGCTGGGGCTCTCCAGTAAATCGCTGGTGCATGAATGGAGCACCGCCGGCGTCGGTGCCATCAAGGGCTATTCGAACTACGTCGACAGCGCCAGCCGTGCGGCCAAGTTTATGAAAGCCGGCGGCTGGATAGGCATCGGATTGAGTGGGCTGAACACCACCAACGACGTCTACAACGCCTGCACCACCGGCCGTGAACAGGAGTGCGCCAAGATCGCGGTGAAGGGATACAGTCATTTTGCGGCAAGTACTGCGGCGGGGATTTTGGGGGGTGAAGGTGGTGCGATGTTAGCAATGACAGCTTGTAGTATCGTCTTAGGCGCCTCCACGTTTGGTACCGGTATTTTAGCTTGCGGTATAGCAGGCGCTGCTCTGGGTGGCGCAGCTGGCAGTTGGGGTGGCGATGTAGCCGCCGACAGCATTACTGGTTTCATTTTTGGTGAATAATGAAAATCGCTATCGTCCTGTTCTTCACTCTGACATTGATTAGCGCCCTGGTTCAGTACCTTTACTATCGGCGCTATAAAAAAGAATTTTCTGAATTCTATCAACGTTATGTACAAAGCGCCCATCCCTTGCCTCCATTTGTCATCTTCGCGGATAACCTTGGTTTGCTCGGTGTGTCTATCAAAGCGCAATGGTTCCGTTGGATATTGAATGGCAGAAAAATAAAGATAGGGAAAAACGCTTTTCTGAGCCCAAAAACCTACGAATTCGTGAATGAAAACACATCTCAACGCCTCAAAAACTGGCTTCGAAAAGACTTCATCTTAAGCGTGCTGAAAATGGGGGGTTTGGCGTTGATGTGTATCTTTGCTTTTTTGAGCAAGGCATAACGCCCCTTGAACCTTAGCCGGTGGCTTATGAAAACAGCATCACTTATTGCAGCCGTGCTGCTCTTACTTTGTTGGCTTGTTCAATATATTTACTCTCGTCGCTATAAACGCGAGTTCGATGTTTTTTATCAACGCTATACCCAACAGGGCCACTTTGTCCCTGCTCACGTCGCAATTGCCGATGGCCTTGGCTCTTTAGGTACTTCCATCAAAGCCCAATGGTTCAGATGGATCCTTTGCGGGAAGAAAATCAAGGTAAAGAAAAACCAATATCTTCCCGCCAAGACCTATGAATTTGTTCGTCTTTCATCATCTGAACGCTTGCAGACCTGGATGAAAAATAACGGCACGCTTTTGGCGCTGGAAGGCGTGCTCTTCATCATGGCATTGATCTTTATGATAATAGCGAGAATGTCGTGATTCAGGCTGCTCAATGAAAACCCTTGTCATATTATGCTTAACGCTGCTGGTTTTAAGCGCCTGCATCCAATTCATTGGCTACCGTCGCCATAAAAAAGAGTTTGACGCGTTCTATCAACATTACGCCGGCAGTGGACATTTTATTCCGCCCTACCTCGCCTTTGCCGATAGCCTCGGCATGCTAGGTACCTCATTGAAGGCACAGTGGTTTCTTTGGATCCTGAAGAGGAAAAAAATCAAGATTAGGGGTCAGGTTTGGCTCGATGCGAAAACCTATGATTTCGTGCAAAAAACCGCCTCTCCTGAGCTACAGAAATGGCTGGCGATGGATTTTATACTTTTACTCGTAGAGGCCATTATTACCACCGTGGGCTGTATTTTTATTTACCTCATCAAGCATCAAGGTTGAGCAGACGCGTTGCTCCCCTCCACCGCCTGCACCGCCGCCTTCTGCGTGGCGCGCTGATATAAGCACAGCTCCCTGCCCGGCTTATTTTTCATAAACGGCTGCGGGTAGCGCCCGCCGATAAACAGCGCCGAATAGCCGACGTCGTCGCCGTAGTGAACGATCGCCCCTTCCACCCTGGCGTTTTTTAGCCCGCTGGCTTTCAGGCAGGCGGCGCGCATCGCCCTTTCGCTCTCGGCCCACGCCTGTGGGGAAGACGCGGTGGCGTTGAACGCGGCCAGCGCGACGATAAGCAGCCCTATTCTCTTCATCGTTATCTCTCCTTCAACGGCCCGTCTCGCCAGTATAGACCGTGCCGGCGCGGCCAACCCGCCAACGCCGCCACGCTCTTTACGGCATTTTTATTCTGCGCCCCGTTAACGTTACGGCGTTTTTACAGACAGTTTTTGCCGCCGCAGATACCCTTTTCACATCGCCGCTATGGCCTCACAAGAGAGTTGTCCCATGCGTTTATCCCTGCCTCTGGCCGTGACCGGTCGTCGTTCTGGAGCACGCCATGCATTCTAATATCATCGGCTTCAATCCGCTGCTGGCGGAGCTGCCCGCTTCGCCAACGCGCGCCTTCCACAAAGAGCTGGAACACTACCTGCAGCGCTATCCGCAGACCGAGCAGCTGGATATTTATCTGCACGATCTGAACGGCCAGCTGCGCGGCAAGCGGCTGCCGATCGCCGAAGCCTTTGGGCTGGAGAAAGGCTGCTACTTCCCGCTGTCGATCTACGCTCTGGATCTGCACGGCCGGGTGATTGAAGAAAGCGGGCTGGGGCAGCGGGCGGGCGAGCCGGACCGTCTGTGCCTGCCGGTGCCCGGCACGCTGCGCCCCTGCGCGCGCGATCCCGAACGCCACGCCCAGCTGCTGCTGACGATGCAAAATGCCGACGGTGGCGCCTGCGAGCTGGAGCCGCGCGTGGTGCTGCAACGGGTGCTGAAGCGCCTGCACGAGCGCAACTGCTTCCCGGTGGTAGCGGCCGAACTGGAGTTCTACCTGCAGGATCCGCAGCACCCCGCCGCGGCGGAAACCTGCCCAACGCAGAGCTTCGCGGTGGATGCGCCGGAGCGCCACCATGCGCTGCTGAGCGACATCGAACGGCACGCGCGGCTGCAAAACCTGCCGTTGACCGGCGTGGTGGCCGAAGCCGCCTCCGGCCAATACGAGCTGAATCTGCATCACAGCCGGCGGGTGCTGGAAGCCTGCGACCAGATCATGGCGCTAAAGCGCCTGACGCGGCAGATTGCCGAGCAACATCACCAGCACGCCTGCTTTATGGCCAAGCCCTGCGCCCACGCCGCCGGCAGCGGGCTGCATTTCCACATCAGCCTGCAGAACGAGCACGGCGAGAACCTGCTGACCGGCGCGCCGGGCGAACTGAGCGACAACATGCAGCAGGCGATGGCGGGCATGCTGGCGCTGATGCCGGCGTCGATGGCGATCCTGGCGCCCAACATCAACGCGTTTCGCCGCTTCCGCCCCGGCATGCACGTGCCGCTGCGCGCCTCCTGGGGCCACAACAACCGCACGGTGGCGCTGCGCCTGCCCTGCGCCGACAGCGCCAACCAGCGCATCGAATACCGCCTGGCCGGCGCCGACGCCAACCCTTATCTGGCGCTGGCGGTGATGCTCGGCGGCCTGCTGCACGGGCTGGAACACCCGCTGCCGCTGCCGCCCGCCGCCAACGGCTGCGAGAGCGACAACGCCGCGCCCTTGCCGCTCGGCCAGCAGGAGGCGCTGGCGCTGTTCCGCCACAGCGATCCGCTGCGTGAGCTGCTTGGCCCGGCGTTCTGCACCCTATGGCACACCTGCAAAAGCGCCGAACTGCGCCGCTTCGAGGAACAGGTCACCGCCGCCGAACTCGGCTGGATGCTGTAACCCCCGGTTCATTAACCTAAGGATAATCATGAATATGCAACCGCAACGGGCGCCCGTGCAGCCGCTGCTCTGCTGGCGCAAAGGCGTTTTTCATATCAGCACCGATCGGCAGTTGTTGGATATCGATGCGATCCAACGTTTTCTCAGCTTGCCGGATCGGGCGGCGGCCGAGCGCCTGGTGCACCACGGCCTGTGCTTTGGCCTGTACCGCAAGCGCCATCTGCTCGGCTTCGCCCGCATGGTGACCGATTACGCCACCTTCGCCTCGGTGAGCGAACTGTTCGTCAGCGCCGAATACCGCGGCGTAGGGTTGGGAAGCTGGCTGACGCGCTGCTGCCTGGCGCATCCGGCCTTGCGCGGCCTGCGCGTCACGCTGCCCGCCCTGCAAGCACCCTGGCGCGCCGATGGTTCGGCACACGCCCTGCGCGCCCTTCACTGATGAGGAGACCCCCATGTCTCGTTTGGTGCTGATTTCCAACAAGCAGTGCGACGGTAAGGATCTGGCCTGCGCCGGCCAGACGCTGGCGACCGATGCCGAACCGGGGCTGTGGCTCGGCTGGAACGGCGACGTGCAGAATTTCGCGCAGCGCCCGATCAGCTGCCGGCAGCGCGCCGGTTACGATCAGGTGACCTTTCCGCTGTCGATCGAGGAGTTTCGCCGCCACTATCAGGGCTATTACCACGACGGCCTGTGGCCGGTGTTCCACAACCAGCCGGAGAAGGCTCACTTCACGCCGGAAAACTACCGCGCCTATCGGCAGCTGAACCGCCGGTTTGCCGATATCGCCTGCGAGCACCTGTGCCCCGGCGATACCGTCTGCATCGACGACTACCAACTGCTGCCCTGCGCCCAGGCGCTGAAGGAGCAAGGGCTGCTTAACGCCTGCGCGTTTTTCTTCCACCTGCCGTTCCCGTCGGCGGCGCTGCTGCGGCGCATCCCGGAACATCGCCAGCTGATCGCGTCGCTGCTGTTCTACGATCTGATTGGCTTTACCACCACCGACGATCGCAACGCCTTTCTCAGCTGCCTGGCGGCCGAGTTCCCGCTGGAGATGCTGCCCGACGACCAGATCCAGGCCAACGGGCATATTTTCGCCACCGGCATTTTCCCCGCCGGCATCAACGGCAGGCAGGTTTATTGATTTACGGCGGCGCGCACCCTTCAGGCGCGCCGTTTTATTTCGCCGCGATTTATTTTTTCCGTCTTTATCGCCACCACAATGCGTTATTTTATTTTCCGGATATAGCGATTAAAAAATGAATATTTATCCTGTTACACATCAACCGTAAAAACCGCGCGGCGCCAATTGCTTTTTATTGGCGAAAAACATTACCCTTTCCCTGCCATATTTAAACCGAGGAGGGCCCCATGGGCGATGAAAGTTTTAGTTTTACGCTAATGCTATTGGGCGTCTTTCAGTAATGCCATCCAGGTTGCATTCTGAAAGACACGGAATGCGGCAACCGCTCCCCTTCTGACGGCCTTTCCCACTCTGCCGGCCCACCCATCGCCCCGCTGCGAAAACAACGTCTGTCTCAACCGCTACGGCGGTATTTATCTGGTGTCGCCGGGCATATTCCCCGAGCGCCGACGGATTTCTTATGGGAAAAATAAGGTATTGCGTTATGCAAAATAACCGGGGTACATCTGTTTTCAGAAAGTCTTATTTAAATGACTTTATCGTTATCGCCATCGGTGTTTTTTTCATTGCCTTTTTTATTCGTGCCTGGGGTGACATGCACGGTGACTTCAATGAACAAAACGTCTCTGCCATTAGTCTTGATGCCTGGAACCTGCTTTATTATTCGCTCAGAACCAGCATGCGCTTTCTCCTCGGCATGGCCTGGTCGCTGCTGTTTTCTGTAGTATTCGCCGTGCTGGCCGCACGCTATACGCCACTGCGCCGGGTGATCCTGCCCTTCGTCAACTTTATGGAGTCGGTGCCGCTGGTAGGGTTCCTGACCTTCACGACCGTGTATTTTCTCAACCTCTACCCGCACAGCGTGATGGGGCTGGAGTGCACCGCCATCTTCGCGGTGTTTACCGGCCAGGCCTGGAACATGATGCTGACGCTGTATCAGACGCTGCGCATCGTGCCCAAGGAGCTGGATGAAGCCGCCCGCAGCTTCAATTACAACCCGTGGCAACGCTTCTGGCGGCTGGAGTTCATCTATTCGGTGCCGGGCCTGCTGTGGAACGCCATGGTGTCGCAATCCGCCGCCTGGTTCGCCCTGGTGGCCTCCGAAGCCATTCCGGTCGGCGATCGCTCGGTCGAGCTGCCCGGCGTCGGCTCCTATATCGCCGAAGCGCTGGCGCAGCAGAACGTGCCGGCGATCCTGTATGCGATCGTCGCGCTGGCCGCCAACATCGTGCTGCTCGATCAGCTGGTTTTCCGCCCGCTGGTGCGCTACACCGCGCGCTTCAAATACGAAGACGTCACCGCCAGCCGGCCGCTCGGCAATCCGTGGTTCTACAACAGTCTGGCCTTTTCGCACGTCGGTGCGGCACTGGGCCACACGCTGCGCGCGCTGGCTGACCTGTGGCTGTTCAAGCTGCCGCGGCTGTGGTACGCCTTCGGCCTGCACCGCCTGTTCAGGCTCGCCGCCAAGGGAAACTGGCTGTGGCGCAGCCTGTGGTATCTCGGCGTGGTGCTGGCCTGCGTCTGGTTCGGTTACCGGCTGTGGGAATACTTCCCCAAACAGTACTTCGCCATGCTGCCGGAATGGATGCTGCTCACCACCGCGCGCGTGGCCGCGGCCATGCTGCTCAGCGTGGCGATCTTCACGCCGCTGGGGGTGTGGATCGGCATGAATCCGCGGCTGGTGAAGATCTTCCAGCCGATCATCCAGATCCTGGCGGCCATTCCGCCCAACATTTTCTACCCGCTGATCGCCGCCTTCATCGCCATTTATCATCAGGATCTCGGCTGGTGGGCCATCCCGATGATCATGCTGGGCACCCAGTGGTACGTGTTGTTTAACGTGATCGCCGGCGTATCCGCCATTCCGACGCAGATCACCGAAGTCAGCGAAACCTTCGGGCTGCGCCGCTGCCGCTGGTGGCGCTACTACATGCTGCCGGCGATTTTCCCCTACATCGTGACGGGCATCATCTCCGCCGCCGGCGGCGCCTGGAACAGCGCCATCGCCGCCGAGGTGATCCAGTGGGGCAGCACCACCCTCAGCGCCACCGGGCTGGGCGCGTTTATTTCCGTCGTCACCGACGCCGGCAAGAACCCGGAGTCCGCGCTGGGCTGCGCCGCCATGTGCGCGCTGGTGGCGCTGTGCATCATCTTCGTCTGGCAACCGCTGTATCGCATCGCGGAAACCAAATTCAAATATGACTGAGCAAGGGGGAACAACATGCTGACTCAAGAGGTAATTATCAGCGCCAGCCGGCTGAACAAGACGTTTATCGGCGAAAAAAAGCGCCCCAAACCCGTGCTGCGCGACGTGACGCTGACCGTGCACGCCGGCGAGTTCGTCACCATTCTGGGGCAATCCGGCTCGGGCAAGTCCACGCTGCTGCGCATGCTGGCCGGGCTGATCCCACCGGACAGCGGCACGCTCACGCTGGCGGGCAAACCGGTCGACGGCCCGAGCGCCAACGTCGGCATGGTGTTTCAGTCCTACGCGCTCTATCCCTGGCTAACGGTGTACGACAACATCGCCTTCGGCCTGCTGGCGCAACGGCTGCCGCCGCAGACGATCGCCGAGCGGCTGGGAGCGCTGCTGCGCCTGGTGGGCCTGACCGGCTATGAGCACGCCTGGCCGCGCGAGCTCTCGGGCGGCATGCGTCAACGGGTGGGCTTCGCCCGGGCGTTGGCGGTAGAGCCCGACCTCTTGCTGCTGGACGAACCCTTCTCCGCCCTCGATATCTTTACCGCGCAAAAACTGCGGGGCGACCTGCTGACGCTGTGGGGAGACAACCGGCTGCGCACGCGCGCCATGGTGATGGTGACACACGACGTCGAAGAAGCGGTGCTGATGTCCGATCGGGTGCTGATCCTGGACGCGACCAGCAAACGGATCGACGACGAGTTCAGCGTCAATATCCCGCGTGCGGCGCGCAACCGGGACAGCCTGCGGCACCTCAACGATCGGATCCGCAGCTGCCTGTACAAAAAAATCGCGCAAGCGCAATCAGCCGGTTAACGGCCCTGTTTTCATCCACTTGGGGAACTGAAATGAACCATAAAAGCGTGCTGATGACGCTGGTCATCCTGCTGCCGGCGGCCGCCACCGGCGCGGAAATCGTCAATAAAGACGGCAATAAACTGGATCTGTACGGCCAACTGAACGGCGTGCATTACTTCAGCAGCGACGCCGACAATAACGGCGACCGCTCCTATACCCGCTTCGGCTTCAAAGGCGAGACGCAGATCGGCGACGGGCTGACGGGGTATGGCCAATGGGAATATCAGGCAGGGCTCGATCAGCCGGAGAGCGCCGGGCCGGGCGACAGCTATACCCGCCTGGGCTTTGCCGGATTGACGTTCGGCCACTGGGGCAGCCTGGATTACGGCCGCAACTACGGCCTGCTGTATGACGTGGCCGGCTGGACGGACGTGCTGCCTGAATTCGGCAACGACAGCTACGAAGCGGCCGACAACTTTATGACCGGCCGCGCCAACGGCCTGCTGACCTACCACAGCCGCAGCCTGGGTGGTCTGGTCGACGGCCTGGATCTCGGCCTGCAATATCAGGGGAAGAATCGGGGAGACGACGCTCAACGGGCGAAGGATATCCAGACGCAAAACGGCGATGGCTACGCCTTTTCCGCCACCTACGACACCGGCGTGGGGCTCAACGTTGGCGCCGCTTACGCCAACTCTGCGCGCACCGTGGCGCAACAGCGCTTCGGCCTGGCTGACGGCGATCGCGCCCGGGCCTGGACCCTGGGGCTGAAATACGACCAGGACAACCTCTACCTGGCGGCAAGCTACGCGCGCACCGAGAACATGACCTACGTCGACGGCGATCGCTACGCCGGCTTCGCCCCCCGCGCGGACGCTATTGAGGCGGTCGCGCAGTATCACTTCGATTCCGGCGTCACGCCCTCGGTGGCCTACCTGCAAACGCGCGGCCGCAACCTGCCCGGCATTGGCGACGCCGATCTGGTCAAATACCTGGATCTGGCGCTGAATTACAGCTTCAACGCCAACATGTCGACCTACGTGGAGTACAAACTCAACCTGCTGCAACGGCAGAACGCCGTCGGCGCCGGCGCCGACGACATCGTCGAAACCGGCATCATGTATCAGTTCTGATCCTCATCCCGGCCGGAGGGCGCTCTCCGGCCGGTTTATTATGTGACTTTCCGCTGGCCTCTTATTCTCTCGTTTAATTCAGGTTTATATTTCCATAAAATGATGCCTATATTCATTCTCGCACCTTCCGTTTACGCCCCGTTTAATGAACAAAGAAAATCTTTCCCGCATTCATATTAAATTACATTTTGCCGCCATAATTCGGCGTAACCACATTGAATAACAGGCTATGGCACGCGTATTATGGCCACACGAAAAATAACGGGAGAATGATATGGACGGCGACAGTTGGTTGTTTATTTTATTGTTGGAATCGCTGAGGTCACAGGAGCAATAGTCATCCCATTGCATCCTGAAAGTGTCAGGATATGAGTCAGTTATAGCATCCCTTCGCTTTACCCTTCAGCCTCTGGCCTCCGCGCATGCCGCACCGGCACGCCCGATGGGCTAACCCCTCCAGCATAAGCGTATTAACAGTCCGATAACGGTCAGGCTTATTTGCACCCGCATTTATTTTACGCCTGCCCGGCGATAAATATCGGCCCTTTTTCCATGCTCATATTTTTAATTGGGTGGAGACAGATCATGTTGGTAAAAAAAACCACGCTGCTGACGGTCAATAACGTCAGCAAAAGCGTTCAGCCTACCGGTAAAGAAAAACGTCTGGTGCTGAATGAAATCAATTTGCGCCTTTACGACAACGAGGTCGTCAGCATTTTGGGGCAGTCCGGCTCGGGTAAATCCACCCTGCTGCGCATTCTTTCCGGCCTGATCGCGCCGGATCTGGGCACCGTGATGCTGGGGGATAAAAAAGTCTCGGGGCCGAATCCGCAGATCAACATGGTGTTCCAGACCTTCGCCATTTTCCCGTGGCTGAACGTCTACCAAAATATCGCCTTCGGGCTGCAGGCGCAGGATCTGCCGCCGCAGGTGGTCGAAGCCCAGACGCTGAAAATGCTCGATCTGGTCGGGCTCTCGCCCTACCGCGACGCCTACCCGCGCGAGCTTTCCGGCGGCATGCGCCAGCGGGTCGGCTTCGCGCGCGCACTGGCGGTAGAACCGATGCTGCTGTTGCTGGACGAGCCCTTTTCCGCGCTGGACGTCTATACCGGCGAACACCTGCGCAGCGATCTGCTGCGTATCTGGAGCACGCGCCAAATCAAAACCCGCTCCATCGTGCTGGTTACCCACAGCGTAGAGGAGGCGGTGATGATGTCTGACCGCGTCCTCCTGCTGGGCGCCGGCACCCTCGACGGCTGCTATCACATCACGCAGCGCCGCGAGGCGCGCACCCGCGAGGGGATGCAGCCGCTGACGGACAAAATCAGCGAGACGCTCAGCCGGCAGATCGCCGCCGCGCACTGAGCGCCGCCCTGGCCTGGCGGGACGGAATCCCGCCAACTTAACTACCTGTTTATCAAGAGTTACCCCGCCACGGGTGGCTCATGATAAGCGGATAATACATCGAGTTATTATCATGCACTTCATTCATACACTGCTGACGCTGCTGACCGCATCCGTCCTGGGCGCCGCCATCGGCTACGAAAGACAGTTCCGCCAGCGCACCGCCGGGCTGCGCACCAACACGCTGGTGGCCACCAGCGCGGCGATCTTCGTCCATCTGGCCATGACCATCGACGGCAGCGGCGGCGCGGTGCGCGTCATCTCCTACGTGGTCTCCGGCGTCGGCTTTCTCGGCGCCGGGGCCATCATGAAGGAAGGGATGAACATTCGCGGCCTGAACACCGCCGCCACGCTCTGGGGCTCCGCGGCGGTCGGCGCCTGCGCCGGCTGCGGCCTGTACGGTGACGCGCTGGCCGCCACGCTGTTCGTGCTCGCCGCCAACACCCTGTTGCGCCCGCTGGTCAATATGGTCAACAAACAGCCCTTCAATGACGTTAACGGCGAGTCTACCTACCAGATTTGCGTCATTGCCTTCGAGCATGAGCAGCGTGAGGCGCTGGCCAAATTCAAACAGGTGCTGCAAGGGGAAAACTGCTTTATCTCGCATCTGGATATCGAACCCTTCGGCGACGACGACGTGGAGATCACCGCCACCTTGATGCCGGCCTCCGTCACCACGCCGGTGCTCGACCAAACCATCAATAAATTGCTGAACGACAGCATGATGAAGCAGGCCTATTACAGCCGCATCGCCGGCTCCGGCTGATGCCTTTCACTTCCAGGGAGATCAACCATGAAAACCATGCCAAAGCTGGCGCATCTGACGATGTTCAAAGACATTGTCCACTGTGGAAGCTTGCACGAGGCCGCGAAAAAGCTGGCCATCTCGCAGCCGACGCTCAGCCGGGTGCTGAAAGAGCTGGAAATGACCATCGGTGCGCGGCTGCTGGAGCGCAGCAACCGCGGCGTGCGCCTGACGGCGGTCGGCGAGCTGTTTTACCGGCGAATAGACGCCGCCACCAATCAGTTGCTCAACGCGTTTGACGAGCTGCGCGGCCTGAGTGCTGACGGCGAGAAGCGCCTGCGGGTGGGGATGAGCGTCGATCCGCTGCTATGCTACCTGCCTCAGGTGCTCGAAGGCTTCAACCGCCGCTACCCGCATACCCGGGTGACGGTGGTGGAGGACGGCCCGGAAGGCCTGCTGGCCCGGCTGCGAAACTGCGAGCTGGATTTGGCGGTCAGCAGCCTGAACGGCGCGGCGGGCGGCGCCGATCTGGCCATGCAGGCGCTGAAAAGCGAGCGCTTCTCGCTCTATCAGGGAGGCGATCTAACCGCAGCCGGGCAGCCGCCGGCCGAGGCCAAATGGGTGGTGCCGCGCTCCTGCTCGGTGGGGCATGCCGCCATCCGCGAGATCGCCGAACGCTACACGCCACACGGCCAGATCGTCGAGACCGACTCCTTTCTGGCGACCTGGTGCCTGGTCAGGCAGCAGGGCTATATCGCGCTGCTGAGCGATCGGGTGGTCGCGCACTACGCCCCGCAGCTGCACCTGCAGAAAATCCCGACGCAGGCGATCGACATCAGCGCGCGCTTTTACGTCTTTACCCGCCATGAGCCGGCGACGCCGCCGCTCAGCGCCGCGTTTATCCACCTGCTGCAGGCCATGCAGACGGCCTGAGGAGACAGGCTGCCGGAAACGTTCGGCACCCGGTAAGCGAACTGAAAAACAGGGGGTTAAAGCCGGCCGGTTATTCCGGGGTCTGCATTCGCAACAGCGGCAGCCTGGCGGTGATTGCCAATGCAACAGCACAGAAAGGTATTATTACGCCCCCTGTGCCCCCTCATCGGCAACCCACACGACTATTACGCCATGACGGTTTTATAAAGCAATTCGTCGAGCGAGAAATCACTGCGCGCGCAGCTATCAGGTAATTCAGCCGGTTGTTCATGAGCCTTAAGCGCTTGCAGAATAAACGCGTGTATCAGCTCCCTACGGGGACCGTATTCTGCTTCTCCGGCTCTTTTTTTGACCGCCAACAAGGCATGAATTTCCGCTAACAACAATGGATCGCTCACCGTTCCAGCCAGCAGGTGATCGAAACGCATTGGCGGCACCCCTTTGCCCGCTTCTATCCAAAGGACGGCCAGCAATGGCCGCAGAACGTAGAAATATTTTTTTAGGCGCACTTCCTCGCCTTGTAAGTAGCCGCGGAAATTTTTACGCGCCATGGAAAGATAATGCCAGCGTGCTCGCGTTGCGGAAAACCACTCAGGTACGACGCCTTTCAGCGCCTCTACACTTTCAGCATCCTGCCGATAAACCACCGGTGAATCCAGCCATTCGATCAACGTCGGGTTAGCTCGCTTTAACAGGCCGAGCGACTTGCGCCATTCCCACCCACAGACGTCAAGCTCATCATCTATCGGCAGTTCGATCACATCACGCTGCGTCTCAACGCGCAAATACCATTCAGGCCGATGCACATACAAGAAACGCACGTCGTAATCACTGTCCGGCGAGGCGAATCCCCATCCACGGCTGCCGGACTCACAGGCATATAACACTCTTACGTCATATCGCGCTTCTATTTCACGCAACACCTTTTTTATTTTGACGCGCATTTCACTGCTGACGCCTTCTGTTTGTTCTTCCATGTCTCTATCCTTTTCCATACGTTGCCTAACGCAGGGTATATACGATTCTCACCCGACACAACTGCGCCACTATATTCAAAACATGATGAAACCAGCCGCCAACCGCTTACCCCGTCAATCCAACCGTTCACCCGGCGGATCTGACCGCTGACCGAAATACGCCTGTCTTCCCCCCTTACCCCCGGCGATGATGAGCTGTTCCTAAACCCGCCTTACCTCGGGAAAGACGCTACGGCTCACCGCGCCACTCTGACATCTCTTACAAGCGGATGAGTTCATTCATATTTTGCAGACTGGAATTAAGGATACCTCATGAAACGAGAGGGGATTTTAAAGCACATTCCGTGGATGCTGCTGGGGATACTCGGCGCAGCCTGCCTCGGCGTGGTGGCGCTGCGCCGCGGCGAACACATCAGCGCGCTGTGGATCGTCGTCGCTTCGGTGGCGGTGTATCTGGTGGCCTACCGCTACTACAGCCTGTACATCGCCACCAGGGTGATGAAGCTGGACGCCGGCCGCGCCACCCCGGCGGTGGTCAACAACGACGGCCTCAACTACGTGCCGACCAACAAGAACGTGCTGTTCGGCCACCACTTCGCCGCCATCGCCGGCGCCGGGCCGCTGGTGGGGCCGGTGCTGGCCGCGCAGGTCGGCTATCTGCCCGGCACGCTGTGGCTGCTGGGCGGCGTGGTGCTGGCGGGGGCGGTGCAGGACTTTATGGTGCTGTTCATCTCCTCGCGCCGCAACGGCGCCTCGCTCGGTGAGATCATCAAAAAAGAGATGGGGCCGATACCGGGCACCATCGCGCTGTTCGGCTGCTTCCTGATCATGATCATCATCCTGGCGGTGCTGGCGCTGATCGTGGTGAAAGCGCTGGCGGAAAGCCCGTGGGGGGTGTTCACCGTCTGCTCCACCGTGCCAATCGCGCTGTTTATGGGCATCTACATGCGCTACCTGCGCCCCGGCCGCGTGGGTGAAGTGTCAGTCATCGGCATCGTGCTGCTGGTGGCCGCCATCTGGTTCGGCGGCGTGGTGGCGCACGACCCGTACTGGGGCCCGGCGCTGACCTTTAAAGACACCACCATCACCTTCACGCTGATCGGCTACGCGTTCATCTCTGCCCTGCTGCCGGTGTGGCTGATCCTGGCGCCGCGCGACTACCTGGCGACCTTCCTGAAGATCGGCGTGATCGTCGGGCTGGCGATCGGCATCGTGATCCTCAACCCTGAGCTGAAAATGCCGGCGGTCACCCAGTTCGTCGACGGCACCGGCCCGGTGTGGAAAGGCACCCTGTTCCCGTTCCTGTTCATCACCATCGCCTGCGGCGCGGTCTCCGGCTTCCATGCGCTGATCGCCTCCGGCACCACGCCGAAGCTGCTGGCCAATGAGACCGACGCGCGCTTTATCGGCTACGGCGCGATGCTGATGGAGTCCTTCGTCGCCATCATGGCGCTGGTGGCGGCTTCCATCATCGAGCCGGGCCTGTACTTCGCCATGAACACCCCGCCAGCGGCGCTGGGCATCACCATGCCGGATCTGCACCGCCTGGGCACCGAAGACGCGCCGATGATCATGGCTTCGCTGAAGGACGTCACCGTGCATGCGGCGGCGGCGGTCAGCTCCTGGGGCTTCGTCATCAGCCCGGAACAGATCCTGCAAACCGCCACCGACATCGGCGAACCTTCGGTGCTGAACCGCGCCGGCGGCGCGCCAACGCTGGCGGTGGGCATCGCCCACGTGTTCCACCAGATCATTCCGGGCGCCAACATGGGCTTCTGGTACCACTTCGGCATTCTGTTCGAGGCGCTGTTCATCCTGACCGCGCTGGACGCCGGCACCCGCTCCGGCCGCTTTATGCTGCAGGATCTGCTGGGCAACTTCGTGCCGTTCCTGAAGAAAACCGACTCGCTGGTGGCCGGCATCGTCGGCACCGCCGGCTGCGTCGGGCTGTGGGGCTACCTGCTGTATCAGGGCGTGGTGGATCCGCTCGGCGGCGTGAAGAGCCTGTGGCCGCTGTTCGGCATCTCTAACCAGATGCTGGCCGCCGTGGCGCTGGTGCTGGGCACCGTGGTGCTGATTAAGATGAAGCGCACCCAATACATCTGGGTGACCGTGCTGCCGGCGGTGTGGCTGCTGATCTGCACCACCTACGCGCTGGGGCTTAAGCTGTTCAGCGACAACCCGCAGCTGGAAGGCTTCTTCTTCCTGGCCGGCGAGTACAAGCGCAAGATCGCCGAAGGCGGCGCCGAGCTGAGCGCCCAGCAGATCGCCAACATGAACCACATCGTGGTGAACAACTACACCAACGCCGGGCTGAGCATTCTGTTCCTGCTGGTGGTGTACAGCATCATCTTCTTCGGGGTGAAAACCGCGATGGCGGCGCACAAGAACCCGAAACGCACCGACCAGGAAACGCCTTACGTGCCGGTGCCGCAGGCCGCGCCCGCCGACAGCGTAACTGAGGGGGAGGTCAAAGTTTCGACCCAGCATTGATGTGATTTAACGGATACCCTGCATAATAACGTTAAGTAGTACCCAAAGCCGCACGGCCTGCGTATCGCAAGATGCCAGGCGTGCGGCGCGATGCAATCAAGATACCCGGGGCGACCCGGAGGTGGGGCATCCCTGCGGGAACCCCATCCCCCGGCTTCCCCTAATATCAGGCTTAAGCAAGCGCTGTAGTGATGCAGGGTAAAGTTGGAGAAGGCTTATGTTCGGAAATCTCGGCCAGGCGGGGAAGTACCTCGGGCAGGCGGCGCGCATGTTGGTGGGCGTGCCTGACTACGATACTTACGTCCAGCACATGAAAGACAACCACCCGGACAAGCCGGTGATGACCTATAAAGAATTTTTCCGCGAGCGCCAGCAAGCGCGCTACGGCGGCGACGGCAAAGGCGGCATGCGCTGCTGTTAACCCGCAGTCACAAGGACCCGTATGAAACCCATTGCAGTCACCATCCTGACCGGCTTTTTGGGCGCCGGCAAAACCACCCTGCTGCGCCACATCCTGAACGCCGAACACGGCTATAAAATCGCGGTCATCGAGAACGAGTTCGGCGAAGTGCCGATCGACGACGCGCTGATCGGCGATCGCGCCAGCCGCATCACCACGTTGAGCAACGGCTGCATCTGCTGCAGCAAATCCAACGAACTGGCGGACGCGCTGCTGGATCTGCTGGACGGCGCCGACAGCGGCCAGCTGGCGTTCGACCGGCTGATCATCGAATGCACTGGCATGGCCGATCCCGGCCCGATTACCCAGACCTTTTTCTCGCACGAGATCCTGTGCGAGCGCTTCCTGCTGGACGGCATCATCACCCTGGTGGACGCGGCGCACGCCGAGCAGCAGCTGAGCCAGTTCAGCATCGCCCAGGCGCAGGTGGGCTACGCCGACCGCCTCCTGCTGACCAAAACCGACGTGGCGCCGGACTGCGAAGCGCTGATCCAGCGGCTGCAGCGGATGAACGCCCGCGCGCCGGTCTACAAGGTGACGCACGGCGATATCGATCTGAGCGTGCTGTTCGACATCGAAGGCTTTACGCTGAACGACAAGCTCAACCTGACGCCGCCCGCCCCGCTGTTCCGCCGCATCCCGCAGCCGCAGAGCGACATCCGCTCAATTGTGGTGACGCTGGAACGGCCGCTGCCGCTGATGCAAATCTCCGACGTGATGGAAGGCCTGCTGCTGGAATACGCCGACAACCTGCTGCGCTACAAAGGCATTCTGTCTATCGAAGACGAGCCGCGCCGCCTGCTGTTCCAGGGCGTACAGCGCCTGTATAACGCCGACTGGGATCGGGAGTGGCTGCCGGAGGAAGAACGCAAGAGCACGCTGGTGTTTATCGGCGTGGATCTGCCGGAGGAGGAGATTCGGGAGCGGATTGGGGGGCTGGGGTAAGATAAACCATTCCCCAGGCCAATATGGCCCCTATCCGGCAAACTCAAGGATGAACGATGGCAAACAACGTGATGCTAGTAGCATTAAAGGCGCTTAACCTGTGCGCGAGCACTTATATCGTCATCAAACTGAGCACGGTGTTAGCCATCGGCATCATGTTTCTTATTGTCTCTTACGCCGGCGTGGAGGACGTTGGGCTGTCCAATCTCCTCGCCGGGGCGTTCATCATCCTGCCGCTGTTGGTCGTCGTCGGCGGAACACTTATCGTCTGCGCCGTCGCTGCCTATCTCAACCTAAAGGCGCCCTATCGTAAAAAAGCGCTGTTCTTTAGCCTGCTGCTGGGCAGCATCTCTGCGGCTGGCCTGCTGTTGCCCTACACGCGCGAGTTCGCGCTATCCACGGCACTTGCCAGCGCCCTGGCGTTGGGCAGCGCGCTGGGGATTTTTGCTTTGTCGAAGAGGCGGGTTCAAGCGTTGTAGCGCCTGAAAAAGACGGGTACGCGATTATGTCTTTCCCCAATACGGCCCCGCCGCCACCGACTCGCGCTCGATCAGGCTGGCCGGGAAGCTGGGGCGCTTGCTCAGCTCGCCGCGGTTAAACATCGATAGCTGGTTTAACCGGCCCCAACTATCTCCTCTACTCTTCTTGCCGCCGCACCGCCGCAGGGTGCCGGTTGCTGGCCAGATTGATGCCCAGCAGCAGCACGGCCAGCGCGGCCGCCAACGCGAAGGAAAAACGGTAGCCCAGGCTGGCGGTCATCCCCACCATCAGCATATTGCTGACCATTTCCCCGATATCGCGCGAGCTTTGCACCATGGTCATGTCTGTGCCCGCCTGATCGCCCTGCGCAGCGAACTGCATGCCGGCAGTCATGATAGCGACCGAGGTCACTCCGGAAGCCAGCGCGCCTCCCATCACCGCGGCGATCACGCCGCCGGATTGCAGATCCCAGTTGGCCATCGCCAGCCAGCACAGCGAGGCGCACAGCGCACAACCCAGGCCAACCGCGAACGCCTTCCACACCCCGAGCCGGCTCACCAGCCAGGCGCCGCCACCGCACCCGAGCACCAGCGTCACCATGCCGCCGGCCATGCCGATCTGGCCGACCTGCGCCGGCGTCCAACCGTGATCGGTTAAAAACAGCTTGGCCAACCCGAAGCCGGATACCGCGGTCACCGCCGACAGCAGCGTGAGCGTCAGCAACCGCGCCGCGCCGCGACGGCGCAGCGTGCGCAGCAGGCTGGCCGGACGCGAATCGGCGCGTTCGGGCGGCAGATCGGCGTGTTGTCGGAAGCGGCCAATCGCCAGCAGGCTGACGGCAGGGAAGATCGCCATCGCCAGCAGCGCACCCTGCACGCCTACCCGGGCACTCAGCATCATCATGCCCGCCCCGCCGACGAAGAAGCCGCTCATCACCCCGGCGATTTGAATGGCATTGACGCGCGACAGCAACTCACCGCTGACGTGTTCCGCCGCCATGCCATCAGTGGCGATATCCTGCGTAGCGCTGGCCAGCGACGCGACGGCCAGCAGCGCGACGCACAGCCCTGCCGCCGCCGCGGAAATGCCGACCGCGCTGAGCAGGATCAGGCACAGCGTCACCACGCACTGCAGCGGAATAATCCAACTGCGGCGGCGTCCGAAGCGTGGCGACCAGTGATTATCCACCAGCGGCGCCCAAAGAAACTTCACCACCCAGGGCAACCCCACCAGCGGCAAAAACGCCAGCGCCTGCAGGCTGGCGCCGTCATGACGCAGCAGGGTCGGCAACGCATCCATGGCGATGCCGATCGGGATGCCCTGACTAAAATAGAGCAGCCCCAGGGTCAGCACCAGATGCCGATGTTGCAATAGTTGTCGCATGTTTTACTCCAATTGGCGCGGCCAGGCGCCGCGCGATTGCCATAACAAGGAGCCGGCGGCGAACAGAGCCGCGCTGACTAACAGTAAAGCGCTGTCCAGCCAGTACAGGCCGGGGCCGGCGCTGAGTATATGGCCGAGCGCCGCCACCAGCAGCGCCGTACCGCTGGCCATTCCGCTGAGGAACAATAACCACCCCGGCCAAACTCGCCACGCCAACAGCGCCACCGCGCCCCACATTCCCCAAAACAGCCAGGCGGCAGGGAACGCCGCCAGCGGCCGGGCGGCCAACAGCAGACTTCCCGCCACCGTCAGACCACAGCAGACGCCGGTGATAAAGCGCGCGGCACGGCGCTGCGGCTGCCGTAGGCACCACAATCCCAGCCCGCTCAGCGCCAGCGTCGCCGCGCCGAACCCGGCCAAAAAATGCAGCGCGCTCACCGCCGCCGCCGCCCGCGGCAACCAGGCGTATTGGCCATAGTGCAGCGGCTGAACGGCGATGAACGCGCGCGTCCATGGCCCCTGATGAGCGGCGCTGCGCCGCATCAGCGCCGGCTGCTCGCCGCTGCCGAAACGAAATTGCTCGAACAGCGCGCTGCTGGGAATACCGCGAGTGACGCCGCCCACCGCCAGCAATGCACCATCCGGCGCGCGCTGCAGGGTTTGCGGCGTAAATTCCGGTGCCTGGCGCCGCAGCGCCGCCATCGTCTGCGCAAGAGTACGCCCGGCGTCAGGCAAGGGCGGTGCAGGTTGCGCACCGCCCATCAGCTGCGCCATCACCCGCTGCGGCGCACCGGGGCTGACGCGGTCGGCCAGCAGCACAGTACCGAGCGCGCCGAGGCCGGATAACGCGCCGGTCAAAGCGAACATCACCAGCCACGGATAGCACCAAAGCCCCAACAGATTGTGCAGATCGAACAGCAGCACCCGCAGCCCCTGACGCCGCCGCAGCTGCAACAGCTGGCGCAGCCGTCGACCATGCAGCGCAATCCCGCTGATCAGCAGCAAAGCGAACGCGATGCCGAACAAACTGAGAAACACCCGACCGGGAAAGCCGAGAAACAGGTTCTTGTGCAGCGTCACCAACAGCGTGGTCGGCGCCGTCAGGCTGACCAGCCGCCCGCTGACGGCGCTCAACGCGAGGGCGCAGTCGTCCGGGGCGCGGCAAAAGCGAATCACCGGATAACGCGCGCTCGGCAGCATGACGTAAGGCGCCGCGCCGTCTTCACCGTAGGCTTTCGCGTCGTCCAGCAGCTGCGCCAACGGCCGTTGCTCGCCGCTCATCGTCACGCCGTTCCACCACAGCGTGAAGCTGTCGCCGGCCAGGCTCCAGCAGCCGGTGAACAGGACCACGAACAGCGCGCAGCCGAACAACGCGCCGCAGCCCCGATGCAGCGCCGCCAAAGCCCGTCGCGCGACGGCGTTCATCGCCACGCCTCCAGCAGCGCCAGCGGCAGCGGCCACCACAACCAGGCGCGCAGCAGCGTGCGACGCCAGTCCGGCGCCAGCAGGCTATACGTCAGCAACGCGATGCCGCCGAACAACGCCAGAAACAGCGCGCCGTAAAGCCGATCGAGCGGGTCGGCCGAGGGATAGCCGCGCGCCAACAGCAGCGCCAGGGTAACGCCCCCCATGGCGCTGCCGAGGCACGCCGCCCATACGCGCATATTCATCAAAACTCGGCCTTGACGGTGAACATCAGGTTGCGCGGTTCACCGTAACGGTTGTTCCACTGCGGCGAGAAAAGCCCGGCGTAGTAGCGGCGATCGAACAGATTGTTGACGTTGAGCGCCGCCGACCAGGTCTCGTCGATGCGATACCCCAGCCGTGCGTTGACCAGCGCATAGCCGCCCTGGCGCAGCGTCGTCGCGCCATTGGCGCTGCTGAACGCGCTCTGCGCCTGGATGCCGCCGCCGATGCTCCACTTGCGCTGATCCCACGGCAGGTCGTAATCGCTCCACAGCCGCAGCATATGACGCGGCGTCAGGCTGTTGTAGGCGCGCCCCTGGTTGCCGGCGTCGCGGGTGTAGCGCGTGTCGGTATAGGTGTAGCCGAGCGTGACGTCCCACCATGGCGTGAGGTATCCGCGCCCTTCCAGCTCGAAGCCTTCACTGCGAGCCTTGCCGCCGCTGATATACCAGGTATCGAAACCGCCGCCCGGGTGATCGGGATCCACCTGCGGGTTGTTCTCCAGATCGATGCGGAACGCCGCGGCCGAGAGGTTGAGCGCGCCATTCATCAGCGACGCCTTCACCCCGCTTTCCAGCGTGCGGCCCTCCACCGGCTTAAGCATCTGCCCGCTCCAGGTTTTGCCGCTCTGCGGCTGAAACACCGTGGCGTAGCTGGCATACCACGACCAGTCTTTGGCGAAATCCCAGATCAGGCCGCCGTAGGGGGTCAGACGCGCGTTCTCTTCCAGAGTGTCGCTGGGCGAACGCAGTTGCCACCAGCTTTCGCGCGCGCCGGCCACCAGCGTCAGCGGCTCCGCCAGTTTAATGCGGCCCATGCCGTACACCCCGCGCTGAACGGTTTTGGTCGACCCCGGCGAGCTGTAAGCGCCGATCGCTGGCTTCGGCACGCCGTGCGGATCCCAGCGGTAGACGTTCACCGGCACCTGAAACACAGAATCAAACCGTGCGGTGAACTGTTCTTCTTCGGCATGGGTGTAGCTGGCGCCGACGACCAGCTCGTGCCGCAACCCCCAGGCGTCGATCTTGCCGTTCAGGCTGGCGTCCAGCCCCAGCTGCTGATTGCGAAAACGATAGGCGCCGCCCATCAGCGCCGCGCCGTCGCCGGTGGCCGGATCGACGTTGCCCCAGGCGCCGGCATACAGCAGGCGAGACTTGGCGTGCAGATAGTCGCCGCTCAGCTTGGCCTGCCAGTCGTCGTTCAGCCGATGCTCCACCGCAGCGAACAGCCGCGTGGTGTCCCATTTGAAGCGATCCCAGTCCACGTCCAGATAGGTGCTGCGCGGCAGGTGCAGATCGCTGCCGTCTTTCCCCATCGGCACCCCGGCCATATTGGTGACGGAATCGATGGTTTGGTACTGCGCGCCGACACGCAGCAGGGTATCCGGCGTCAGATCGGCGTCGACGGTGGCATACAGCAAACGGGTTTTCTGATCCGAGACGCGATAGAAATAATCGCGATCTTCCCATGCCATCACCGCACGGCCGCGCACGCTGCCCGACGCGTTCAGCGGGCCGCCCACGTCCGCTTCGCCGCGATACTGATTCCAGCTCCCGGCGCTGGCGGTAAACTGCGCGCGGTTTTGCGCCAGTCCGTGCTTGCGCACCATGTTGACCGTGGCCGCCGGGTTGCCGAGCCCGTGCAGCAGGCCGTTGGAGCCGCGCAGGATCTCCACCCGCTCATACACCGCCATGTCCTGCGGCGAGCTGGC
Source organism: Serratia sp. TSO36 (assembly GCF_057808395.1). Lineage (NCBI taxonomy): Bacteria > Pseudomonadati > Pseudomonadota > Gammaproteobacteria > Enterobacterales > Yersiniaceae > Serratia > Serratia sp. TSO36. The sequence continues at coordinate 14,026 of NZ_JBJZOU010000006.1, read as the reverse complement.
GGTATTGCCCAGCAGCGTCGGCACGCCGTCCAGTTCGAACGAATCGATCTTGAAGCCGCGCGCATACCACGCGGTGGTCAGCAACACGAAGGGGGCGCTGGTGACGCCGGTGGCGCGCGTCATCACCGCATCCAGCGATGTGAGATTCTGCTGCTCCATCTGCTGGCGATCGATCACGCTGACCGACTGGGCCACTTCACGCGGTTTCAGCGGGATTTTCCCCAGCGTGGTGACGCCGGGAGCCACATAGTCATCCCGCGCCGCCGCGCCGGCGGTCACGGTGAGGGTATCTTCTTTTACGTCCGTTTTGGCCGGCGCATCCTGCGCCAGCGCCCCGGTGCCGCACAGCGCGCACAGCAACGCGCCGCGGCGCATCGCGGCCGCCACTGGTGAGAGGTGAATGAGTCGCATGTTTTTCCCTGATTGTTATTGTTAAATGATAATCGTTATCAATCTAACAAAACGGCCGCCGCGACTTTTTCGATTGCCGGAGTTTCTCTATCGATCGCCGGTCATTTTCGCCTGGCAGAAACGGGCGAACCAGCCCCCCGCCTCGCGCAGCGCATCCGGGCTGCCCGCCGCCGTCAGCCGCCCGCCTTCCAGCACCCACACTCGATCCGCCCGACAGGCCAACGCGGGATCGTGGGTGACGACGACCCGCGTGCCGGGCCAGCCGGCCAGCAGGGCCGCCACGCGCTCGGCGTTGCGCAGATCCAGACTGGCGCCCGGTTCGTCCAACAACAATCGTGGCGCCCCCTGCAGCAGCGTGCGCGCCAGGCACAGCCGTTGCTTCTGCCCGCCGGAGAAACGATCGCCGTCGCTGCCGACCTCTTCTTCCAGCACGTCGGGCGGCAGATCCAGCGCCGCCAACAGCGCCAGCAGACGCTCATCGCCGATATCCGTTCGCCCCTGGGTCAGATTCCAGCGCACGCTGCCGCGCAGCAGGCGATTGTCTTGCCACATCACGCCGCGACCGCCCGCCAATTGCCGCGCCGACAGCGCGCGCACGTCACGGCCGCCGTAGAACACCCGCCCCGCCGTCGGATCCTGCGTGCGCGCCATCAGGCTCAGCAGGCTGCTTTTGCCGGCGCCCGAAGGGCCGACGATCGCCAACATCTCTCCGGCGGCACAGGCTCCGCCTATTTCCCGCAGCCGCCAGCCGCCGTGCGCCGCCGCCAGGCTCAGCGCCTCAAGCGCGATGCCGTCGTCCTGCGGCGCCGCGCCGTCCCGTTCCGGCAGCGGCAACGCGGGCGACGCCAGCGCCTGCCGCAGTTGCGCCCACGCGCTCTTCAACTGACGCAGCGCCTGATCGAGGTGAGAAAGCTGAAGCAACGGCTCCAACAAGCGGGCCAGGACAATCATCAGCGCCAGCCATTGGGCGACGTTCAGGCGCTGCGCCAGCACCTCATGGGCACCGAACCACAATGCCGCCAACAGCGTCAGCTGCAGCCCGGCGCTGAACAACAGGTGATATGGCAAGCTTTGGCGCAGCAGCGCGGCGTGCGCCCGATGATGGTCATCCAACCGTTGCGTCAACGCCTCGACGGCGGCCGCCTGCCCGTAGCCGAAGCGCAGCAATGCCTGATGACGGGCAAACTGCATCAGCGCCCCTTCAATACTCTGATTGGCCTCCCCAAGCTCTCGCTCTCGCCGGTGCAGCCGGGCCGCCGAACCGCGCAACACCAGCATCAACAGCACGCAGGCCGCCAGCAGCATCAGCGCCACTCCCGGGCTCAGGCAGGCCAGCCCGGCGATCAGCGCCAGCGGCGTGACGACCGCGCCAACCAACGGCGCCAGCAGGTGCGCGGGTGCCGACATCGTCTGACCGATGGCCCCGGCCAACAGACCCGGTGCCTGCTCCTGCGGCGACAGCGCGCGCGGCAGACGGCGGAACAGCGCCCGCAGCAACGCGCTCATCACCGCGCCGCCGGCGAAGAAACCGCGGGAGGCCGCCGCATACTGCACCGCCAGCAAGAGAGGCGTAGCCAGCGCCAGCAGCCCTAGCCAATGGCCGGGATTTTGCTGCCAGTTCGCCACCGCTGCCGCCAGCAGCAAGGCGCAGACGCCATCCAACGCGGCGGCCAGCGCCATCAGCAACAGCGCCGGGGCCAACGCTTTCACCAACTCAAACTTCATCGTCCGCCTCCTGGCGCTCGGCCAACGCCGCCAACAATGCCGGATGATCCGCCAGCTCGGCGGGCGTGCCGACCGCCAGCAACCGCCCCTCCGCCAGCACCGCCACCCGATCGGCGCGGCGGCACAGTTCCGCGTCGTGCGTTGCCACCAGCCGGGTGGCGGGCAGCTGCGCCAGCGCCGTCAGAATGCGTTCGCGATTTTGCCGATCCTGCGCCGAAGTCGGTTCGTCGGCCAACAGCAGCGGCCGCCGCGCCAGCAACGCCCGGGCGATGGCGAGACACTGCGCCTCCCCGCCGGAAAGCGAAGGCGTATCGTCCAACCTATCCTGCAAACGCGCCGCCAGCCCCAGCGCGGCCAGCACGCGCCGCAGCTGCGCATCGTCGGCCCCGTCGACGAACAGCGTCAGGTTGTCGCGCAGCGACATCGCCGGCGGCGTATTCTCCTGCGGCACCACGGCCACCATCTGATTGAATGCCTGCGCCGAGAACGCGTCGGCGAGCACGCCGTCGAGCGATACCGTTCCGCTATCCGGCTCGCTATAACGGGCGATCAACCGCAGCAGCGTGCTTTTACCGCTGCCCGACGCCCCGACAATCGCCAGCCATTCCCCCGGTTCGACGGCCAGATTGACGCCCTGCAGCAACCAGCGTTCGTCCTGCCGGCAACCGAGATCGCTCAGCTGCAGCGCCGCCCCCTGCGGCGCCGAAGCGATCGTCGAGCGCCCTCCCCAGCGTATTTCGGGATGCGCCAGCAGCGCCCGAATGCGGCCGGCGGCCAGCGTCGCCGCACGCAATGCATCGCCGCCGTGCCCCATCGCCATCACCGGTTGCGCCACGCTGCGCAACAGCAACACGAACAGCGCCAGCTCCGCCAGCGTGAGATTGGGCACCAGCCAGCGGGCGCCGAGCAACAGCCAACCGGCCGACAGCGCGGCGCTGAGCAGTAATTGGGTCACGGCGCCGAGCGCGCCGATACGCCGCAGCCAACGGTGAAAGGCGGCGAGAAAGCCCCGCAGGCTCTGCCGCGCACGCGCTTCGATGCCCGCACCGGGAAACTGGCGCGCCAACAGCGGATGCGCCGCCAGCTGCCGATAATCGTCGTTCAACTGCCGAAACGCCCGATCGCGTTGTTCAAACGCCGGCCGCAGGCGCGGCGAACGGATGACGCGAAACAGCAGCGCGGCCGCCAGCAAAGGTATCAGCGCGAACAGCAGCAGCGGCCACTGCACCGCCGCCAGCAGCGCCAGCGCGCAGCCGGGTACCACGGCCAGCTGCACCAACTCCGCCGGCGCATGGGCCACCAGCTGATGCAGCGCCTGAATGTCCTGCGACAGCGCCCGGGCGGCGCCGCTCTCGCCCTGCCGCACAAACCAGTTCAGCGGCAGACGCACCAGCTTGGCGGCCAATTGGCTGCGCAGCCGATGACACAAACGCGCGTCGAGCAGATGAGTGAGGTGCAGCGCCAGCGTTTGGGCGAACAGCCACAGCGCCAGGCCACCGGCGGCGACGCCAAGCCAGAAGGGATAGGCCGCCGGATCGGCGTCCACCAGCCGGGCTATCGCCAGCCATGGAAACAGCGAACTGACGCCGGCCAGCGCCTGCAGCGCCAGCGCGGAATACAGCATGATGCGGAAAGGACGCGTCAGCGCCCGCAGGTCACTCAGCATGAGATCCTCCACGGCAAAGGCGCTTACTGTAGCCAAAAGCGGCGGACGTCCTCATCCGTAAAGGCTTTCGCCGACGAGACTTTTTCTTTCGATTGCGTGGCTAACGCTTTTTGACGTCGCAGGGCATGACGCCGAAACGCTTGCGGAAGGCGACGGAGAAGTGCGCCGGCGTATAACCCACCTGCCAGGCGACGGTGGAAACGTGCAGATCCTGCTCGCTCAGCAAGCGCCAAGCGGTTTGCAGCCGGTGCTCCTGCAGCAGGCCGAATACGCTGGCGCCAAACAGCTGGCGGAACCCTTGCGTGAGTTTGCGGGTGTTCAACCCGGCGCGCTGAGCCAGTTGATCCAGGCTCGGCGGCTGCTCCATCTCCGCCAACAGGATTTCGCGCGCCAGCTGCAGGCGCGCCACATCGCGCGCGGCCAGGTGCACGCCAACAGACGGCGCGGCAGCGCTGCGGTTCCAGCATTGATGCAGGCAATGCGCCGCCAGCTCGTTGGCCCTGGCGCTGAACCACAGCCCGCGCTGCGACTCGTGCAGCGGGCAGGCGAACAGTTGCCGGGCCTGGCCGATCAGCGCTGTCGGCGCCGCCAGCGGCACCAACTGCGCATGCCGCCGCCCATCGAGGCCGGGCGGCAGGCGGACATCGTTCTGCTCCAGCCAGGCGGCGGAGAACTGCAGCAGGGTATAATCGAGCGGTTCGCCGGCCTGGAACAGGTTGTTCAACACGAAGTCGTCCCGCCCGGCGGCCAGCAACAGCGAAGGGCCGTTCAGCTCCACCTGCGGCCCCGTTCCGCTTTCACAGCGCAGACGCCCGCGGCGGATCACCACGATCTTCAGCCCCGCGCGGTGGGGTTCATCCAGCTCGATGTCGACATCGGCGGCCAACACGCCGCGCCGCGCACGCAGCATGTCCGACAGCGCATAGTCCTGCGCTTGCTGATGATATTCCTGCAGTAACCGCTGGGGGGACGTAGACATGTTCGCCCTGCCTGTGAATGATGACGCCGACCGTCGACGAGGTTTTTGATAGTGATTCTCATTAGCAATATAAGGCCGGCCGTCGGGTTTGTCTATTGAGGCGCGGATGGATCAGTTACCTACCCAATACGGCCCCGCCGCCACCGACTCGCGCTCGATCAGGCAGGCCGGGAAGCTGGGGCGCTTGCTCAGCTCGCCGCCGTCCAGCATCGACAGCAGGCGGTTGATGGTCTCCTGGATCATCTCGGTGACCGGCATCTTCATGCTCGACAGCGACGGCACGGTATAGGGTGCCAGCGGGATGTCGTCGAAGCCGATGACCGATACCGCCTCCGGTACCGCCACGCCGCGCTCCGCCAACCGCTTCATCGCGCCGATGGCCATCTCGTCGTTGCCAGCGACGATGGCGCTGAATGGCTGCCCGCCGGCCAGCAGCGCATCGACCGCCGCCACGCCGCTTTGCGCGTGCCATTTCCCCTCGACGATCAACGCCTCGTTAACCGCGATGCCCTGCTGAGCCAGCGCGGACTTGTAGCCGGAAAGCCGCTCCAGCCCGGTGGGAGAATCGAGCGAGCCGGTGATAAAGGCGATGTCGCGATGCCCGCGCGCGATCAGGTGCGCCACCGCCGCCGCGCTGGCGGCGTGCTGATCGCTGAAGATGCAGTAGCTGTCGTTCAGCCGCAGCCGCCGGTTGATCACCAGAATCGGCTGGCGGTGTTGGGAGACGATCTCGTCCATTTCCGCGATCGACAGAAAACGCGGATAGATGATCACCCCGTCGCAGCGCAGATCCAGCAAAAACTGAATGGCGGCCCGCTCCTCTTCGGCGGTGTGCTTGCCGTCCGCCAGGATCAGTTGGCGGCCGTTCGCCTCCATGATGCGCGCCGACTGCGCCATCAGTTCGCTGAAATAGTTGCCGCTGTAGAGGGTGTTGGTGACCACCAGGCCGAGGGTTTGGGTGGTGTTGGTCGCCAGGCTGCGCGCCAGCAGGTTGGGCCGATAGCCGGTTTCTGCGATGGCTTTATCCACCAACGCGCGTTTCTCCTCGCTGACATAGCCACTGCCGGACAACACGCGCGACACCGTCGCCTTTGAAACGCCGGCCTTTTTCGCCACCTCGAGTATCGTTGCCATCTGTGCGCCGCCAAAATCCATGGGTTCAGCGCAGTCTACCCAAGACGCCCGGCGTTTGGAACGTTTTCACGCCCCTGCACATCGGTATGCGCTTACCCCTAACGATCCAGATCACGAAAACGAAACGCCAAAAATCATAGTTCTTGCCAACAACAAAACACCAATACATGATTTTGTGAAACCGGTTTCTTATGGGCGTTTCATACGGATGGAACGACGGATCGCCCAGGCAGTAAACATGCGCCTTTGGGCTATCCGAATTGCTATCTGAGAGACGACACGCCATGCCGAAGAACTACGCAGAGATCTCGCACGCCATCGTGGCCGCCCTGGGCGGCGCGGGCAATATCGAGGCCGTGACCCACTGCATGACCCGCCTGAGATTCGTGGTGAAAGACAAAACGCGGATCGACACCCCGGCGCTGAAGGCTATCGACGGCGTGCTGGGCGTGGTGCACAGCAGCGAGCAGTGCCAGGTGATCATCGGCAACGAGGTGGCCAAGGCCTATCAGGCGGTGCTGGCGCTCAGCATGCCGGGCGCGGCGGCCCCCGCCGCCCCGGTGAAACGCCAACTCACCCTGAAGGGCATCGGCGCCGGCATTCTCGACGCGCTGGTGGGCACCATGTCGCCCCTGATCCCCGCCATCATCGGCGGCTCGATGGTGAAGCTGCTGGCGATGATCCTGGACATGGCCGGGGTATTCGAAAAAGGCTCCTCGACCCTCGTCATCCTCAACGTGATCGGCGACGGCGCGTTCTTCTTCCTGCCTGTGATGGTCGCCGCTTCGGCGGCGCTGAAGTTCAAAACCAACATGTCGTTGGCGATCGCCATCGCCGGGGTGTTGGTGCATCCCAACTTTATCGATCTGATGGCCAAGGCGGCACAGGGCCAGGCGGTGGAATTCGCCTTCATCCCGGTGACGGCGGTGAAATACACCTACACGGTGATCCCGGCGCTGGTGATGACCTGGATCCTGTCGCACATCGAACGCGGGGTGGATCGCATCACCCCGGCGGTGACCAAGAACTTCCTCAAACCGATGCTGATCGTGCTGATCGCCGCGCCGATCGCCATTCTGCTTATCGGGCCGCTCGGCATCTGGATCGGCAGCGGCATCTCTGCGCTGGTCTACACCGTGCACGGCTATTTGGGCTGGCTCTCCGTGGCCATCATGGGGGCGATTTGGCCGCTGCTGGTGATCACCGGCATGCACCGGGTGTTTACCCCGACCATCATCCAGACCATCGCCGAGACCGGCAAAGAAGGCATGGTGATGCCTTCGGAGATCGGCGCCAACCTGTCGCTGGGCGGCGCTTCGCTGGCGGTGGCGCTGAAAACCAAGAACCGCGAGCTGCGCCAGACCGCGCTGGCCGCCGCCGCCTCCGCCATCGTGGCGGGGATTTCCGAACCGGCGCTGTACGGCGTGGCGGTGCGCCTGAAGCGGCCGCTGGTCGCCAGCCTGATCAGCGGCTTCGTCTGCGGCGCGGTCGCCGGCATCGGCGGGCTGGCCAGCCATTCGATGGCCTCGCCCGGGCTGTTCACCAGCGTGCAGTTCTTCGATCCGGCCAACCCGATGAGCATCGTGTGGGTGGTGGCGGTGATGGCGCTCTCGGTGGTGCTGTCGTTCGTGCTCACGCTAATGCTGGGCTTCGAGGATCTGCCGGAAAACGCCGCCGCGCCCGGCCAAACCGCACCGGCGGCGAACGCCGCCAGCGCAACGCATTGAGACACCAGAGGATTGCATGTCCGATTCAACATTCCCTAAAGGATTTTTATGGGGCGGCGCTTTAGCCGCCAACCAGGCGGAAGGCGGCTATCGCGAGGGCGGCAAAGGGCTGACCACTGTCGATATGATCCCGCACGGCCCGCACCGCATGGCGGTCAAACTCGGGCTGGAGAAGCGCTTTAGCTTGCGCGACGATGAGTTTTACCCCAGCCACGACGCCATCGATTTCTACCACCGCTACCGCGACGACATCGCGCTGATGGCGGAGATGGGCTTTACCGTGTTCCGCACCTCCATCGCCTGGAGCCGGATTTACCCCAACGGCGACGAGTTGACGCCTAACGCCGAAGGCATCGCCTTCTACCGCAGCCTGTTCGAAGAGTGCCGCCAATACGGCATCGAGCCGCTGGTCACACTGTGCCATTTCGACGTGCCGATGCACCTGGTGACCGAATACGGCTCCTGGCGCAACCGCAAGATGGTGGAGTTCTTCACCCGCTACGCCCGCACCTGCTTCGAAGCCTTCGACGGGCTGGTGAAATACTGGCTGACCTTCAACGAGATCAACATCCTGCTGCACAGCCCATTCTCCGGCGCCGGGCTGGTGTTTGAAGCGGACGAAAACCCCGAACAGGTGAAATACCAGGCCGCGCACCACGAACTGGTGGCCAGCGCGCTGGCGACGCGCATCGCCCACGAAGTGAACCCCGCCAACCAGGTGGGCTGCATGCTGGCCGGCGGCAACTTCTACCCGTGGTCCAGCAAGCCGGAAGACGTGTGGGCCGCGCTGGAGAAAGACCGCGAGAACCTGTTCTTTATCGACGTGCAGGCGCGCGGCGCTTATCCCTCCTACGCCGCCCGTGTCTTCCGCGAGAAAGGCGTCAGCATCACTATGGAACCGGAAGACGCCGACATCCTGAAGCACACCGTCGACTTCGTCTCCTTCAGCTACTACGCCTCGCGCTGCGCCTCCGCCGACATGAACGACAACAACAGCAGCGCCGCCAACGTGGTGAAATCACTGGCAAACCCGCACGTGCCGCGCAGCGACTGGGGCTGGGGCATCGATCCGCTGGGGCTGCGCATCACCATGAACATGATGTACGACCGCTACCAAAAGCCGCTGTTCCTGGTGGAAAACGGCCTGGGCGCGCACGACGAGTTCAACGCCGCAGGCGAGATTGAGGACGACTACCGTATCAGCTACCTGCGCGAACACATCCGCGCCATGGCCGACGCCATCGCCGACGGCGTGCCGGTGCTGGGTTACACCACCTGGGGCTGCATCGACCTGGTGGCCGCCTCAACCGGCGAAATGAGCAAGCGCTACGGCTTTGTCTACGTCGACCGCGACGACCAGGGCAACGGCACCCTCGCCCGCACCCGCAAGAAATCGTTCTGGTGGTATAAGAAAGTGATCGCCAGCAATGGGGGGGATTTGGGGTAGGTTGGGGCGGAGGGGTTGGGGGGCTTAAATTCGTTTAAGCTGCTCCAGCTTTTGCTCTGCTTTTCGTTGCAATATGGCAAAGACCCCTACCGCTGTAGTGCCCCAGCTCTCCGGCATAAATTCATCTGAAAAATGCTCCGCCATGCCCTCGTTTATACGCCCCGCATAGGTGGCCTGAAATTTTTTGGCTTCCTCGAGGATATCGCGGATGACCTGGCTACCGTTTTGCTCAAGGAAGCCGTCAATCACCCCCTCGGCCGTTTCGGCATCAGTAAACAGATCATAATCCTGACCGAAGTAAATACTGAATAAGCTACTGAGCTCGCTAAAGTGATTGCGAATCACGATGGTGCCCAAAGCGCTTTCACTGCAGCGCTTCTGGCCTGTTGCAGGAATGCGGGAACCGTGGTTCCCCATAGCTCAGGGCTGAAGGTAAAGCCGAAACGTTGGTTGAATAATGACTCCACATTATCCTGCGCCAGTAGCTCATCGATCTCATTGACCAAAGCCTCGCGCTGCTGATGAGTCGCCAGACGAATGTACTCTGCGATCAGCGCAGTAATATCGCCCTCTGCATTTATCAGGTCATAATCTTGGCCAAAATAAATGACTATCAGGTCATCAAGTTCGCTGGTTTTCATCGGCTTATCTCGCAGGGAAGGCGCTAAGGATAAAGTAAGGTTTACCATTATAGCGGGTAAATTCAATCACGACGCCAACCCGATGACATTGATAGACGTCAGTGCTGCCGCGTAACACGCCATAACCCACTGATTCTGTGAAATTGTGATACACGCTCAAACGGCTGCCGGGAGACGCGTACTTCATCCAATTCACAATATCTGCACGGTTCGCCTTTACCGTGACAGATACATACTTTTCGGCCTCCTTTACCGATCTGAAGGTACTTGCCGCGATCAGTTTCGGGCGCCTGGCTAGCCTGGCAATAAGCGCTTCCGGAGCGATGTTTATATGCCGAGCCAATGTGTGCCCGCCCGGATATTTACCGCTAACGGACTCATGCTCAATCAGCTTAACCCGGCCCATGCGCACGGATGCGACTCTGGCAGCACCAACCGCTCCGGCAAAGACAAAAGGCACGGCAATATCGACCGTTAAACCGACGTTATAGGCCGTTTCCCGATCGGCCCCCAGTGTTTGCGCCAACACAACGGCAGACTGATAAGTATCGGTAGTTGTTGGATGCCCGGTAATCATCTGATTGGAAGCGGCCTTGATGCTGTCCAGGCTATGCGTTCCCACCACCACACACCCAACTTTGGTGATAAACGTCGGATCCGGCGCATAGCACAACACCGCCGCCCCCATCAGCTCAACGACACCGCCGGCAAGCCCCAAACCGCCAAGCAGACGGTTACTGAACGTTTCACCTTCAGTGACGCTTTCATCAGACAGTACCGCCGCAAGCTGCACCGGCGACAGGGCAATACGCAACTCATCTTCATTCGCCATGTTCGTTCATCCGTGAATGAGCAAAGCCGTATGATTAACATAAGCTCTAGAAAGGATAAATACTGGAACGGTTAACACTTCGTAGCGCGAATAGAGGATTACCGAACATAACATTCATTTAGGGAATGGAATGATATGAATTATATTCGCCATATATAGGCGACATTACAAATATAAAAGAGCACCATAAATAACTGCGAGCTGCATTCCAATGCTGAAAGCAAATAAACTGTAATTCTATACAGATTATTTTTTCCTTTTACTGATAACGTTATAGTTTTTCCGCTGCGGCAAAATCCGCAGCCGGAGTTAGCGTTCCGAATCTGACATACTACCGCTGTATTATGTAATAATGCAGCAGCTTTAGTTCACTCCAAATAATGGTGGCTCAGGCGGGGGCTTCGCAAGAAGCGCCGGTTCGTATGTCCCGGTGACGCTAACCCCGTCTGAGCTACCACCCGAGTTTAGCGTCTCTGGTGATAGTCATTCGCTAATGACATACGGAGATGCACCCATGACAAAGGTTCCCACTACAGAATCCGTTGCAAGCACCCTCACCCTCTATCGCCAACTGTTTAACCACCTCGATCTCAGCACTTTCAATCCCTCAGAGCTCTTAGACCTGGCCGCACTCTCTGCCGAACAGGCGGAAGGTCTGTGCCACGGCCTGATGCTGTTCGGCCATTTACTGCAAAAACGCCCGCAGTTGGATACCGAAGGCTGGGAACAAATGAATCACTACCTCAACGCTACGGCACATCTGATTCCTGCGTTGTGTAACCTGTATGGGCGGGCGTTGCGGGAGATGGAAGCCTGCGGCTAACGTAAATGGCAATTAGGGCGATGCTCATCGCCCTTCCCACCCACGTTTTTCCAATAGATCTGACTGACGTATCACAACAAAAGCATTCATCAAGGTAGGCATTTCCTCCCCTACCTGGCATAGTTAACGCATTCGGTAAATCGATGAGTTAACTGCTGGGTATTGATGCATACTGCTCTCGTCAGCAAGCACATTGCTCAGAGTCTGCTCGGTAATGTGAGGACGTGGTTTTGGCAACTGCAATAGAGGCGTTATCTTCAAAAGAATTCGTTTTAAAAGCCATCGAAGAATATAAAAAAATTGGCCGAGATGAATTCTTAAAACAACATAAAATAAAGCGATTTAAAAAATTCACCCTTATTTATAATGGCGAGAAGTACGACATCCGAGGCATTGCCGCTAGAGCATACAGTGAGCAACATGGCTATCCATTTAAGGGAATCAACGCCGATAATGGAACAGAAAAAGCCATCCAATTTCTCAAAGATCTCGGTTTTGAGACCGTCGAAACACCGCATCCTTTTGATTATTTAACCGAAGGCAAACTATACACACGCAAAGCGCTTATCGAGCTCTACGGCGGGCAGTTGCAAGGCGGTATCTGGACCCCACGGGAATTCCCGGTGATCTTTATCTTCACCGGAGAAAGTGGCGAAACCTACGGCTACAAAGATGGATGGACAGCTGAAGGCAGCTTCTCTTATACGGGAGAAGGCCAAAAAGGCCCTATGGAATTTATTCGGGGTAATAAATCCATCCGCGACCATAAAAAAGACGGCAAAGACATCTTCCTGTTCGAAGACAACAAGAAAGAAAAAGGCGTTCGCTATCTTGGCATGTTTGAGTGCGATTCTTGGGATCACATTCAGTGCTTAGACTTCGAAAATAACATGCGCCAAGGCATTACCTTTAACCTGTTCAAAGTCTCGTCACTGCATGCGGTCGAAGAAGAAGCAGAAACCGATGAAGCCGATACGCAGACAGAGACGCTCGAGCAGCTACGCAAGAAGGCACTGCAGTCCTCACAGCAATCAGGCCAGCGCCAACAGAGCGACAGCAAAAAATCCTGGTTCAAACGCAGCGAAGACGTAAAAAAATACGTGCTCAAGCGCGCCAATGGCATCTGCGAAGCCTGCGATCAGCCAGCACCGTTCAAGAAAAGGAACGGCGATCCCTACCTTGAACCCCATCACACAAAACGCCTCGCCGATGAAGGCCCCGATCACCCGCAGTGGGTTGGCGCCATCTGCCCAACTTGCCATCGGCGGATTCATAGCGGGGTGGATGGGAAAGAGGTGAACAAGAAGCTGATGGTGAAGTTGGAGGTGAAAGAGGCCGATTTCATATAGATTAACTTTATAGAAAATAATTCTCCTATGTCGCGTATGTGAATATAGGGGGGTTATTTTTCATTAAAGAACCCATTTCTCTTCTGAAATATTAATTTTCCCTTGATAAAGACTAGACCTATAACGCATTGGGCAACCAGAGATAAGAGAGAAATAAATATTAAGTGGGATTTTTTCATAGTGTCAGCCCTGCGCTTCCAGTTACAGGTTGAATTTCTATATAATTAATAAATTACTCTCATGCAATAATTAGTTAATAAATTTCATTAAGCTCTAATCGGGCTTCAACATAATACTTTCACCTTTCTTCATCACAACAAAACTGGTCCGATAAGAGTTCAGCGGTGTTCTTACCAATACGGTGTATCCTTCACCAGCGATAAAACTAAATTCACCGATACCTGGAACACACTTGTTGGCCTCCAACGTTATCGGGCTGTAAGCATATGATTTTTCATATACGTAGTCATCGCCTCCTTGTTTCCAGATGGCAATATTCAGTATGGATTCTTTTTTTACGATATCCCACTCATTAAAAAAGACGCAGACTTTACCGTCTACGATCTTACTTTGTACTTGATAGAGGTTAAACCTGTCACCCGTTGGGCAACCCGAGATAAAAAGGGGAAGAAGAAGGAATACATATTTTCTCATAATGGCAGCCCTGCGCTTCTGATGATGGGGTGAAATTGTGACAATGTCCTTCTGTCCACTATCCCGATGAGTTTCCTGTTTGGCAAGCGGAAGAAGGCATTCACCCCATATCTCTTGAGAATGAAATAGTCCGCAATTATCGATGCTTGCTGTTCCATGCTGTAGCGGTGCAGCGAGGGTTTATCAAGTCGATATTGATAGCTTACTGCCCAGCTGAGAAGCCCACGGGTACGTACCCACATACCCTTCTGGTACTGCCAAACGTGTGCCATCTCATGAATAAAAAGATGCCGAGCTTCAGGATCCTGGCTCGCATAATCCTTTTTATATAAAGCCCTACGAAAATACAACTCCCCATTCGGGCTCATCGCCGTGTACTGATTCTGCAACCCAAACGGCAGGTAGCTGTCGCAGTGGACTAAGACGGTCTGATAGAAAATGGTGCTGCCAAACACTGAACGCGCCAGATTGACTTCGCCCGGCGTTAACGCCCGCGTGATCCCTTCCTGTTGTAAGCGTACAGCGGGAACCGTATTGACGAATGCGTGTCATTCGGCCAACAGGGTGACACGCCATGGTAGTAGTTCGCTGACCCTGTTGACCGGCCAGTCTGCGATGACATCAAGTACATGCTGGAA